>AQSD01000003.1:0-100000 GCA_000402755.1 Fidelibacterota bacterium SCGC AAA160-B08 | reverse complement strand
ATTTATTTTTTCTTTATATTTGTATATTACATCTAATATGCAGTCAACAAAATCATTCAAATCAACTTCGCCAGAAGAGACATTTGCTTTTGCAAAGAATTTTGCTCATTCAACAGCATACGGGTCTGTAGTCTTACTAAGAGGAGATCTAGGTTCTGGAAAAACTACTTTTTCGAAAGGATTTTCTGAAGGATTAGGTTTTGATGATATTATTTTATCTCCAACTTACCCAATTTTAAATGAATACTCACTCAACGATAAATACCTCTATCATTTTGACTTATATCGATTAAAATCAATAGGTGAATTTTTAGAAATTGGAGGATTGGAATACTTAAGTAATCATAAGGCTATTACATTAATAGAATGGCCAGAATTAATTCAAAATATTGATATGAACAATAAGGTTGAAATACAATTTGAACATTTGTCAGACAACGAAAGACTAATCACGATACTATGATATATATTTTAGGAATTGAATCATCTTCAAAGCAATGTAGCGTCGCTATTAATTCTGATAAAGATATCCATGAATCATCTTCGGTAGTTAATAACGATAGCGTAACTAGTTTACCTATCATGGCAGAAGAAATAATAAATAAACTATCGTTAACATTTAAAGACTTAGATGGAATTGCAGTATCAATGGGTCCAGGGTCATTCACTGGACTTAGAATTGGATTAAGTTATGCTAAAGGATTAGCGCTTGCATTAAATGTGCCTATTATTCCAATCTCTACGTTTGATTTAATATTATTGCCTAGAGTAAAAGATCTAAAGGAAGAATTGGTGACTGTTGTTATACATTCACATGGTAGCACAGTATATCAATCAAGGTATATATTGAAAAATGATTCTTATGTTTCAGAAGAAAATCCTACTTCGATATCTATTGAAGAGTTATCATCAAAAAATTATGGAGTGATATTGTATCATGGTCCAGAGCATTTAATCGACAATATTAAGGTTCCATCTCCAAAAATTATCGCTGCTATTCCCTCTGCGAGAGATATAATCGAGATAGGAGTGAAAAATTTTGATTTGTTAAAAACAAAATCTATTAACAACTTAGTACCTAACTATATAGGATCGTTTAATACAGGTAAATAATGAACTGGTTTACAAGAAAAGATAAAAATATTCAAGATTCAGCTAAGAAAGAATTGCCGAGCGATCTATGGCAAAAATGTAATTGCGGTGAAATCCTTTATAGTCCAGAGTTAGAATCTGCAAATTTTATTTGCCATCACTGTAGTTTTCACTTTCCAATTTCTAGTCAAAAGTATATTGATATCATTCTTGATGATGAGCATGAAGTTTTATTCGAAAATATTTCATCAACAGATATATTAAACTTTAAAGCCAATAAAGCATATGAAGATATTTTAAAAAATACTCCAGAAAATAAAGAGGCAGTAGGTTGTTACTATGGATCAATTAATAATAAAAAAATTGTGATTTCAATTATGGATTTCAAGTTTATAGGTGGAAGTATGGGGAGTGCTGTCGGTGAAAAAATTTCCAAAGCTATCAATTTTGCATCAGAAAAAAATTGCCCTCTAGTTATTGTGTGTCAATCTGGTGGCGCTAGAATGCAAGAAGGAGCCCTATCGCTTATGCAGCTAGCTAAAATAAGCACCCATTTAGCAAAATTTTCAAAAAAAGGAGGCCTTTATATATCAATTCTTACCTATCCTACTACGGGAGGAGTTACTGCAAGTTTTGGAATGCAAGCAGATATTACTATAGCAGAGCCTAAAGCATTAATTGGATTTGCTGGTCAGCGTGTTATCAAGCAAACTACCAGCCAAGAATTACCAGATAATTTTCAGACTGCAGAATTTTTATTAGAAAAAGGATTTATAGATTTGGTAGTAGATAGAAATAATTTAAAGGATAAATTAGATAACATATTATCTATCTTAAAATGAACAATAATACAATTATCATTCTAGACTTTGGATCTCAATATACGCAGCTAATTGCGCGACGTATAAGAGAGATTGGAGTATTCTCTGTTGTGCTTCCTTACGATATTGGTATGGATAAAATTAAATCATTGAATCCTGGCGGTATTATTTTGTCTGGAGGTCCAGAAACAGTAACAGGAGCTAATACGCCTAAGATCAATAAAGCTTTATTTGATTTTAATATTCCACTTTTAGGTATTTGCTATGGAATGCAAACAATAGCTCAAGAATTGGATGGCGTAGTTGTTAGTTCTGAGAAGAGAGAATTTGGTCATGCTAATATAAAGATGAAGGAAACATCAATTCTATTTGATGGAGTTAATTTAACCGAAGATTCTTTAGACGTATGGATGAGTCATGGAGATAAGGTTAATCAATTGCCTAGTAATTTTAGTACCATCGCACAATCTGATAATTGTCCAATTGCTGGTTTTCAGAATGAAGAAAAATTATGGTTCGGTTTACAATTTCATCCAGAAGTAACACATACCAATCAAGGATCAAAGATTTTAAGTAATTTTGTTTATAGTGTATGTAAGTGTGAAAAAAATTGGGAAACTTCAGATATTATAGAGTCAATGGTTACTTCTGTTACCGATCAAGTAGGTAATGATAAAGTATTGCTTGGCTTATCTGGTGGAGTAGATTCATCGGTCGTTGCAATGTTATTAGATAAGTGTATTAAGGATAATCTGATTTGCATTTTTGTAGATCATGGACTCCTAAGGTTGAATGAAGTAGAAGAAGTGATGAGTACGTTTCAAAATTTAGGTATTAATATTCAATTATCAGAAGCCAGCGATCTATTCTTAGATCGATTAAAAGGTGTTACAGATCCAGAAAAGAAAAGAGTAATTATTGGAAATACATTTATTGATGTTTTTGAGAAAGAGGCAAAGAAGATTAAAGATGTTCAATGGCTTGCACAAGGTACTATTTATCCAGATGTTATTGAATCGTCAGCTGATGGAGATAAATCTAGTGTAATTAAATCACATCACAATGTAGGTGGATTGCCAGAAAGAATGGATTTAAAACTAGTAGAGCCTATTAGAGATTTATTCAAAGATGAAGTTAAAAAAATTGGAAAAGAACTAGACACTCCTGAACATATCCTAAAAAGACATCCATTTCCTGGACCTGGTTTAGGCATTAGAATTATGGGAGAGGTAACAAAAGATAGAATTAATGTATTACAAAAAGCAGACAAAATTTTTATTGACGAGTTAAAAGAAGCGAACTTATATGATTCGCTTAGCCAAGCATTTGTTGTCTATCTTCCTGTAAAATCAGTAGGCGTTGTTGGTGATGAGAGACGATATGCAGATGTTTTAGCCTTAAGAGCAGTAGAGACTGTTGATTTTATGACAGCCACATGGGCCCATCTTCCTTATGACTTCATTGGAAAAGTTTCTAATCGTATTGTTAATGAAATTTCAGCAGTCAGTAGAGTTGTTTATGATTGTACGGGTAAGCCACCCGCCACTATTGAGTGGGAGTAAAATGAAAAAAACTACAGCAATTATATTTTTTCTATTATTCATCGGAATTTTAGGTTGGCAAAATAGAATCAATATTACTGTATGGGCTATTCCAAAGATTCTAAATATTATAAGGCCGGTTTTATCCGAAGGTTCATCTAGTTGGCAACAAGGCCCATCTCTTGAAAATAAAACACCAGATACTAGACCTAATATCATTTTAATCCTTGCTGATGATTTAGGTTTCAATGATGTTTCACTTTATAATGGAGGAGCTGGAAGCGGTTCTTTATTAACTCCAAATATTGATCAAATTGCGAAGGATGGAGTAATGTTTAAAAATGGATATGCAGCCAATGCAATGTGTGCTCCATCAAGAGCTTCGATTATGACAGGCCGTTATTCCACGCGATTTGGATTTGAATTTACTCCACTTTTTCCAGGCGCTGTACAGCTGATGAAATGGATAGATGATATCCAGGACAATGAACTAAAAATTGAAATAGAAGAAAAATTATATGAAGATGCAAAAGATCTATTTTCTGCTGGTATTCCTACTGAGGAAATTACTATTGCTGAAGTATTAAAGGATGCTGGTTATTATACAGCTCATATTGGAAAATGGCATTTAGGGAGAGTAGATGGAAGTCACCCCAATGATCAAGGGTTTGATGATAGCTTATTTATGGAAGGTGGACTGTATTTGCCTGAAAATGACAAGCGCGTTGTTAATGCAAAAACTGACCATCCTGTAGATAATATGATATGGGCTAGATCTCAATTTAGCGCATCATTTAACAAAAGTCCGAACTTTGCTCCAGGAGGATATCTTACCGATTATTATACAGATGAAGCAATCCAGGTAATAGAAAAAAATAAGCATAGACCCTTTTTTCTATATTTAGCTCATTGGGCAGTTCATAATCCATTGCAGGCCCTGAGAAGTGATGTCGAAGCCATTAGTCATCATACAATGGGACATAATTTGCAAGTCTATTCAGGTATGATTACCGCATTAGATAGAAGCATTGGACGGATTGTTGATGCATTAGAGCAGAACGGATTGACAGACAATACATTAATTATTATTACAAGTGATAACGGAGGAGCAAGCTATATAGAGCTTGCTGATATTAATAAGCCTTATCGTGGATGGAAGCTTACTCACTTCGAAGGAGGCACACATATTCCATTTATGGCTAAATGGCCTGAGCAAATTCAAGCTGGAACAAAATTTATACCTGCAGTACATCATAATGATATTTTTCAGACGATTGCAGCTGCAGGAAATGCCAATGTTCCTACGGATAGAATATTAGACGGGGTAAACTTCTTACCTTTTGTAAATGGCTCAAAGGATGGAATTCTTCATAAAACTTTATTTTGGAGACAAGGACATCAACAAACAGTGCTGCATGAAGGTTGGAAATTGATTAGAACAAGCAGAGCTGATCAAAAGTGGCTTTTTCATCTTGAAAAAGATCCAACTGAAAAAAATAATATTGTTGCTGACTATCCAGAAAAAGTACAATTATTAGAACAGCTGCTTAATGAGCATAACTTACAACAAGTAGAACCCTTATGGCCGAGCGTTGTTAATGCTCCAATATTAATTGATAAACATACAGGGCAAGAATACGAAGATAATGATGAATATATCTATTGGCCGAACTGATGACTATGTATAAAAATGATTCTATATTAATTGAGTCCTTTAAAAGTGAGTATACTTCAGATTTTTATGCCTTAAATAAGGAATGGATTGAAGAGTCGTGGCACTTAGAGAAATCAGATATAAATGATCTATCTAATCCTCAAAGATATATTATCGATAAAGGGGGAGAAGTGTTTTTTGCTATCAAGAACGATACAGTAATTGCTACTGCTGCGATGGTATCTGTGGATAGTAAAGTATTTGAATTAGCAAAGATGACGGTATCACAAGAATGTCGTGGACTTGGAGTAGCGAATCAATTAATGGATAGATGTATTGATTTTGCAAAAGAAAATCATGCAGATCAAATTGTCTTAATTACAAATAGTGCATTGGTAATAGCACGGAACTTGTATGACAAATATGGATTTAAAGAAATAGTGCTAGATTCTGATAAATATGGTGATAGGGGAAATGTAAAAATGAACTTATATTTAAAGGAAAAATCATGTGTGGAATAGTAGCATATAAAGGAAAAAAAGACTGTTATCCAATCTTATTGAGCGGATTAAAGAAGCTAGAATACCGTGGATATGATTCTGCGGGAGTAGCTTCTATTATTAACAATAAAATTAACATTACAAAGCGTGCTGGTAAAGTAAAAGAGCTTGAAAATGCTATTAATAGTAAAAAATCCTCACAAAATTGTGGTGGATTAGGTATTGCCCATACAAGATGGGCGACACATGGAGAGCCCAATCAAAAGAATGCACATCCACATTTAGATCAATCTAAAAAGATTAGCCTTGTTCATAATGGAATTATTGAAAATTATGATCCTATTAAAAAATTTCTTAAATCGAAAAAAATAACATTCAAATCGGACACAGATACCGAAGTGCTAGTCCAGTTGATTGGCTATTTCTACAATAAAGGAAAGTTAGATTTTGAACAATCTGTTCGCGCAGCTTTACAGAGAGTAGATGGTGCATACGGTATTGTTGTCTTAAATGTAGATTTTCCAGAAATGATGATTGCAGCCCGAAGAGGAAGTCCATTAGTACTGGGGATAAAAGAAGGTGAATTTTTTATAGGGAGCGACATATCTCCAATTGTAAGCTATACACAACAGATTATATATCTGAATGACAGTGAAATGGCTGTAATCAATAAAAATAATTATCAAATAAAGTCTGTAGAAAAAGATGTAGCATTACCAAAAAAAGTTGAAAAAATTGATTATAAAATTGATGATTTTGACAAAGGAAAATTCAAGCATTTCATGCATAAAGAAATTCATGAACAAGTGACAACTATAGGGAATACTTTGAAAGCCCGATCTACCAAAAATAGTGTATTGTTACATGGATTGTCAGAATATTGGGAAGAAATACAATCAGCGGACAAAATTTATATTACAGCCTGTGGAACTTCATGGCATGCAGGTCTTATTGGTAAAAATCTAATTGAAAGATTTGCAAAGGTTCCTGTACATGTAGAGTATGCATCTGAGTTTAGATATAATCATAGTATTATAGATAATAAAACAGTGGTAATTGCTATTTCTCAATCAGGAGAAACTGCTGACACTCTAGCTGCTATTGCAAAAGCAAATGATTATGGCGCAATCACCATAGGTATATGCAATGTACCAGGTAGTTCTGTTTCTAGGGAGACAAAATGTGGAGTACATACAAGGTGTGGTCATGAGATTGGTGTTGCATCGACAAAAGCATTCACTGCACAAATTACTGTATTATACTTTTTTGCACTAAAATTAGCAGATAGTAAAAAGACAATGACTAAGTCTGTAATGAAGAAATATCTAGACCTATCAATGTGGCCTAAATATATGGATGATATTAAATCTGTTCTTAAAAAAGAGAAGTCAATCAAGAAAATAGCAGAAAAATATCAGAACGCTTCAGATTTTCTTTACCTAGGAAGAGGATTAAATTTTCCAGTTGCACTTGAGGGCGCTTTAAAATTAAAAGAAATTTCCTATATCCATGCAGAGGGATATCCTGCAGCAGAGATGAAGCATGGACCGATTGCTTTAGTAGATAAAAATATGCCAAATGTATTTATAGTTCCTAAAGATAAAACCTATGATAAAATCATATCCAATATCGAAGAAATTAAATCTCGAAAAGGAAAAATTATTATTGTTACAGATTCTAGAGATAAAATTCTAAGAGATTTAGCTGATGATTTAATCTTAGTACCAAAAACTACTCATTATATGTTTGTTATATTAGCGACAATTGTATTGCAATTATTTTCATACTTTATTGCTGTAGCTAAGGGGTGTGACGTAGATCAACCAAGAAATCTCGCAAAATCTGTCACGGTAGAATGACTATTGGAGGGTGAGGATAATTTAATCTCATCTTTTCCGTCAATAATTTTATATTTTCTTCTTCCGTGTTTATCTAATTTAAATGTCCCATTTTTGTTTTTGATCCATTCAATTTTATCATTGAATAAGGGAAATCTAAATTTAAATACTATCTTATGTTGGTGAGTTTCATCATCATATTCTAATACAAGAATTTCTCTAATATAGTGGTTTATCAACTTCTTTTTTTCTATTAAGTCAGAAGTGTTTCTAATTTTATCTATTCTTTTAAAATGAATTTCTAACCAATCAATCCATTGTGAATTTTCTTTTATTGAATTTAGTTGAAGTTTTAAATCATCTATTTGTCCGAGTAAATCTTCTTCAGTATCAGAAATACTTTCCATTAATATATCAAACTTTTTCTGATCTATTTTATTTGTATAAAATCTCTTTTCTAATTCTAAAGTATTCTTGTCTAACTCAACCATTTTTCTGTTAAGTCCTTTTAGTGTAATATTAACACTTCTCTTGGTATATCCCTTTTTCTTCGTTCCAATGATATCTTTTTTGACTTGTTCTTTTATCATACTTGATTGTTCAAGAGTTCTACAAAGTAATTCCCAAGTATAGTTGTCAATTATATCAGTTCTTACTGAACGACTAACTTTACAAGTTATCTTATTATTACTTCTATTTTTGTATTGTCTGTCTCTATGGACACAAGAATATAAAGGATTTTTTCTTGATTTCTTTTTACCGAGAGTTCTCATAGATGAACTATCTCCACATTTAATAATACCTCTCAATAAGAAGTCTATCTTTTCAGAATTATCTATTCTATTATGTTGTTTAAGTTTCTTTTGAACTGAACGAAATACTTTCTTATCTACTATTTGAGGACAACTATTAGTTAGTTCTCCATAAGTGTCTATACCAATGTAATTTTGGTTTCCTAAAATTACTCTTATAGTTCTATCTGGGAACCAATCGTTTTGTGTTTTCCAATTCATTGGTGGTTTGACTTGATTTTCAAATAAATGTGTTCTTATCCAAGTGGTAGATTTACCTTTTTCATAGAAATCAAATATCTTTTCAACCCATTGAGAATTAGTAGGGTGGAGAACTAATTTTTTGTCTTTTAGATCATATCCAAATGGACTTTGACCTTTCATATAACAACCTTCAGTAAATAATCTTCTTTTAGATCTAATACTTTTTCTGATTTGAGTTTTGATCTGATTTTGATTTACCATTGTGATAATGGTGTCTAATAACTTGGTCTCAAATCCCCATTCTTTTAATTGACCACTTTTACCAACATAGAGATTTACATTATTCTTTTTCATCTCTAATGAAATAAAGGGAAGATCTACATCATTTCTTGTCAATCGTGTTAATTCATCAATCCATATATGTTTAACTTCTCCGTCCGATACTTTATTCATAAGATTACTGAACAATGGTCTTTCTTCTGAATAAGACTTTAAACCACTTCCTTGTTCTTTGATTGAAATTGGTTTCATATTATTCTTTTTAGATACTTCGATCCCTCGTTGTTCTTGGACATCTAAAGATACACCTTCATCTGATTGTGAAGAGGTACTCACACGACAATATATGTAGAGTTTGTCTTTCATTAATAAATGTATAAACTAATTTAGTATGGACAATGTAGATCGTTGGATCAACCATACTGAATAAAATTACACCCTCCACAAACAAAAAACCACCCAAATTAATGAGTGGTTTCTTTTTTTGAATATGTGGTGTTGGGTGGAAGAAACTAATCTTCTTATAATAAGTATAAGGTTAGTTTCTATTATTCAATTATTTATCGGTATTTCACAAGATTATCAATGTCTTGTCCTTTGTAATATACTCTACCACCGATCTGAATACTCTTCAGTATATTATCTTTGGTAGTCCATTTATGTAGAGTTGGTCGTGTTATACTCAACATCTCTACTACTTGTTTTATTGTCATTAATCTTAAAGGTTTGTTGTCTTCAAATTTTGGAAACTTAAAGAGTTCTAAATCGTTCATATCGTTCATATTCCTAATTCATCCTTATACTTGGTTATTATTGGTTTAACTTTTTCTTCTAATTCACCCCTTACTTGTTCCATATTCAAATTATGATATTGGTGAGTTTTGATAATCAATGATTGGATCAATTCCCACAATTCTTTATTAATCGGTGTTCCTAAAATGTCCTCGATCTGTTTGTTGATCTGTTTGATCTGTGATTGGACTAAATCTTTATTGTTCATTTCTTGTTCCCCCAACTCTCTTTTTGTCTTTTGATATAGTCCTTACTATGACCGAAATTATCTTTCAGTTTAGAACTTGGACTTGGTGTTGGAATTGGTTTAGTTTTTTCTTTTTTCATTATTGTTTCTTTCTTGTAATAGATCCACAATTCGTTCCATAGTCATTTCATATACACCACTTTGGACTTCTTCTGAAAAGTCATTGTTAATGTTTTGAACAATGTAATTCCAATCTTTATCTGAAATTCCACCGATCTTAAAATCAATTGATCTAAACTCGATTGGATCTATGTTTATTTTTAATGTTTTCATTGTAACCTCTTGTTTATTCAAAATAAAAATCTTTTCTCATTTCAATGTCTTGGACGATCTTCCTTAATATGTTATTTCCTTGTGATGTTTCTAACCAATCTTCCATAATTGATACTCCACTATTAACAAACATATTTTCTACATTCCTTAACCAAGTGTTTGATATTTTCTTCCAAGTCGTTTCTGACATCTTCTTGTGTCTATATCGTTGTATAGACTTTCTTAATGGATGACTATCTGAATAGTCTCCGTCAATTGTTGTTGATACTTGTGTATAATGTTCCATTTTATCTTTTACCTTCCATTATTTCTTGTGGTGATCGTTTGTCTATTTTTAAATAATAATCTTTCATAATGGATAAACTATGTAGATCTGAATAATCTGTAAATTTCCCTTTACTATTGACTTGTTTTGTGAAGAAGGGAACTTCATTGGTAGGGAACATAGGGACTTCAATCTCTGTTTCATCTATTTCGGTATTGATCATTACGATCGGTCT
This sequence comes from Fidelibacterota bacterium SCGC AAA160-B08, assembly GCA_000402755.1. GTDB lineage: Bacteria > Fidelibacterota > Marinisomatia > Marinisomatales > Marinisomataceae > Marinisoma. The sequence continues at coordinate 89,468 of AQSD01000003.1, read as the reverse complement.
ATGAAACAATGACATCTGAACCATTAGTGTTGAGATCAAATTAATTCCCATTACATATACCATTTCCTTATGTATTGGATCGTTACTTTTCATTAGATCCAAATCCGATAAGATCCTTAATGTTTCTTGTAATTCACCTCTCATAAAGAAACTATCTGTATCTCTTGGATCATTAACAAACATCTGAACGACTTTGTTTATATCATTAATCAATACATCCCACTTCTTTGGTTGAATGTATTTTGTATTATTGGTCTTTTTTTTCATAATTCTTTTTGATGAATTGAGATACTTTGTTCTCAAATCTTTTACTTGTTTTTCCTAATAGATTTAGTCGTATCAATTGATAGATAAATTCCCAAACATTAATTGTCATAAGGAAGTCGAAGGTTAATATTTTATATTTATTTTTCATTTTAATTATTGGTGGTGGTAAGAGATGAGAACACCAAAACCACCACCTCATCTGACAAACTGATAGATATATCTTGGAGTGTCTCTAAATAAAACTCATTTGTCAAATCTTGATAGTTAATACAATATGTTTTTCTGACTTGTCTTTTGAAACTTCTTCTGATTTTTCAGTTTAGTATCAATCACTTTTTGTGTCTTGTTAAGTTTAGTAGTCGTGATATTGTATAGGTTCTCTATGTAATCTAATCTCTCTTTTTTCTTTGTTAATCGTTTCCCTTTCATAATTGATTGAAGTGGTTTCAGATTAACTTTTGTTTTTTTATTAAACATAATTTTTTAAGTCCTTATTGTTAATTATTTATCAGAATAAATGTAAGATTTGGACGAAATCAACGAAGTTGATGAAGTCCAAGAACAACGAAGTTGTTCCATACTTCTCATTTAATATTCAAGTATCCCATAAAGATGATCAGTATTTTTTGAAAATCTTTGTAGATAGTCTTCACTAAATCTCATTTTAATTTTATCTGTGTATCTCATAAGTATGTCAAATATAATTCCTTAACCACCACCTTATTACATTACACCACATAATGACAAAATCTGTTTCGATACTATTGGGGAGAAAACTCATTCTAACTATTTTGATAGAATTACAACCCAACTTCTCCAAACCCCTTTGTTCCGTTCTTTACTTGAGTTCATTATTAAGTGGTTTGACCACACTCCGTTTGTTTGTTTGGATATGATGTTGTTTCAATCTTGTATCAGTAATAAATAGTAAGTTGAAAAGTTTTATTACATTATTTTTCATTATTTTATTATTTAAGTTATTATTTGATGAGATCTCGGGGAGAAAAGGTAGGGTAGAAACATACATAGAATGGACAAAAACCATACTTCCTGACACTTTTAGGTGATTTTGGTATGTTTGTATATGTATATATATTTTAGTTCGTATTTACACGATTTTACAATTTTTCTGAAATTTCAGGTGATCTCGATATAAAAGAGGGTTAGATCGTGATAATGTTTTTTGATCTAAATGGTCTCACGACTTAATACTTCGTTGTCTCTTTTGTTTGATGTAGTTTTTTCTATGTCTTTCTCTTTTACGATCATCAGAACATTTAATACAAAAATGACCTTTACGATCTAATGACTTTCCACAATCTTTACAAGTTGTAATCCTTTGATAAGTTGAAATACAATTTGAACATAATAAACCATTACGATCTAAATGATTTCCACATTTAGAACATTTAGTTTTATCTCTTAAAATAGATCTATTAACATAACAATTTGAACATATATGTCCTTTACGATCTAACTTTTTATTACACTTTCTACATTTAGTTTTATCTCTTTCAATAGGTTTATTAACTAAACATTCAGAACAAACAAAACCATTTGGTAATCTGTCGTTTGGTTTATTACACTTATTACATTTGGTTCTATCGGTTAAAGGTCTGACTTTATGTTCATCACACTTATATCGTCTATGACTATTTTTACCTACAATTTTTTTATCACAAACCTCACAAACTCCATAAACTTTCTTCGGAATATATTTGGTAGAATTAGAATAACTTTTATCACTCAAACAACTAATACAAATGTATCCTTGACGATCTAACTTTTTATTACATTTTCTACATAAGTTGGGATCAGTTTTTCTTACATATCTTCTACTTGTCTCTATTCTTTGTATTTCAAAACATTTCTTACAATACAATCCTTGACGATCAACCTTTCCTTTACATCTGATACAAGGTTTAGAGATCTTAATATATTTTTTGGGTGTTGATTTAACTAAACATTTAGAACATTTCTGTCCTTTTCTATCTTTGACTTTACCACACACATTACAAAGTGATCGTAAATACATTTTATGTTTTAGATCACTTACTTCTTTTTTCTTTTTACAACTACTACAATAGAAAATAGATCTGTGAGGTTTTCTGTTATTACACCCCTCAACTTTACAATAAGGATTATGTTTTTTTTGGTATGATCTTCTCCTTTGTTCTATTTTTCTAATCTTCTTACAATCTTCACAATAAATATTATTAGGTTTTCTTTTTTTACCACAATCTTTACATCTTCGTGTAAATTGAGTAGATCCAATAACAAGATCTTTAATAAAAATGTCTTCGTGTTTCCTTTTTATATATTCTTTTCTAAAAGTTGGATCTTTTTTTAATAGTTTTTTGGTTCTCTTAAAATGATTTTGTGTTGTGATGATCTTTCTTTCCTCTCTACAAGGATCACAATACTTCATACCTTTTTCTCTACTACCACCACATCTTCTACAAATAAATTGTCCTTTGATATAAGGAAAATAAAAATCGTGGGGATCTTGTTTTTCTACTCGTTTTAAGGGGGGTCTTTTAGATATGACTTCACTAACTCTAATACCTTTTAATCTGTTAGGATTTACAACACATTTAGAACACAAGTATCCTTGACGATCTAACTGATTTCCACACTTTCTACAATGAGTTTGTGAAGACATCTACCAATTTTACTATTTCATCACTAATAATCAACACCTTGTTGTAATGGTCTGTATTGAGATCCCTTTTTAACCAAGACTAAAAATGGTTCATCTTGTTGATCATCATTTAACCAATCGGTGAATTCTTCATTCGGTTCATATTGAGAGATCCATTTGATCATTACTTTATATTGATGATCTAAATTGAGTTCCTTGATCTGATCAATGATCTGTTGTGTTGGATCTTTAGTCATTTAGATCTCCCAAACTTCTTCCATTGTTTTTGTTCTTTCTTCCACTCTTTATAATCAAGAATAGGTTTTGAGTATTGTCTTGAAAGGTGGTCACCAAAGTATTTGTTATTATATGTTCTTATCTCATCTTTATATTTGAGATAATCAACATAGTCTTTTTCTTTACTCATTATTTCTCCTCTTTTTCAATAGGAACCATATAGTCCTTATTTAGTATTGTAAAAAAACCCATATAACTATCAACACTTGAAAAATTGATCGTTATGAACCTATCATCTTCATCTAAACACTTACCTTTATACTGATTTAGTAGATCTCCAATATGATTTTTTAACCTTTTGTGTTTATACATATATTCTCCACTACGACAATCAGTTTTCTCAATTCTAAAATCCATTATTTCACCTCTTTCCGTTTTCCCAATACTTATTCATTTTAATAGTCAATTTGTTTAGATGTTTTTTCATAGTTTTAATTTCATTATCAAACTCTTTATACATCTTATCAACTCCACTCATATCTACTTCTCTTTTATCAAAGTATGATGTGTGAAAATCACTTAATAATAATCGTAGATCTAATGATTGTTTATTAATCATAGTGAGTGTTTCTTTTAATGGGTGTTCTTTTAGTTCTTTATACATTATTTCACCCCTCTAAATTCATATTGTTCTAATACTTCTTGTTTGAGATCTTTCTTTTCATACATACCTAATCGTCCCTCAACAATATCCTCAATAGAATGATATATCAAACCATCCATATTATAAGATTTAGATGATAATTTATCTTTCATTACATCAAGGAAGTCCTCGAGTAATTCATCATTAGAACTATCTAATTCTAACTCGTCCATTAAACCTCTCATCTCACCGACATTTACTGATAATGAAAACTTTAATAATTGTTCACTTTTCCAACTCATTATTTCACCTCTTTCTTGTATTTGTTTTTTAATTGTTTTTGTTGATAGATCCGATACTCTAATCCACGATCAAATCCGTCTTTCATATTCTTTAATTTTTGTTTCCACGACTGATCAAAACTTGAATACTTGTTGTCCAAGTATTTGTAGAATTCTTCTGTGATCCCCACACGAGTATGAAGATCGTGAAATCCTTCTTCTTCTAATGTTTCCACGAATTGTTCTTCTGTGATGAAACCCCATAGTTTGATCATACGATCGTATAGTTGTTTGTATTTATCGACCATTACTAAAACTCCTCTCTTTCACCTCTAATTATAAATCCAAAGACAACTCCGTGAATTTCTAATGAACCTCTACTTCTAAATTCCCAAAACGATACTGATAGTTCTACTTCCTCATCATCAAACTTGTATATTTTGGGTATTGGACTACCTTTAAGAAATGGAAATCCTTCAAAAATCATCTCTCTTACTTCCATAATATTTTTGTTTTTAATGGTATGTTCCCAAAGAGAGAAATTCACCATATACTCTCTATCTTTTACATAACCATAATCAAGTTTTTGAAATCTTGGTTTCGTTCTTGTCATTCCATATTTTGTTGAACCTTCTTCCCAAGTAATTCCTTCTTGTTCTAACACTCTGTTGGTCAATTTATTTACCAACTCTTTGTATTCTTTTGGTTTCATTATTTTCTTTTTACTCATTATTTCACCTCCAAAACATTACCATTTATCTTTGGTAATTCTTCTCTTGTCTTTGGTGTATATGTTGGATCACAAATATTATTGTCGTGGTTAAAAAAGTATTTTAATACCCACACTCTCATTTCATAATTCACATCTATACAACTACTATCAAAATGGTCTAAATCACCATATGTATCAATTTCTATTGTTGGTCTTTGAGAGAAAAGGAAGTGTCTAAAATCCTCACCTCTTGGAATACCTTTCCAATCATCAGTAATTACTTGTTCGTCTTTTCTCAATTCGTTCTCTATGTAATCCCAATTCACTTCTAAATGATATGAACCCTCAACATTTAGAACGACCCCATTATCTTGTTCCCATACACTTTTATTATCGTCTAACATTATTTCACCTCTTTATTTAACATTTCACCTAAAATCTCATACTGATACTTTCTTAAATTAATTACTCCATATAGTAATTCTTGATTGACTTGGTAGAGTGTGTCTTCTTCATTTTCACACTCTCCACTTGTGAGTAATTCCTCATTATGTTCTCTCAAGTCATCTATTCTTTTTTCAGTTTTTACAACATCAATAGAAACCATTTTTATCATCTCGACTAACTTTTTATGGTTTTGTATCAGTTGTTCTTTTGGTGATAGTTTTTTTATTTCTTTTTCTCTCATTGTTTCTCCTATTTTTTATTATTCAATTCTTACTGATACTATAACATATCAATGTTTTCAGTATGGACAATAGAATGGTTGGTATTGACCATACTAATCCCTTCTTGATCCATAAATTTTGGTTTTTCATCACCACTTAAATCGGTGATCTTAATATTCTTAATAAAGGTTGGATCTATTAACACTTCGTGTTCTTTACGACCATTCCAATAACAACTGATATGTCGTTTATCTACGATCCCTTCTACAAGAAATCCTTGTTCCATATATCGTGATCCAAACCACTCTCCCTTTTCTTGATCAGTTGTCCAAGAATATCCTAATTGATCAGTATCAATATCTTCAATACACGATAATTCACCATTGTCATCATTGTAATTTCTTCTTCCGATCCCACGATATACTTTTACTTGATTAGGAAGATCATTGAAATATGATGTTTCCTCTTTATCCATTGTGGTTTTTGGATCTAATTGATTGAAGTGATTAAAGAGTTCTTCAAGAGTATAAGGATCTACATTAGTTCTAATGATCTCATTTAAAGTATAACCTTCCTTAAATACTTCTTTGAATAGGTTTGAATTATCTTTGAATTCGTAGTAATAATCTCCCAACCAACTCAATAATCCATTTTTATTATGTAAGGATATGTTTTCTGAAATAGACTTCCAATCTTTGTTGAGAAGTTGTTCTTCTCTTTTGGTTTTCTCTCGATTGTAATTAAAATTATATCTTTCACCATTGGTTTTAAAATATTCATTATTTTTTTCTTCGATTAAGAACTGATTGATACATCCTTCAGTATCACCTACAAATACACTTTGATGTCCGAAAATGTCATTTGATAAGAAGATCATTTTTTTCCCAATAAAATCCGTATAGATTAGATCTTTACATAGTTCTTCACTTAATGTAGATCTATTGGAAAAGTCTTTGATCTCTTCATCTGTGTTTAACAAATACTTCCATTGATCCGTTAATGTAGATCTTGTATTACCTAAAGTTTGAAAGGGTGTAGGATCTGATTTCCAACCTTTTTCTGTCTGTTCAAGTAAAAATGTATGATCAAATTTTTTAGTTGGTTCATTTACTTTCTGATCAAAAGTTTTCTTTAACTGACTTTGTTGTTGTTTTAATTGAAATCCATTTAGTTTTTTCTTCTTTTTACTCATTTAATACTCCATTAATTAACATTACGATATAACATAGGTAAATTTTTAGTATGGACATTAAAGTCCTATTTACTGACCATACTTTTCATTATGTGTTGGTATAATTGGGTGGTTTTACCTTTACTTCCGATCCACCAATCAGTTTTTGTTTTTCATTGTGTTCAGTAATGAAATTCATTCGTTGTTTATTGATCCAAGTGATATGACTGAACCTTGAATTATTTACATATTTACCCATTGTTATTTCTCCGTTATTTATCTTTCACTACAATATTCAAAAAAGTTTGGTATGGACAATAAGAGTTGTTATTCTGACCATACTTATGGTATATTAGATCTATGGGAAAACGAGAAATCAGTTGGGTAAGAGATGAGATCCTTAAAAAGTATGATCCTTCTACTTACAAGAAATTATTAGAATTCAGATCTATTCAATCTCGATTAAAGAAACTTGATCAAGGAAAACAAACTCTTCAAAGAAAACTCAAAGAGAAACGAGACAATATCAGAATACTTTCCGTAGAAGAAGGATTGGTGTTTAATGAAGTTCAGTATTTATGTGAGAACTTTGATATTGAGTTCTACATTTATCATCAAACCGATACACGATACGAGAAATCTGTTAAACGATACACTTTAGAGATCAAAAATGGTGGTATATCAAAGGGATCTATACGAAACAAGAGGAAAGTATTACTTGGGACTGAAAAACAAATCCTTGACCATTTAAAGTCTCATTATGAAACCAATAAGAAACAATTACAATTGATTAAAGACAAAGGGTGGATGAAGTTTATTCTGTATTATGATAATGTTCTTTATGAACGAATTCTGAATTGGATCATTGATGATCCTTTGAAATATAAAGAAACCCCTTTAAGTCGTAATGTGATCTATCCATTACCAAATAAAACTTCCAAGAAAAAATAATCTCTATTTTAAAAAGTTTTCCTACTACTTATTATCAGATGATAATCATATCACTCCTTGTTTAATAGGGTGAGGTAGTAGTAAGTGTTACGATTATAAAATAGTATCCGACTATACTTTACCCTATTTTGTTTTCCCTTAAGGTGTAAAATTTCTTTCTAATATTTTTTCAAATTCTTTATATCATTTTACATATATAGTATTTCAAAATATCGTGAGGGTTGAGTATATCCGATTGACTTGTTTTGTGAAAATAAACCGATCATTAACGACTAACCTCGAAGAAATTATGTCTGAAATTTTAGGTTGTTCTATGACATTAAAATATACTAATAAAGTATGGTATTAACAAGAAATATCTTAATCAATTACCATACTTATTTTTGGAAATCTTTTTAAGATCTCTTTTGGATCCATTACTTCATACTTAAAGTTATATAGATTCATACGATCTATCATTTCTACTTGATCGTTGATCGTATCTATTCCACCACCATATCTCTCAAAGAATTCTTGTAATCCCTCTCTATTGACCTCACAATCAATATGTAGTATTAAACCAATATACTCTTTGACTAATCCGTTTGGATCTATGGTTATTTTTAGTCCTTGTTTGTTTCCATTAAAACAAAAACCATATCTATCGTTGTCGTAACAAGATGTATCGTATTGTAGATCATACACTCTAACAAAACTCATATTCTTTGGATCAAACTTCTTAAAAAATGTCCCAAACATTTCTTTTAGATGATCTCTTTCACCTGTTTTATCGTTCCAAATCTCAAATCCCTCGTTATGTGTTCTTTCACTCATTATTCATTCTCCTCTAATTCTTCTATTTGATCTAAAGTGATCTCTTGATCTAAAGTGATCTCATATTCTTGTTGTAATAACTCATCTAATCCCATTGTTGTATCTAACATCTATTTCTCCTTTTTTTAACTTACATATAAACATAAAGTATTTTTCAGTATGGACAATAAGATCTATTGGATTTACCATACTTTTTTATAACGATATAAGAAAACACTACAAGATAGAAATGGATAAAAAAAACTGATCTAAAATAGATCAGAATATTAAGAGAAGGTGTGTATCACCGAATAGTAATACACACCGATTTGATTAGTTTATAGAGGAGAAAGTGTGGTTTTGATCAAGATTTTTGATAATTCCAACGACTGAATTACGAGTAATTTCTTGATTTGATTTGTTCGTGTATGAATTTCTTTGAAGGAATTTGACGATCTCTCCGTAAGAATATCCTTTATTATGTCTTAATGTTAAGACTTTCTTGATCATTCGTTGTTCAACTTGATTTGGAATTAACTGATCACCAACTCTATCAAAACCATAAACATTTCTACAATAAGGTTTATTGTTTTGTTTTTTGTTGTGAAGGACATTCTTTACTCTTTCACTTACAAGATCTCTTTCATACTCACTCATTACACCTAATAAGTTCATAAACATCTTACCACTTGAAGTAGTTAGATCTATTCCTTCTTTTATGATCACCAAGTTTGTATTGTATTTTTTTAATACATCAACTGATCCTAACATTTCATATAGTGATCTTCCCCAACGAGATAGTTCAGTTATAATTATAGTTTCTACATTACCTTGACGAACTTCATTCATCATTTCATTGAACTCTTCTCTATCAAATGTTCCACCACTAACACCAAAGTCAGTATAGAACTTGTCTAATTTGAGATCATACAATTCACAATACTTTTTGATTGTATCTTCATCTGTTTTTAATCGATTAGATTGAAGGGTAGTAGAGGTTCTTAAGTATCCTACTATCATTAGTTTCTCCTTTCATTATATATTCTGTTTTCGAAATATCCTTTTGTTCCATAAGGAAATCCTTGATGACAAAAAGAGTATTTTACTTCCACATCAAAAGATTGATCTTTGGTTTTGAATTGTGGGTGAATGTTGTCGTATTCATATAGATCAATCATACCATTAAACCAACCACCTTGAATATGATTAATGAATTGTTTTATGATTTCATAATCATCATCATATCCACCAACTACATTACAAGTTAGACTATTACCACCCACATAATATTTGGTTGAGATATAGATTTTATCAAAATGAACTTTCTTATCTTGTTTCATTTGATTTAAAACTTGTCTTACAATTTGACCTACACCACTTATAGTTAAGTAATAGTGTTCATTGTTAAATGTTTTGATAGATCTATCAGATACATTAATCTGATAGTCTTTGTCTTGATAATTAAATGTTCCAACCATTATAATTCTCCTTCGTCCGTTCTTTTATTAAACTCATTCCTCATATCAAGTTCTTCACGATCAAGAACTTGGATGATATTCTTTTTGAATTCTTCGAACTCTTTTCTGTTCTTCTCGTTTCTGATCAAACACTCTTTGAGTTCTTCGACACTATTTTCTTTAAGACGATCTCTCCAAACATCACCTTGTTCTTGATCATAAATCTTTACCTTATCTACATCACACCAACACATATTATATTTGTCCTTCCACTTGATTAACCCACTTGACGAAATCACTTTGATATGGTTTTCTGTTGTTCTTTATTCTGATCATCCATTTGATCATCCATTTTGGATCAATAAGATCACAACAATCATAGATTGAAGATCCTTTACATTTTGGATCTCTACATTTATTACATAAGTTTGTCATATCGTCTATTTAATATACTAAAAAAGTATGGTAAATTCTATAAAAAGATAATAAAATACTATACTTTTTCATTATTCTTTAGTATATTTTAATGTCGGAGAACAATCAAAATTTTCAGAGATATCTCAACTTAAATTCTTGGTATTTTTCATTAGTAGGGTGGGATAAGACTTCTTTTCTTTTCTTCATCTTCTTCAACATATAGTCAACACAAGTTCTACTTTTCCCAATGTCATAATCATTCTTGATCAGATATTGATGTATCTTGGTGTATCCCATACCTTCAGAATATAATTCCCATACCTTATCGTGAAGTTCTTTACGATCCGATATATCTTTGGAAAAATAAGGACTTGGACTAAATTTGTTTAATGAAACACAATAATCAAACACCAAGTAGGGTAGTCTAATGGATCGTTCTTCACCCTCCAATAGACAATCTGTCACAGTTGAATAAGGCAGATTTCTCGATTAGTCATCCTCTAAAAAACTACTTATTCTTTCCATTCTTTTTTCTATATTTAATCAGATGAAGCAATTACAAACTCATAAAAAAGATCTCAATAAAGCTAGAGTCATCTCAAAACAAATCGACAATGATATTGGGCCAGGTGAAGTTCTGCTTAGAATAGAGAAATTTTCATTCACAGCTAACAATGTAACTTATGGAGTTGCAGGAGATACGATTGGTTATTGGAAATTCTTTCCTGCTATAGAGAATTTAGACAATTCATGGGGTTGTATTCCAGTGTGGGGTTTTGCTGAAGTAATTATATCGAACAATGAAAATATTGAACATGGCGAAAGAGTCTTTGGCTATTTTCCACCAGGAAGTACTTTAATTGTAAAACCAACAAATGTTTCAAAGCAAAATTTTATAGATGGTAAAGAGCATCGTAAGGAATTACCTCGTGTTTATAATAATTATGTTAGGATCAATGCAGAAAGAAATTATGATATCTCAATGGACAATATAAGAGCTTTACTTTTTCCGCTTCATATTACCGCTTTTTGTTTGTGTGATGCATTGGAAGAACGCAATTATGAGGGGGCATCTCAAGTTATTATAATCAGCGCATCAAGCAAAACGGCAATTGGTTTGGCTCAAGGACTAGCTGAGAAAAAAGATACTCCAAAGATAGTTGGTTTAACGTCAAAGAATAATACCCAGTTTGTAAAAAACTTAGGTTGTTATGATTACGTCATTTCTTATGATAGTTTAAAAGATTTAGGTAATGAGTTGTCAGTTATGGTTGATATGTCTGGAAATCAACTTATTCTGTCTTCTTTACAAAAATTTTTAGGAAATAAAATGCTTAAATGCCTAACAGTTGGAATGACTCATTGGGATAAAAGTAGTACCGCAGAAGAAGCGCTTGCTCAAGCTGAATTACAAGAAAGAACTGAGTTCTTTTTTGCGCCTACACATATTCAGAAAAGGTATAATGACTGGGGAAAGAAAGGTTATAATGAAAAAACTACTATTTTTATGAATGCCAGAGCTAAGCAAAGCCTTAATTGGATGACAATAAAAGAAATTTCTGGATTAGATAATTTTGTACAAACTTACGAAGAAATAGTTAGCGGAAATATTAATCCCAATGAAGGGATAGTAGTTTTACTTTAAATTCAAAAATGAATTCATACTTAATACTATTTGCAGCAATTTTATTTGAAGTTTTAGGCACCATGCTTTTGTCTGTATCGCAAAGTTTTACAAAAATATTACCAACGACTATTCTGTTGATTTCATATGGACTTTCTTTTTACTGTCTTGCTCTTGTATCGGAAAAACTTCCTTTAGCAGTCATATATGCTTCATGGGCGGGCTTAGGAGTATTTTCTGTAGCAGTGCTAAGTTATTTTTTCTATAAACAAACATTAAGCTGGCAAATGATTATTGGGTTGTTCCTAATTGTTGTTGGAGTTACTATTGTTAATATTTATAAAACGGAGATATAAAAATGAATAAAATATTAATATTACCATTTTTCTTCCTGTCTTTTCTTCATTCGCAGCAGATGCAAAGCTCTGAAGGCGCTTTATTCGGGACCCTAAATAATAACACTGAAACAAGAATCATTAAAGAATATTACGATGATCTTAATATCAGTATTAAGATAGAGCGTACCGTAAAAGGAAATATGAATCATGGTATTTATAGAGATTATTATGATAATGGACAGATTCGCACTGATGCTAATTATTATAATGGAGCATTAGATGGACCTTATAGTTTTTATCATGAAAATGGGAATGTATATGTCGAGGTTATTTATGATAAAGGGGACCTGGATGGACTTATTACTTTTTATAAGCCAAACGGAAAAGTTTTAGAAAAAATTATGTATAAAAATGGAACTCCTGTTAAGAAGCGATTAAGATAGCTTCATTTCATTTTTTATGTTCGCACACATCGTCCATTATTCCCTTCATCTTTTAGCACCAGTTCTGTTTGGAAAACTTCTATTTAAAAGCCATTGGTGGCATGCTAGTCTTATTATGATAGCTACAATGGTAATAGACTTAGATCATCTACTAAGTAGCCCTATCTTTGATCCTAGTCGCTGTAGTATAGGATTTCATCCGCTGCATACAATATGGGCAGGAGTTTTGTATGGTATTATGCTGATAATTCCTTCCTGGAAATGGCGTGCAGTTGCTGTAGGTTGCTTATGGCATCTATGTACAGATTTAATTGATTGTCTGATTTAATATTTTTATAATGAATCCTATGAGAAAAATACTTTTTATTCTATTTATTTCACTAGCAATAGCGCAAAATTCTAACGACGACTATCTAAAGTTAGAATTAAATAAAGCTATAGCTGAGATTAATAGCAAAAAATTTAATAATGCAATTGCTAGAATTGAAAAAAATGATTTTTCTGAATCTGATCTTCTGAATCATGCCTTAGTATTAAAAATGAAAGCTTCTCATGGTAATGGAGATTTGAAAAAAGCATTATCAGGAAGTAGGGATATTAACGCTAGCATGCTAGAGCCCAATCTTCAAACAATTTATTATATAGAAATGGGAGATATCTTCTCCGAAATGGGATTTTTTGATAAATCTTTTGAATATTATTTAATGGCCAATAAAAGCAATACTGACCTGAAGTCTAATAAGCGTATTAATCAGCGACTTAAAAGGTTGGTCAGAATGGAATTAGATGAACAGCAAATCGCTTCTTTAATATTTACTGAGTATGATTCCGTTAATATGAATATCTTAATATTGGCACAATCTTTTTCTATGGCAAGAAGCGGATCCAGCGATTTAAAAGATACATTTAATTCTATTGATTATAGTCTACTGCCAAGAGAATTAAGATCTTCTCATCGCTATCTTAAAAAAAATATTTCAAACAATAATTCATTTGGACTAAAAATGGGAGTAGTGTTACCATTATCGGGCGAAAATTCAATACAGGCCAAAGCATTTTTATCGGGTCTAAAAGAAGGAAATGAATTATCAGGTAACAAGAATAAAATTCAATTTATTGTTGTTGATAATTATGGGAAACAATTGAATACAGTGCGAGCATGCAACGATTTGATAAACTTTCACAAAGTAGATGCTATTATTGGTCCTCTTTCAGATAAAAATTTGATAGCAGCAGCAACAGCATTATCTAATTTTGACATCCCAATCTTTGCACCAAATTCAAATAACGAAAGCATTCATTCTATTAATAAAAATGTCTACTTATTGGACTCATCACTGAATGTTAAAAATCAAGTTTTAGCTAATCATGTAGTGAATAATCTTAATTTGGAAAAAGTGGCAATTATTGCTCCAAGAACCAAAGAAGGAGTCGATGAAGTTGATTCTTTTTTAAAAGAAATGGATAGGCTAAATAAAGAGCCTGTTTCTATTCAATGGTATGAAAATACAGATCCTATAGATTTAAGAAGTTTATTTAAAAATTTACGAGAGATTGCTTGGGAAATTAATGCTCAAGCTGAGTATAAAGAGTTCTTAGGGGTTGATATTGATATACTAGATTCAATGTTTGATGTAGAATCTGATGAGGTGTATGATATTTTTAATATACAAGAAGATGAAAGTATTGATTCTACTAAAGTTATTCTAGACTCTATTGATGGACTTTTTTTCCCACTCGCAGATGAAGGATTGACATATGTTGCTGCACAAGTTTCATTATCAAATCTTGAAACACAATTATTGGGAAATGATTTATGGTTAGATATTGATTTCATTAATCAAGAGAGTATTTCTCCTCACATATCAGGCATGTATTTTGTTAGTACATTTAAACCTAATTATAGAATTGGAAATGAATTTGACTATGATCCTAAGCTCAATAATTTATTTCATTATGGTTTAGATTTTGCTCAGTTTATTATTGAATCAGATAATAAGAATAATAGTTTTTCTTTTTTCAACCAAGACAACTCAAATAAAGCCTCCAATACTAGATCGTTTGATTTTAGTTCAGGTATGGTAAATCAAGATGTTAATATACTCAAGTATTCAAATAAGCGTATTGTCCAAACGAATATGATAACTGAATAATATTTTTTATGTGGATTGATTATTCCAAAAAAATTGATATAAAAAATTTAAATATCATATTTAATACAGATAATCAAACACCATTTTTATCAAATAATATCATTGTTAGTATGGAACAAACACATTCTAATAACGTTCAGATTACAACGGGAAATAGTAAGATATATAAGGATACAGATGCTTTGTTTACATCCAATAATGCATTTGCATTAGAGATTAAGGTAGCAGATTGTATGCCAATATTTTTATTTGATAGAAATTCGTCTTTATTCGGGACCATCCACGCTGGTTGGAAAGGATTGGCGGAAGGTATTATTGAAAATAGCATAGAATTGCTTGAGAAAAATAATTTCCAACTAGATGATATTATTGTGTTCATTGGACCGTCTATTAGTCAAAAAAACTTTGAAGTTCAAAGCGATGTAATGTCTTATTTTGATTCTAAATTTTCCATAGTAAAAGATGAAAAGATTTTTTTAAGTTTACAGGATATTGCAATTGATAAATTTACTTCTTTTGGTATTTCTAATATTATAGATATAAAAGAGTGTACTTACGATAACCTGAGTTATCATTCATACAGGCGCAATAAAACAAATGAAAGAATGAAAGGTTGGATTTACTACAATGAATGAATTAATTAATTATTTGATTTTAGGATTTGTGCAGGGCGTAACAGAGTTCTTTCCTATAAGCAGCTCAGGACATCTAGTTTTATTCCAAGACTTTCTAGGGATTGATAATGCAGGAGCTTCTGCAGAAATTATTGCACATTTTGGTACCTTATTTAGCATTATTCTTTTTTATAGAGCTACATTTTTTTCAAACAAGAATTCAGATGATTTTTTTCATATACATACTTTAAAAATGCTCATCATATCTACTATTCCCGCTGTATTGTGCGGTTTGTTTTTTGATTTAGAAGTATTCTTTAATTATAATTTTGTTAAAACTGCTTTATTATGTAATGGACTACTCTTAATTGCGCTAAGCGGCTTAAGAGATGTAATGGAAAAGTCTACAATTTTTGATAATCCTTTGCCGTGGCAATGGAATTATAAAACGTCACTTTTCTTGGGTCTATTTCAAGCTCTTGCCATGCTTCCTGGAATATCAAGATCTGGAATGGTTATTAGTTATGGATTATTTGTTGGTCTAGAAAAAAAGAAAATAATTCAATATGCCTTTTTCATGGCAGTTCCTGTGATTTTGCTATCAATTGTTTACAAAGTATTATTTTCTGATGGTTTTGAAGCGGTTGCCTTTCAATCAGGATTAGTTTTATTTTTGTCATCATTTGTATTCGGATATTTTAGCTTAATATTTTTAATAAAATTTCTTGAAAGATTTAGTTTTGCTTGGTTTGGATTCTACTGCATAATTATTAGTTTAGTATTATGATAGAAACTATTTTTATTTTATATCTATTGCTGATTGTATGCATTGGTCTATTATCAAATAGATTTGTTTCATCACAATTAGATTTTTTATTAGCTGGAAGACGTTTAGGTCCATGGGTTACAGCTTTTTCTGAAAGAGCTTCAGGAGAATCTGCATGGCTTATTTTAGGACTACCTGGAGCTGCTATTGCCGTAGGGTATGGTGAGATCTGGGCAGTCATCGGTATTACATTAGGTATTATTTCATCATGGTTTTTAATTGCAGAAAAACTAAGGTATGAAACAGAAAAATATGAAGCTCTTACTGTTCCTGAATATCTTCATAAAAAGTTTAATGATTCTTCAGGTATTATCAAGTTAGCATCTGCTATTATTATCGGAATATTCTTTACTTTCTACGTATCTGCACAATTTCATGGTTCAGGTAAGATACTAAATACAATCTTTGGAATTGATCCATTATATGGAATTACTTTGGGAGCATTTGTAATCATTTTATATACTATTATGGGTGGTTTGTTAGCTGTCGCATGGACAGATCTTCTTCAGGGAATTCTAATGATTGGTACGCTGGTAATTTTGCCTGTTGTAGGATTAATTGAACTATCAGCTCTTGAAACGCCATTATCTGAGCTGTTGATGAGCACAGATCCCTCAAAAAGCTCTTTATTTGCGGGCACGACAGGACTTGCTGCGCTATCGGTAGCTACAGGGGGACTAAGTTGGGGATTAGGCTATTTTGGACAACCTCATCTTCTTATTAGATATATGGCCATTAGCTCTGTAAAAGATGTAAAAAAAGCTAAATGGATTGCCACTATGTGGGCGATTCCAGGAATTTCAGGGGCATTCTTAATAGGCGTTGTAGGTATGGGGTACTTCGGAGAAGATTTCTTTGTTGGAAAAGATCCAGAAATTATTATGCCTCTATTAGCACAAACCTTATTACCGGGCTGGCTAGCTGGCTTATTAATATCTGGAGCAGTAGCAGCAATGATGTCTACAGCAGATTCACAATTACTGGTATCTACATCAGCGATTAGCGAAGATTTGGGCATGAGCGTTATTAAGAAGAAAAAAAAATCAGATACCTTATTAAATACCAGGATAATTACAATATTATTAGGAATATTTGCTTATATGGTAGCAATGTATTCTGAATATTCAGGCAATACAATTTTTGGTATTGTTAGCTTTGCCTGGAGTGGTCTTGGTTCATCATTTGGCCCGGCAATATTGCTAGCATTATGGTGGAAAAAAACTACCAGAGAAGGAATAATCTCAGGACTGTTTACAGGCGCTATTACCACTCTTATATGGGGAAGTAGTCCATACTTAAAATCGATTGTTACTGAAAGATTGAGCAGCTTTGTTTTTGCTTTTATTATGATTATTATTATTAGTAAGTATAAGAAATGATTAAAGCATTACAAGCAATTCAAGATATTAAGAGTAATCCAAATAATAACTATTTGCTAGTCGGAGATAGTGATTTTTTATATCTATATTTTAAAAAAATAATTAAAGAATCAAACACGGATGTCATCGAAACAAAATTATTCGATTGCTCAGATAAATCAACATCTCAAGAAGAGATACTAAGTACATTGAATGCTATAGATTTATTTGCAGAGAAGAATTTAATTATTATTAAAAATATTAATAAAATTTCAGCTAAAAATAAGGATATCTTTAAAAATGCTTTATCAGATAAAGAGAATCCGAATAGAATTATATGCGTTGATCATAGTTTCTTAGGTTTTGATTATGGATCAAAACAAAACTTTATTAAAAATCCTATCTCAAAAGATATAAGTGACTTATTTACTGTTATTGATATCACTACTCCATTTGAAAGCGAAATGATTAGATGGATTAGAATATTTTCTGATGATTTAGAGTTTAAAATGACCAGAGATATTGCAAATAGCTTAATTGATATATTTGGTACAAATTTTTCAGCTATATATAATGAAATTTCAAAATTAAGTATTATTGCAGAGGATATAGACAGCTCTAAAGATGAATGGCTAGATAGCTTCTATGATTGGAAAAAGAATAAGCAGATCTGGGAGTTTAACTATGCTGTATGCGATAAAGATGTAGATAAAATTTTAGCATTTGGTTCATCGATTATGAATCAATTTGGATTACTATATATGACAAATTCTATCTTTACAATATTCGAAGCACTATTCTATGCAAAATTAAATAATGGAACAATTACGGATAATAGTCGTAAGACTTTAAGAGGTAAGATTGTAAACAAGATTTCTTCTTCCTCAAATAAGTATACTTTATTAGAGATTGAAACAGGTATTAAGCTACTAAGTGCACTAGATAAAAAAATTAAAACAAGAAATATTATAGATGAATCAGAATTTACAAACCTTATCAGCGGAATCTTCAGAAATGAATAGCCCTTTCAAGTTAACAGATGAAAAGTTAATTGCTAGGTTTCAAGACGGAGATATAAATGCTTATAATGAATTAGTTGATAGATATAAAGACAGATTGTTAAATTTTGTTTTTAGATATTTCAACAATAGAGAGCAAGCAGAAGATGTAGTTCAAGAAACATTAATCAAATTATATACGCACGCTAGTTATTATAAGAATATTGCAAAATTTTCAACCTGGCTCTATACAATTGCCAAGAATAATGCATTGACAGAATTGAGAAAAAATAAAAGAAAAAGAACTGATTCGTTATGGACAAATGAAGGAAAGCCTATTGATATTGAAACAAAAGGTGATTCTCTAGAGAAGACAGTGCATAATGAGATAGCAGTTGAAGCATTGAATAGATATTTAGATGAAATACCTGAAAATTTTAGAATTGCAGTTGTATTACGAGATTTCCAGGAACTTTCTTATGAAGAAATAAGTAAGATACTTGAAATACCGATTGGAACTATTAAATCGAGAATTAATCGAGGTAGAATTCAATTGAGTGAAAAAATGAAACATTTTAAGGAGCAGTAAATGGATTACAATAAATTTGAAGATAGAATTTCTCGCTGGATTGAGAATGATATGGATATAAAAGAAAGAAAAGAATTTGAAAAATTCTTATCAGATCATCCAGAATATCAATTAAAAGTAGAGGAAGTACGCAATACTATCTCAGCCATGAATCAAGCTCCCAATCTAAAGGTTTCATCTGATTTTGATACTAACCTAAATCAAAGACTGAAAACATTAGGTTTAAGTGAGAATGTTAAAAAAGGTATTTTTGGATTTTCTAATCAAAATTTTGCATATATGACACTTACATTAGGTGCAATTTTTTTACTGACTTCCTTTCTAGTACAATCTAATTCAACATATATGTTCGCTGAAAAAGAATCAGAGAGTATAGAGATCTTAAGCCCATCAGATTCTTTAGAAGCAACAGATGAAATGGACGAAATGAAAGATGTTGATTTGTTAAATAATATCGATGGATCATTTGTAAACGATCAACAATAATTTCTGTAAAATTGAATCTATAATTATTTATCTAGATTAATTTAACAAAATTGAATATATCCATACTCCTATGTAATTTGCATTTGTATGTTAAAAAAATCTAATAGCATTGTACTATCTTGTCTCTTTGTATGGAGTTGTAGTATTCCAAGTACAAATATTGACACTATTTCAGATTCTACTGAAGTAAAATCAGAGAAAATATCTCAAGATGAAACGCAAGACTTGTCTGGTATTCAATTCTTTATGGATGGAATGATGTTTATGGAACAAGGTGAATATTCTAGAGCTATCATTGAATTTCAAGAAGCAATTGAAAAAGGTTCTAATTCTGCCGAAGTATATTATTCTATATCAGAAGGATATTGGATGATACAAAAGTACGATAAGAGCATTTATTATGCATTGAAGGCGATAGAAAAAGATCCTATCACTCCAGACTATAAAATATCTTTAGGAAAAAAATATATTGCATTAAATGACCTGAACGCATCATTAGAAATTTTTGAAAAATTAGCTCAGAATGAAACTAGTAATGCTGAGATTTTATTTATTATCGGAGATTTAAAATCGGAGTTAAAAGATATAGATGGCGCTTTAGTATACTATCAAGAAGCTTATGATAAAGACAATAGTCTTACATTAGCATTAGAAGTAGCATCTCAATTAGCTATTGAGTTTAATCATAGAGATTCTGCTCTTGTTGTTAAAAAATTATTATTATCAAATCCTAGCAACCCTGAATATTTAAAATTATATATTGAATCAATTTCACAAAAAAATAGTCTCAGTGACATAGAATCTTTATTAGATAACGATGAACTGAAATCAAATCCATTTATTAATAATCTTTATAATCAGTTGGCTTATGAATATTTAAGAAATGGATACTATGATAAGTCTGAAGAATTTTTTGAAAAATCGTTAGAGATTAACGATAAAGACCGATTTGCATTATATTATTTATCTACGCTGTATAGAGAATCTGGAAAATTTGATCAATCGATTGCATTATCTGAAAAGCATATTAGCTCTTATCCGGACGATCAAGAAGGGTACATAAACAAGAGTATATCATTATTGAGCCTCCAAAGATTTGACACCGTAATACAGGAGTTATCGAATGCTCTAAAATTATTTCCTGAAGATTTTGAAGTAAATTATTTTTTAGGATTAGCACATTATTCATTGAAAGAATTTGAAAGTGCAGAGATTTTTTATCAAAAGGCTTTATCGCTTGATACTAGTTCTATACCAGCCATGCATGCCTTAGCTATGGTCTATGATCAAAATAAAAAATGGGACAAGTCAGATAAGCTTTATACAGATTTAATTACAATTAATACTAGCGATGCTCAGGCATATAATAATTATGCATATAGTTTAATAGAGAGAAATGAAGATACGGACTATGCATTGACACTTGCAAAGAAAGCAATTGAGTTGAGTCCAAAAACATCATCTTATTTAGATACAATTGGTTGGATATATTTCAAATTAAATGATTTTGAACAGGCAAAAGAATTTATTGGCCAGGCTATTGTATATGATGAATCTAGTTCAGTTGTATTAGAGCATTATGGAGACATATTAATAGAGCTAAATGAACTAGATGAAGCATTAATTTTCTATAATAAGGCTCTTGATTTAGATGAAGAAAATTTAGAGTTAATAGAAAAGATTTCTAACTATAATTCTAGAGAGCCAAATGAATAAATGGCTATTTTTTTTATTGCTCATACTAAGTAGCTGTTCCTCAAATAAAAATTTTGTGTTAATCGATAGCGCAGACCACGCTACTATTGAAGGGCTAAAGAAAGAATTTACTAGATCTTTTGGATCTGGAAAATTAATAGGCAAAGGACAATCAAATTTTTCATCAAACTTTGTATTCGAATCAAAAGATGAATTCTCATATATTGTTTTCAAAGATATTATAGGTAGAAAATTATTCTTAGTCGAAATTGATAAAAATAATATTCGATATGTTGATATGAGAAAAAATAAAGAAATAGATGTAGAAGATTTTAATAAATTTTTTCCTATAGCTACAGAATTTGATTCAAATATCTATAAAAAATTGTTGTGGGGTACACCCTACGTGTTTGAAGATATACAAGTTAAGACAAAAAATATTTTCTTGATATCAACAAAGCTAATTAGCGATGACGGTAGTAACTTCTTAAATGAACTAACATTTTCTTTAGACAATGATAAACAAAAATATACAATACTTTTTACAAGAAGAAATTTTGAGATATAGATGAAGTTATCCATTATTATTCCAATCTATAATGAGCAAGAATCTTTAGATAGTCTATTTAGTGAACTATCAACTCTATTTGCCGATGAATCCGGAACCGAGATTATTTTTATAAATGATGGCTCCACAGATAAAACTTTATCTGCTCTTGAGGAAAAAATAAAACATTACTCTAGATGGAAAGTAATTAATTTATATCGTAATTATGGAAAATCTGTCGCATTGCAAGCAGGATTTGATACTGCAAAAGGAGAAATTATTGCTACAATGGATGCTGACTTGCAAGATAACCCTAAAGAAATTTATTCTTTAATTGATGAATTGAATAGAGGTTATGATGTGGTGTCTGGTTGGAAAAAAAGTCGAAAAGATCCATTTGAAAAAAAAGTAGCATCAAAAATCTTTAATTTTTTTGTTAGAATTTTTAGTGGCCTTATTATACACGATTCTAATTGTGGTATAAAAGTCTTTAAAAGAGAAGTAACTCAGATGTTAACATTGTATGGAGGTCGACATAGATATATCCCTCTATTAGCCCATCAAAAGAAATTTTCAATTTCAGAAATTGTTGTAGATCACAGAGAAAGAAAATTTGGTGTTTCTAAATATGGCATGAAACGTTATTCCGATGGATTTTTTGATTTTTTAACTATCTTATTTTTAGGTAAGTATATGGATCGTCCATTGCATTTCTTTGGATCATTAGGATTTGTTTCGGTATTACTTGGAATGATCACTGAGACTTATATCTTATATCTAAAATATATTCTACTTGATTCATTTCAGCAGCATGTGGCGTTAATTATCTTTGGAGCAATTTTAATTATTGTAGGACTTCAACTTTTTACCTTCGGTCTAATGGGTGAGTTGATAGTTAATAAAAAATATAAAGATAGAAATTATATTAAAGAAATCATTGAGTAGTCGATTAAAGATTGTTACCATAGGTCCATTTCCCCCTCTAAGAGGAGGTATCTCTGATTTTCATGAATCTTTAGTTGCGCAGCTTAGTAAAAAAAATGATGTATCAGTATTAAATTTCAAATCTTTATATCCAAAAATTCTGTTTCCAGGAAAATCTCAGTATACGGAATATAAAAATACATCTGATAGCGTTGAGACTATCCTAAATCCTTTAAATATCTTAAGCTGGTTTAAAGGTAGTCATTTCATTAAAAAGAAAAATCCAGATAAATTGATTATTTCCTATTGGAGTTTCTTTTTTATTCCAATCTATATGTTCTTGCTTGGCTCTATAAAAAAGGGACATAGGTATGTTTTATTTCATAATGTTATTTCGCATGAAAATAGAATTTTTGAAAAGTTTTTTCTAAAATTATTTATTAAGAAGATAGATCGTTGTATTGTTATGAATAAATATAATGAGAAATTAATTTTACAAATAAATCCTAAGGCTAAGATTATTAGAAATTTTCACCCCATATACGAAATACCTTACAAAGATGATAAACGTAATTTTTATAAAAAGGATCTTAATATACAGAAGAATAATGTTGTATTATTCTTTGGACTCATTAGGGAATATAAAGGATTAGATCTTTTAATTAATGCTATTGCACTAAGTAGGGATAAAGTAAATAATTTGAAAGTTTTAGTTGTTGGAGAAAATTATGAATCTATGGATACATACCATAAAATGATTGCAGATCATCAAATGGAGGAGTCCTTTATTTTTGTTAATAAATTCATCGGTAAAACTGATATTGAAAAATATTTTTTATCTTCAGATTTAGTCATTCTTCCTTATAAATCTGCATCTCAAAGTGGAGTCCTTTCTCTAGCATATAATTTTAATCGTCCTGTTATTGTAACCAACGTCGGAGGACTGGCTGATTATATTTCAGATAATAAGTCTGGATTTATTACACAGCCAAATTCACGAGATATTAGCAATAGAATTAATATGTTTTTTGAGAAAGACTTATTTAAAGATATGAGTCAATTTATAAAAGATGATAAGAAAAGATTTTCATGGAAATCATTTGAACAGAAATTAGATATATATGGATAGTATAAAAATCATTCATCCAAAGATTCACCTTATAGTTCTTAATTGGAATGATAAAGAGTTAAGTGGTAAGTGCTTGTCTTCTATTGAAAAAGTGTCCTATCCAAATTATGAAGTTTTGATTGTTGATAATAATTCACAAGACGGTTCAGTTAAATTTTTTAAAGAAAATTTCTCGCAATATGATGTTTTGGCTTTAGAAGATAATCTAAAATATGCTGGAGGAAATAATGCAGCAGTCGAATATCTCAAACCAAAGGAAGAAGATTTTTTAGTATTTATTAATAACGATACTATAGTAAGCTCAGATTTCCTCGATCATCTAATTACTCCTTTTTCAAATGATGCTAATTGCATTATTACAGTTCCTAAAATCCTTTTTGCAATGGATATTAATAAAATATGGTATGCTGGAGGAATAGTTAATATGTGGAAAGGAAAAATAGATCATGTTGGCATAAGAAATTTTGATGGACCACGATACTCATTCATGATGGAAACTGATTATGCTACAGGATGTTGTTTGTGCATTAACTCTGCTGATTTTAAAAAATTAAACTATTTTGATACTATGTTTAATATGTATTGTGAGGATGTAGATTTAAGTATAAGGGCTAAAAAAATGAATCGCAAGATTGTGTATAGCCCCAAATCAATTATATTACATAGCGTATCTCAATCATTAGGAGAAAACTCTTTTAAAAAAATACAAAATAAATTATTAGGACAGGTGAAACTATTTTGGAAACATGCATCAGGTTTGCAAATAATAACATTAACTTTTCACTGGTTATTATTTTATTTGCCATTAGGTTTTTTAAAGTGGATTTATTTTAAGTTGAAAGAAAAATGAAAGAACAAAATTTAGGTAAGAAAGTTGCTAGCGAAGCGATTGTATCATTTGCAGGAATGAGCACAGGTTCAGTTTTCCGTTATTTATTTTCAATTTTTATGGCTAGATGGTTAGGTCCTCAGATGTTAGGCTTGTACTCTCTTGGCAATGCAGTAACTCGCATAGGAGAAATATTTGCTATAATGGGTCTTGATAATGGAGTACTTAGATTTGTTAGTCGAGAAGATAGAAACAGCTCAAATGCTCAAAATAGTATTTATTCGTCTATAAAAATGGGATTTATTTCGAGTGTTATTATCGCTATCGTTCTATATTTTTCTGCAGAATGGATTGTATTAAAGTTTTTAGCGGAAGATCCATTTTTAATTAAAATTATACAATTTTATGCTTTTACATTACCCTTTACAGTAACCACACTCATTGCATCATTTGCTACCCAAGGATTCAAAATATTAAAGTATAAGATTTTTGTTAATCAAATTATAAATCCCGCAGTATTATTAGTTTCTATGATTACTTCTTATCTAATATTTGGACCAAAAATAGCTATTCTTATTCCTACATTTCTATCTGCATTTATTGGTATGATATTTATACTATTTTTTCTAAAGAAATTTATAGTATTAGATTTAAAGAAGTTTATTTCTACTCCGTTCAATACAAAAATTTTAAAATTCTCTATTCCGTTAATGTTTGTTTCAGCAATTGGTATCATTATGCACTGGACAGATATATTAATGCTAGGCATTTTTTCTGATGCAAGTGCAGTAGGTAAGTATCATCCCATTGAAAGGACCGCTGGCCTTATTAGAATGATATTATTTGCATTTGCAGGCATATTTGCACCTCTCTTCTCACAATATTTTCATGAAAATAATTCAGAAAAAATGAAAGAGATTTATCAGTTATCAACAAAATGGATATTTGTAGGATGTTTGCCTTTATTTATTTTTTTAATGCTATTCTCTAATCCAATGCTAATGTTATTTGGAAATGAATTTGATAATGGCTTAGCACTAAAGATTTTATCAGTTGGAATAATGATTCAAGCTTTTTTTGGCTTAGGTTCTTCATCGTTAACGATGAGCGGTTTTTCAAATATAAATTTGTTAAATGTATTAGCAGCTTTAACGATTAATATTATTATGAATATTATTTTGATTCCACAGTATGGCATTATAGGAGCCGCTTCTGCTACTACAATTGCTTTATTTTTTATTAGTTTTTTAAGGTTTTTTGAAAATTATTATATATTGAATTTGAATGTTTTTTCATCAAAGCTATTCAAGCCTTTATTATCTGGAGTTTTAACAGCATTAACAATCTTTTTACTTCAGAGATATGTTTTAAACCTGCTAGACTATTCATCTTCACTTTTAAATCTAATTTTGTACTTACTAGTCGCTATTTCTCTTATATTTATTGGATATTTTTCTTTTTATGCACTACTGGGAATAGATAAAGAAGATAAAGACATGATTGATAGCTTAAAGCACAAAATATCTAATCAAGCATGAATAAATATTTATTAATTATCATCTATTCGCTTTGGGTTATGCTATTTTTCTATCCAGTAATTTTCTATAATAACATGTTTGGATCGGGAGATACATTAAATCCCTATTCTGTTAATCATATTCTAGATATATATAAATCAAAGATTGGTCATTGGCCTTTATGGCAGCCATGGATTTTCTCTGGCATGCCTACTATGGAAGCATTTACATATATTAATGAATTATACTTTCCAACTAAGTTGATGATTGGATTAGGAATCTCTGATCTTAATATTCAGTTAATACATTTGGTTTTTTCTGGCGTAGGAATGTATTTGCTTCTAGAACAATTTAAGATGGATAGGTTGATATCATTTGGTGTAGGCTTACTGTGGATTCTAAATCCTTACCTTATAACCATGATTGTTTTTGGACACGGCAGTCAAATGATGACAGCAGCATATATTCCTTGGCTACTGTATGGTGTCAATAGACTAAAAAATTCTATATCAATAGAATCATTGGCTCTATTATCCTTGTTAATAGGATTGCAACTACAGAGAGGTCATGTCCAAATAGCATATTATTCTTGCATGCTAGTTGGAGCATACTTTCTGTACTCTTTTATAATGAAAAAACAAAATAAGAATAAGTATTTATTATACTTTATTATCTCATGCGGTTTAGGATTTTTGTTAGCATCACATATTTACTATCCGTCACTAGATTATTTAGATAACTCCATCCGATCTGGTGGCAATAATCACTATCAATACGCTACAAATTGGTCTATGCACCCCAAAGAGCTATTAACTTATCTATTTCCTTATTATTATGGTTTTGGAGGCTCGTCTTATTCTGGATATATGCCTTTTACTGATTACCCTAATTATGTCGGATTTTTTGTCATTTTTTCTGCCTTATTTTCTTTCATTAAGCTTAATGCACAAAAGGCTTTCTTCGTAATTATTCTCGCACTATCAATACTTCTATCTTTTGGAAAATATTTTGATGTTCTTTATGAATTCTTTTATTCGTTCTTTCCTTACTTTAGCAATTTTCGAGTACCAAGTATGATTTTGATTATATCAAATTTTACTATCTATATACTTGCAGCTTTTGGTCTAAAAGATATTATTGTTAGCATTTCGAATATAGATAGATTTAAAAATTTTGAATCAAAAATTATTATATCCATATTTTTACTTTTCTCAATAATTGATATTTATAGAATTGATAAAAATATTATCTCTCCGTCAGATGAGAGTGCACAAAAATCACAAATAATATCAATAGAAAAATTTGACTCATTCTTTGAAGAAGATGAGGCGATTAAGTTTTTAAAAAATGAATCAGAGTTGTATAGAGTTTATCCAGTGGGAGAGTTATTTCAAGATCCTAAGTTAAAATTTCATGGTATTCAATCTGTTGGAGGATATCATCCGGCTAAATTTAGACACTATACAGATCTTTTAAATGAAACCAATAATTTATTATCAATTTCCGTTCTAAGACTTCTAAATGTAAAGTATTTATTAAGTTCAGTAGAGCTGAATCATAAAGATTTTGAGCTATCTATGACCACTCCCTACAGCTCTGCATTTGGTGAAATAGATTTGAATATTTATAGATTAAAAAACAATCTTCAAAGAGCCTGGTTTGTAAAAAATATTATTAAAGAAGATCAGAATTTATATAATTATTTAACAGCTACAGCTTTTGATCCTGAAGATATTGCAATCGTTAAAGACTTGGAATCACAATCATTTTCCAGGGGAGAGGTTATTAATTTAGATTGGAGTATTCATGAGGTCTCTATAGATGTAAATGTAACTTCAGAAAGCGCTTTTCTTGTTTTAAGTGAAATAAATTATCCTGATAGATGGAAAGCAACTGTAGATAATCAAGATGTTAAAACGTATCAAACAAATGGAGTGCTTAGAGGATTGCTGTTGAATAAAGGAACACATTCTATTGTATTTAAGTATGATGATAGTTTGTTTAAATCATTACTTATTTTTTCCAATATAATGCTATTCCTTATATTTTTTATATTGATAAAACCTTTTCTAATGCGCTTGTTAAAAGAGTATAGCTAAACTAAATTTACTGTATGATAACAAATAAATTAATCTTTCAAGAATCTCAAGCATCATTCTTTGATGTCTTCCTTGCGCAGTTACCAATTTTTTTAATATTTTTGGTTCTATACTACTTTATCTTACGACCAAACAATAAAAAACAAGATAATGTAAAAACCCTTCAAAAGAATTTAAAAAAAGGCGATAGTATCGTTACTATTGGAGGCATACATGGAAAAATTATTCAAGTAAGAAATAATAAGGCTACTCTTCGAGTGTCTAGTAACAATGAGCTTACAGTAGATGTTACAGCTGTAACCAGACTAAAGAATTCAGAAAATAAAGAATAAAATGGCAGTTCAAAAAGTAGTTACTTATGGGCATAAAGCTTTACGAAAAGTATGTACAGACATCACAGACTTTTCTAATGTAGATAGTTTAATTAATGACTTATTTGATACTATGTATGAATTTGATGGTCTTGGTTTAGCTTCCAATCAAATTGGAATTAACAAAAGAATTTTTGTAGTTGATATAAAACACATGTCTGGATATGGCGATACATCACCAATGGTATTTATGAATGGAACCATTGATAGTGGAAGTGGATCTTGCGTGGATTCAGAAGGTTGTTTATCATTGCCTGAAGTTAGGATTAATGTTGAAAGATTTGATACTATTACTTATAGCTATGTTGATGAAAATTTAGAGAGATGCACTAAAGAGTTTTCTGGATTTTTAGCAACTGTAATTCAACATGAAAATGATCACTTAGATGGAAAATTAATTACAGACTATGCTACCCCTTCAGACATTTTAAAGTATGATAAGGCACTGAAATTAATGAAGTCTAATAATGTTCAATAAATCTATCAAAATTATATTTTTTGGGAATACAGAGTTCTCTAATCCTGTTCTTTTAAAATGTAATGAATCTTATGATGTTGCTTCTGTTGTTACAAATCCATCAAAGAAAATGGGTCGAGGACAAAAACTTTTTGATACTCCAGTAAAAATTCTTTCAAATGATCATAATTTAGAGATTATTGAATGCAACGATCTTACAGATAAAGAATTTTCTAAAAAATTAGAAGATATAAAGCCTGATTTATTTGTTGTTGTTGCTTATAAAATCCTTCCAAAATCTTTATTGAGTATTCCTAAGTTTGGTGCAATCAATCTTCATTCTTCTTTACTTCCTAAGTATAGAGGAGCAGCTCCTATTCAAAGAGCAATACTTAATCATGAGAAAGTGACAGGAATATCTACTTTTCTTATTGAGCCTAAAGTAGATACGGGAAAAATTTTAGAGCAAGCCGAGTGCGATATTAATGATAATGATAATTATGGATCATTGTCTGAAAGATTAAGCACTATTGGAGCAGACTTAGTTGTTACTTCTATAGAAAAATACTTAAATGATAAGATTGAACCTTATTTACAAGATGAATCTTTAGTCACTTTAGCTCCAAAAATTTTGAAAGAAGAATTTCTTATTGATTGGAACAAGTCTGCGTCAGATATACATGCTAAGGTAAGAGCCTTTAGCCCTTATCCTGGAGCATATACTTTTCTTGATAAAAAGAGAGTCAAATTTTTTCAATCAGAGCTAATAGATAATCAACATTCAAGCACACCTGGATATGTTACTAGCGTTATCAGTGATTCTTTTGATATTGCATGCGGTCTTGGGTCATTGAGAGTTTCTAAGGTGCAAATAGAGGGAAAGAAGGCCATGCCTGCAAAAGATTTTATATTAGGAATGCCTACATTAAAAAATAGTAGATTTGGTTAGGTGAGATTCTTTAAGCATATATTAATTTTTTTAAGTACTGGAATATTTTTTGTTCTATTTATTAATTATTTATTGATGCCTACATATATTAATCAAAGAAGTATAATAGCTATACCAAACCTTGAAGGCCTAAGTGTTGTAGAGGCAGAGTCTATTACTAAATCTGAGGGTATCGAAGTAGTTGTTGCAGATACAATCTTTACAAATGATATCAATCCAGGAATTATATTAGAGCAATTTCCTGCAGCAGGAAAAGAAGTAAAAATAGGCAGAGCTATTAAAATTAAAATTACTCAGTTGAATCAAAAAATAGTAGTTCCTGAATTATTAGGTAAAACTTTGAGGTCATCTGAAATAGAATTAGATCAAATTGGAATAAGTGTAGATTCCGTATACTATTCTTATAGTCCAAACTATCCTAAAGGAATTGTATCTTGGCAAAGTCCTGCACCGCTAGATAGTATTAGAAAAGGATTTGGTGTAAGAATTGAAGTTAGTACGGGTTTAGCACCAAATGATTTTATTGCCGTACCTGATTTACAGGGTATTTTCTATAGCGAAGCTATAAAAAAAATAAATGAACTTGGACTGAAAGAAGGATCGATTCAATTTTTGGCTCAAGACAAATTTTTACCAAACACCGTATTAAATCAAAATCCAAAAGAAGGTACTAAAGTATCTCAAGACAGTTCTATAAATCTGATTATTAGCAAATGATAAATCTTATAAATAAAAAATTATCATCTATTATTATCTTAATGACTTTATTAACAGGATTCACTCTATATTCCTGTTCAAAATCTTCCTATCAAGAAGAAAAATTAGCCACTGTTATTGAACCTTCTTTTGAATATAATTTAGAATTTAATGATATAGATATAATGTATTCTGACTCACTGTATTATGAATTAGAATTTGATATGATTGGTATGGATGCTCTAGATATGCTGATTAAAATTGATGATAGTCTGTATGATTCTATTATAATTGCAGATATCGATTCTTCCATTGATATATTAAGCGGATATCTTCCTTTGAATCCAAATGGTATGGATATCAATATTTCTTTTATCGATAGCGATGTTATTGTTTCTAATGAAGATCATGTTCTGCCTGCGATAAGAGATATAGAGGTACTTACATTTACAACCAATGGAAGTAATAAATATTTTAATAGCCTATTTGAAGGCAATAAAATTGTAAATAATAAGAATATTATTTATGACAAATTTAAGAAATATGACTTTGCTAATACTGAAGTAATCATACTGAATGACCTAGATATATTGTCTGAAAAAATGATAGTACAATTACAAAAATTTCTTTTAAATGAAGGTTATATCTTTGTCCTAATGAATGAAAATATAATAGAAAATAATAAATTATTTTATAGCTTGGGCTATCCAAAGGTCAAAGCTATCCGAGGTTCATCAAGAAATCAATTTTTTTCAATGACAGATGAAGGATTCTTAAATGAGCATTCATTTCAGTCTAGAGATTTGATTGATAACTCTCAATTGTATAGATATTTTGAGCTTAAAAACGTTGAAGAAGAGTTTACTAAAATAATGATTTCTACAAAGGATCCATTATTATTAGAAAAAGAAGTTTTGGGAGGAAAGATATTCTTCTTAACCACAAAAATAGATTCTGATTGGTCTAACAATTCATTCAATCTAGTACTCAGCGATATATTTAATAGAGTCTTTTTCCAAAGATTGCTTACCGATGAATCCTAAGACAGATAAAGTGCTAGTAGTAGCACCTCGAATATGGAAAAGTGATAAAAATTACAACTATAGCATAGAAGAGATATCTTTACTAATAAATACATTAGGATTAAAAGTCTGTGGTGTTATTGAGCAAAAATTGAATAGCATTAATCCAGCATATTTTGTTGGATCTGGAAAAGCAAAACAGATTGTAGAGCAAGCAAAATTATTAAAAGCAAATTATATAGTATTTGATGAAGATTTAAGTCCTGCACAGACAAAGAACTTGCAAAAATTAGACGAAAAAATGAAGTTCATTGATAGAAGTGGAATTATCCTTGAAATATTTTTTAAGAATGCAAAATCAAAAGAATCTAAAACTCAAGTAGAGCTAGCTCGTCTTCAGTACCAATTACCTCGTTTGACTAGAATGTGGACACACCTTGAGCGACAAATGGGTGGGTTCGGAACAAGGGCTGGTGCAGGAGAAACTCAGATAGAAGTTGATAGAAGAATTCTTAGGAAAAGAATATCAAATCTTAAAAAGAAATTGAAGAGTATTGACTCTGAAAGAAGAGTCCAAAGTAAAAAAAGACAATCTTTTTTTAGGACTTCTTTTGTGGGCTATACTAATGTTGGAAAATCTTCTCTTATGAAAGCAATCACTAAAAGCGATGTATTAATCAAGAATCAATTATTTGCCACTTTAGATACTACAGTTAGACGTCTCTTTATTGGTGGTTCTAATTATGTATTAATGAGCGACACAGTTGGTTTTATTAGGAATCTACCTAATAATCTTATCGCTAGCTTTAAGTCAACTTTACAAGAAGTAGTCGACTCTAACTTGCTTTTAATTGTTTTAGATGCAAACTCTAAAGACCTACATAATGAAATTGCCACTATACAAAGCGTATTAAAAGAAATTGGAGCCAATGAAATTGATTCTCAGTATATATTTAATAAAGTTGATATAGTTAACGAAGAAAGGATAAACTATTTAAGAAAATCTTTTCCTGAGGCGATTATGGTATCTGCAACAAGAGCGTTACAGTTATCAAATATTAAAGATATAATTATAGATAAGCATAAAGAATGGGTTATTTCTCTAAAGAATCCATTGCACACGCAATAGTAGCATCACCAGTAACATTAGTTGCAGTACGAATCATGTCTAAGATTCTATCTACACCCAATATTAAAGCAATTCCTTCACTAGGAACATTAATAGCTTCCAATATAATTACTAGCATAATAATTCCCGCTCCAGGAACAGCAGCAGTTCCAATAGATGCTAATACAGCAGTTGCAACTATAGTAAATTGATTTGCAAATGTTAGATCCATACCAATTGCTTGCGCTATGAATACCGCTGCGACCCCTTGATATAGAGCAGTACCATCCATATTAATTGTTGCACCCAAAGGTAAAACAAATGATGATATCTCTTCTGACACTCCTAAATCTTTCTCACAACGTTTCATAGTAACTGGTAAAGTAGCGCCACTTGAGCTGGTTGAAAATGCTAATAGTTGAACCGGAGCCATTGACTTGAAAAAGTGTTTTAAATCTATATTAGTAAACATTTTTAATATCGTAATGTATGTAATACCCATATGGATAAATAAACCTAAGACTACCACTCCCATATAGAATAATAATGCAGATAGGATACTTCCAATTTGAGAAATGTCACCAGAAACAGAACTAATAGTTTTAGCTATTAATGCGAATACTCCATATGGTGCAAAATACATTATCATTTCTACCAGTTTTATAATCATTTGATTAATACCTTCTAGAAATGCTAATACGGGTTGTGAAAATTTTCGATCAATACCAATTAAAGCGATTCCAAAAATAATAGATATAAATACTATTTGAAGCATGTTGCTATTATTGGATGCAGCTGAAAACATATTACTTGGAACCATATCCACTAAAGGCTGTAAAGGTCCTCTATTATTTTGAATAGAATTTGCTAGCTCTTGTTTGCTAGTAGCCTTGTCAACATACTCACTACTTAAACTTTCTTGATAGCTTTCTGGTATATAAGATCCAGGCTCAAGAACATTAACTAAAATTAATCCTATACTAACAGCTACTGCAGTAGTGCTGATATATAAAACAATAGTTTTCCATCCAATGCGAGAAAGTTTTTTTGTATCTGATAGAGATGCCACTCCAGTTATAAGTGATGACACTACCAATGGTACTGCAATAAGTTTTAATAGATTTAAGAAAATTGTTCCGAATGGAGATATAAAATCTGATGTAAAATCTGACCAGCCATTGATAGCGCTAGCTATTCCATAGATGGTCCCTAAGACTAGTCCAATAATTATTTTCCAATGTAATTGCATTAATTAAGAACAAATATATGGATTATGTTTAAGTTATTTCAATGATTTATTACATAATTATAGGAATTTATCTAATTGGCTTGCTTTTAATTGGGCTTAGCAAATCAGATTCTATTAAAAATCAGGAAGATTTTGCTGTAGCTGGAAGATCTCTTCCACCTTGGATTCTAGTCGGAACTATGGCAGCAACTTGGATGGGTACAGGATCTGTATTAGGCAATGCAGGGAAGGCATTTGAGATAGGTGCAGCTGGATTTTTGTTACCTATTGGTGGAATGCTTGGCGTTTTAGCACTAACAAAGATAGCAGGGAAAGCGAGAGCTTCTCATAAATTAACTGTACCAGAAATTATTGGATCCAGATTTGGAGACACAGCAATGATTCTATCTGTTATTGCACTACTTACTGCCTACCTAGTAATTGTTAGTTACCAGTTTAATGCTGGCGGTGCAGTAATCTATACTATATTTCATGATAATTTAGGGGCAGGACTGACTTTAGACCAAGCAACGATAATAGCAGCCTTGTTCATTGTTGCATATACAGTTTTAGCTGGCTTATTGAGTGTTGCATATACAGACGTTGCAAATGGTATTCTCATGGTGACTTGTTTTATTATTGCGTTACCAATTCTATTTTTTCAAGCGGGAGGATTTGATGGTATGACCACTAGTTTTGCAAATAAAGGTATGCCTAATAACATGTCAATATTTGGCGTTCTTTCATTTACAGATGTAATCAATTTTACTTTACCGTCTTTTTTATTAATCCTTGGTGATGCAAATATGTATCAAAGATTTTTTGCTAGCGATTCAGTTGCGTCTGCAAAAAAAGCAACCTATCTATTATTTTTTGCAGTTATTTTACTAGAGTCTCTTATCATAGCAAATGCTTGGATCAGTTCAAGTATGATTACTGATATCGCAAAGGAATCACATGTATTAATTTATGCAGCTTATAATTTCTTGCCACCATTCGTTGGGGCTGTAATGCTAGCCACTATCATAGGTATTATTATTTCTACAGCAGATTCATTTTTACTGGTTCCAACAACAATTCTAATCAATGATATTTATTTAAGATATTCTAATAAGCAATATTCTGATAAGACAATTGTAACGCTTAGCAGAATACTAGTATTATTATTAGGATTTTTCTCATATTGGGTTTCAAGAATGTTTGCTGCAGATACAACTATCTTTGAAAAAGCACTTTATGCATTTACAATTTATGGTACAGCAATTACCCCTACATTATTAGCAGCATTCTTTTGGGATAAGGCAACGAAGTATGGTGCAATAGCATCTATTTTATCTGGAGTTATAGCAACGGTTTATTTTGGAAATGCTTGGAGCTTAGATGAAGCTGTTATTCCTGCAATAACAATTTCAACAAGCGCTTTAGTTCTGATAAGTTACTTAACAGCTAAATCTAAATAGTAATTTCTAAAGGCGGGCTATTAATAGACTCAACATTATCTTTAATGTCAAATGAACGTCTATAGTATTCAAAAGATTTTTTAGTACCTTGCCAATTATCTATACGACTAATTATAGTCATATTTTTATCAGCTGTGTTTGATGTGCCGGTAATCACATGACCTGTAATATATTTAATATTAGATTTCTTTTGAGCCCAACTAAGATATACTCGTTTTAGCATTCTCGCATAGCCGTTAGATTTATATTTTTCCATAATGACAAAAGCATAAGTATATAAGGTGTTGTACTTGCCAAAATTCTCATCATTGACTGCCCAGGATTCTTGACGTAACTCTTCTAATGGTATTCCGATGATATAGCCAATAATTTCATCTTGATATCTTGCAATAAATGGTAGAGATTTATCCGTATTAAAATATTTCTCAATAGTTGATTTTGTAAGGACAGCTTGTCTTCCATATTCTTTAGCTAGATGTAAGGATATTTCTATAAGCTGAGGATAATCTGCTTTACCAACTTTTTCAACTTTTTCAATTTGAAAAACGTTAGTAGAAGCAATAATTTTTGTTTTTGATGAGTTTTCGGGATTGCGCATTGTGATGAATATTAAAAATTTTTCAATCTAGTATGAAGGCATTTGTTTGATAATGTTAATTAGGTTAAATTTCGCCGATGATATCTTTTAAAGAAAAACTACACAATACAATAAAAGCAAAAAATTCCAATCTATGCGTCGGAATCGATATTGATAAAAAATATTTTAACTCTGATGTTACAATTCAAGAACTTAAAGATTATTCTTTTAAGATTGTATCAGCTACAAAAGATGTAGCAGCAGCATATAAGCCAAATCTTGCATTTTTTGAAGAGTGGGGATCTCAAGGTTTTTTATGGCTTGAAGAACTAGTCAAAGAGATTGGAAGTGACCATATTATTATTGCTGATGCTAAAAGAGGTGATATTGGAAATACAGCAAATCATTATGCCAATGCATTCTTTAATCATTTTAATTGTGATGCTATAACTGTAAATCCATATATGGGAGAAGAGGCTATTGAGCCATTTTGTTCTCGTGAAGATAAAGGAGTTTATGTTCTTTGCAGGACTTCAAACGCATCTGCTAGCTATATTCAGGAAGGTATTTTTGATAAAGTAATTGAATTGTCAAAAAATATGAATAGGTATAACAATATTGGCTTAGTTGTTGGAGCTACCAATAGCAAAGTAATGAGCGAAGTAAGAAATACAAACGATTTGCCTTTTCTTATTCCCGGTATTGGTGCACAAGGAGGTAGTCTTGAAGATGTTATTAAGATTAATAATAATTATGCAGAATCAACCTTGATTAATGTGTCTAGATCTATAATTTTTCCTGGAGATAATGACTATCAAGGTATTCATGATGCTGCACACAATTTTGTAAATCAAATGAGGTTACATTTTGAACGATAAAGATTATATAAAGATTTTTGAAGAAACTGAAGCACTAATGTATGGCCATTTTGTGTTGTCATCGGGCATGCATAGTGATGCTTATTTTCAGTGTGCTAAGGTATTGCAATATCCGAAGTACTTATCATTTTTTGCAGATATTTTATCATCTCATTTTTCAGATCTGTCAATTGACAAAGTGATTTCACCTGCAATTGGAGGTATTGTTCTAGGTACTGAAGTTGGAAGACAATTAAATAAAAGAACAATATTCTCAGAACGAGTTAATGGTAAAATGGAGCTTAGGAGAGGTTTTGAAATAAATCCTGATGAAAAAATTCTTATTATCGAAGATGTACTTAGTACGGGAGGCTCTATCAAGGAAGTTTCCGAATTAATCAATAAACATAAAGGTAATATTGTAGGTATTGGTATCATTGTTGATAGAAGTACTACACCTGTTCATTTACATGATAATTTTTTTGCAATCACTAAACAAGCCGCAAAAATTTTTGATAAAAATAATATTCCAGATCATGTCAAAGACATTCCAGCAATTAAACCTGGAAGCAATATTATTGCTTCGGATGCAACCTAGAGAGATTGAATGTATAAGAATCTAAAAATTGGTTTAGCCCTTGGTGGGGGTGGAGCAAGAGGTGCTTGTCATATAGGAGTATTAAAATCTTTAGAGCATAGAGGTATTATACCCGATGTTATATCAGGTACTAGCGCCGGATCAATGATTGGTGCTATGTATGCATCTCATGCCAATGCTGATATCATAGAAGAAAAATATACTGCACATGTTAATGGTGAAGATTTTAAAGATTTAGGGTTTAGGTATATACCTAACAATGAAAAAGATGATTCAGTTTTTTCTCAAGTATTCAAGCAAATGAAAAATCAATATATACTAATGGTAAGTTCAACTAGGAAGTCACTTGTCAAGAATGAAAGATTGGCAAAAGCTGCAAATAATCTATTTGCTAATAGTCAGTTTAGTGATTTAAAAATACCTCTAATTGTTACTGCTACAGATTTGATTTCTGGAAAACCAATGCTCTATAAATCGGGCAATGTTGTCGATGCAGTCGTTAAGAGTTCATCTATTCCTGGGTTTGTAGAGCCAACATATATAGATAATAGAATGCTGCTTGATGGTGGAATTGTTTTTCCAACACCCGTACCTCCATTAATAGGTGAATGTGATTTTATTATTGCAGTAAATATTAGTAGAGCATTTGATACCAATGAGGAACCCGATAATATATTTGAAATTACTAATCGAGCGAGAGATATATCCACATTACATTTAAATTCTTATCTACTAAAACAGTCTGATTTTGTTATTAGTCCTGAACATAAAAACTTACATTGGTCTGCTTTTGATAAGACTGAAGAATTTATTAAAAATGGATATAATGCAGCAGAATCTGAAATGGAAAAATTATTAGTTCAACTAGATTCTATGACAGAAAATATCAGCAAAATTCCTAAAGAAACATTTTGGAGCAAGCTAAAGAAAAGATTAGCTTCTTAGGACATTAATGAAAAAAATAATTCCAATATTAGCATATTTTTCTATTTTATTCGGTCAGTTTAGCGATCCTGCTGAATTTAAATTCAATATAAATAATACAAATCAAGGTGAAGTAGTTATCTTGGAGGTTCAAGCAAATATTGAAGATGAATGGCATATTTATGCAATTTATGATGTACCTGAAGGACCAGAACCAACAGTTATTAATATCATATCAGATCAAATTGTTAAGACAGGTAGAATTATAGAACCAGATCCTATTGTAACATATGATGAAGGCTTTGATAATATTACTAAGTATCATGAAGGCAATCCTTTATTTAAAGTGCCTATTATTCTAGATAAAAATTTGTCTAATGGTATATATTCATTTGATGTAACAGTTCAATATCAGGTTTGTACAGGAAATCTATGTTATCCACCGAATGAATATAGCGAAACTGTTCAATTTGTGTTGGAAAGTGGCAATATAAGAGAGCAGTTTACAGTCAATAGTTTTGATTTTTCAAAAGACTCTGTATTTAATCGTTTAGAGCTAGACGATTCTGACATTGGAGGATTTCTTCTTATCTCACTAATCATGGGATTTGCTGCACTGTTAACACCGTGTGTTTTTCCAATGATACCTATTACAATTTCTTTTTTCTTGAAAAGAGGTGAAGACAAAAAAACTTCGCCTATTAAAGATGCTTCAGTTTATATGTTAGGTATTGTTATGACGTTCACATTATTGGGTATGTTGCTAGCTATTTTTCTTGGCGCCTCAGGCGCAACACAGCTTGCCGCTAATCCTTATGTAAATTTATTTATTGCCTTTTTATTCATCTATTTTGCTTTTTCACTTTTTGGTTTTTATGAAATTGAGATTCCTCAATCATTAAAACGTTTTTCATTGGAGAGAGAAAGTTCTGAAGGATATGCAGGTATATTATTCATGGCACTAACTTTTACTCTTACTTCTTTTACATGTACAGTAGCATTTATGGGTACAATTTTAGTGGCTGCCTCACAAGGTGATTGGTTTTGGCCTATCATCGGTATGCTAGTATTTAGTTTGGCTTTTGCGTCACCCTTCTTCTTTTTGGCTCTTTTTCCACATTATTTGAAAAAATTACCCCAATCAGGTGGTTGGCTAAACTCTGTAAAAGTGATCATGGGATTTCTTGAAATAGCAGCAGCTTTTAAATTTATTAGTAATACAGATTTAGTATGGCAGTGGGACATATTCACTTATGAGATTGTACTTTACTGCTGGGCAATTATTATGTTCCTATGCGCTTTCTATATTGTAGGAATCGTTCGATTCAAACATGATTCTAAGATAGTAGTTTCTTATCAAAGAGCATTAGCCTCTATAAGTTTTTTTATACTGGGTTCTTACTTATTAGCAGGAAATTTTGGATATAATATCGATGGAAATATTGAATCTTATCTTCCGCCAAAAAAAGTTAAATCAAATTTGAATTGGGTTTATTCTCTAGATGATGCTTTTATTCTAGCTAATCAAGATGATAAAAAAATATTTATAGATTTTACTGGAGTCACCTGTACTAATTGTCGCTGGATGGAAACAAATGTTTTTGCAAAGAAATCGGTAGAAGATATAATGTCAAATTTTGTTTTAGTTAGTCTATATACTGATTCTGGAGATAACTATCTTGAAAAGAGAGACTATCAAATTAATCGATTCAAAACTGCAGCCTTGCCTTACTACGTTATTTTAGATAAAAATGATTTAGTCATTGGAGAATTTCCTGGTATGACTAGAGACGTGGAAGAGTTTAAAAGATTTTTACAAGAAGGATTAAACTAAGTGCGGAACTTATTGCTTACGTTTCCATTCAAATAAAAGAAATATGAAAAAAATATTTATAATATTGATTGCATCATCAGCCTTGTTTTCTCAAGGCTCTATGTTCAAGCAGTTTAGCAATTCATTTGCTGATATTGCTGAAAATGTGAATGAATCAGTTGTTACAATTACTACTACCAATACAATAACCATGGATGAAGATGTACAAAATTTCTATAAATATTGGGGCAGATCTGTTCCAGAGGAATTTGAAAGTAAATCATTGGGTTCAGGTGTAATTGTAGATGAAGAGAATGCATATATCGTTACTAATCACCATGTTATTTTTGATGAAAGAAGCGACAAGCCTGTTGATGAAATTATGGTAGAGTTAATGGATAAAAGAATTTTTAAAGCTACGGTTGTAGGATTAGATCAAGGTACTGATTTGGCTATCCTTCAAATCGAAGCAGATAATATTAAAGCAGTACCAATTGGAGACTCTGAAGTTATTAGGGTTGGAGAATGGGTGCTAGCTATTGGAAGTCCTTTTTCTGAATCGCTTAGCCACACGGTCACTGCAGGTATTATTAGTGCCATAGGTAGGAATAATGTAATGAGAGGTAGCGGTAATACTTATCAGAACTTTATACAGACAGATGCTGCTATTAACCCAGGAAATAGTGGAGGAGCATTACTAAATATGGATGGCGAACTTATTGGAATTAATGCAGCAATCGCTTCAGGTAGTGGAAGATCTAATGCTGGGATAGGATTTGCAATTCCATCAAGTATAGTTACAAAAGTAATGAGCGACTTAATCTCTAAAGGTTACGTAGTACGTTCTTTTTTAGGTATTTATATGCAAGATATCAGTGAAGATCTTTATGATACAATGGATCTTAAGTCTAGGAAAGGTACTATTGTTAGTGATATTGTAGAGGGAAGTCCTGCTGATAAATCTGGATTAGAATCAGGAGATGTAATTATCAATTTTGAAGGAAAAGAAATTACTAATGGTGCTGAATTAAAAAATTTAGTATCTAGCACTAATCCCGGTGCAAAAATAACTTTAACTATATCTAGGGAAGGTAAAGTTAAAGACATCGATGTCGTGCTTGAAGAAAGATCTGGAGATGAAATGGCAAGTAATACTCAGAACGCTTATAATGAATTTGGATTATCTGTATTGGATATTACTAATGATTTGATTGAAAAATATGACATCAAAAGTTCTAGAAACTCTGATATTGAAGGAGTAGTTGTGGTGGATGTTGTAGAGGGTGGTATTGCAGAAAAATCAGATATGCAAGAGGGAGACTTAATTACTCGCATAGGCAGACAAAAAATATCTAATCTAAAAATGTTTAAAGCTGAAATGTCTAAATATGAAAAAGATACAAAAATTCTATTCTTAGTAAAACGTGGTAATGCATCTAGATTTTTAACACTTAGAAGATAAATTCTAATCAAATTGCAATAATTCAACATTTCTTATAAGTTCATAGTTAATTCATCATGAGTATAAGAAAAGAAAATCCAAAAATAGACTTTGTATCCAATGAACATGAAATCCTTGATTTCTGGGAAAAAAATAAAACTTTTCAAAAATTAGTAATTCAGAATTCTGAAGGTGAAAAATGGAGTTTTCTAGATGGTCCTATTACAGCTAATAATCCAATGGGTGTTCACCATGCTTGGGGCAGAACATTGAAAGATCTTTATCAAAGATATAAGTCAATGAATGGCTATCAACTTCGATATCAAAATGGTTTTGATTGTCAAGGATTATGGGTTGAGATTGAAGTAGAAAAAGAGCTTGGCATTAAATCAAAGAAAGAAGTTGAAGAGCTTGGAATAGAAAAATTTGTTGAACTCTGTAAAGAGCGTGTTACAAAGTATTCAGATGTTCAAACTGAACAATCAAAAAGATTGGGTTATTGGATGGATTGGGAAAATTCATACTATACCATGTCTGATGAAAACAATTATGCTATATGGGCTTTTTTAAAAAAATTATTTAATGAGAAAAAAATCTATAGAGGTACGGATGTTGTTCCATGGTCTGGAAGATCAGGTACTTCTTATTCTCAAATGGAAATTATTGAGGGACGCAAGCTAACGGTTCACAAAGGTGTATTCGTTAAATTTTCTCTAAAAGACAAACAAGATGAACATATATTAATTTGGACTACAACTCCATGGACTCTTTCATCAAATATCGCTGTCGCTGTAAATAAAAAAATAAATTATGCAAAAATTCAACTAACAGATGATTCGATTTATTATGTTGCTGAAAATAATTTAAAATTTCAACGATTAAGCAAAGAATTTACAGAAAAGAAGAATTGGATTGATGGAGTACCAAAGCTAAAAACTTTAGATCAGATATTTAAAGAAAGAGGTGGATATAAGGTTCTTGAAGTTATTAAAGGTGAAGATATGATTGGTTGGACCTATCAAGGTCCATACGACCATCTAGAGCCACAGCAAACTGCTGGAGGCTATCCAAATATAGGTGAAGATAAAAAAGGCGATGAATTGACACCTATACAATGTCATATTGTAATCGATGGAGGCAAAGACTCTGAAGGTAAAGACATGGTAGTAGAAGGAGAAGGAACTGGTATTGTTCATATGGCAGGCGGTTGTGGATCTATAGATAACAAAATTTGTAAAAAAGAAGGTTTTGTAGAAATATCACCTATTGATAATCAAGCAAACTTTCTTGATGGATTTGATTTTATGTCTGGATTAAATGTTACAGACCCTAATACTGCTAAAAAAATTATACAAGATTTAAAAGATAGAAATCTATTATTGTATGCAGAAGATTATCCTCATATATATCCTCATTGTTGGAGATCAGGCGATGAGCTTGTATTCAAGCAGGTAGATGAATGGTATATAAATATGGATTGGAGAGATAGAATTAAAAATGTTGTCAGCGATATCGATTGGATTCCAGAATGGGGAGAAGATAGGGAGCATAACTGGTTAGACAATATGGGCGATTGGATGATATCAAAGAAACGTTTTTGGGGATTAGCTCTACCAATTTGGACCTTTGAAGATGGAAGTTTTCATGTTGTAGGGTCAAGAGAAGAATTGAAAGAATTATCTGTCGAAGGATGGGAAAAGTTTGACGGAAATAGTCCTCATAGACCTTGGGTTGATCATGTAAAGATTAAACATCCTGAAACAGGATTAATTGGTACTAGAATTCCTGATGTTGGTAATCCATGGCTTGATGCAGGAATTGTTCCTTTTTCTACATTGAAATATTTTGAGGATAAAAAATATTGGAATGAATGGTTTCCAGCTGATTTTATTACAGAATGTTTTCCTGGTCAGTTTAGAAATTGGTTTTATTCTCTATTAGCTATGTCATCCTTTCTTGAAGATCAAGCTCCATTTAAAACCTTACTTGGTCACGCATTAGTAAAAGATGGAGACGGAAACGAAATGCATAAGTCTTCAGGAAATGCTATTTGGTTCGATGATGCTGCTGAAAAAATGGGTGTCGATG
Organism: Fidelibacterota bacterium SCGC AAA160-B08; assembly: GCA_000402755.1. Lineage (GTDB taxonomy): Bacteria > Fidelibacterota > Marinisomatia > Marinisomatales > Marinisomataceae > Marinisoma. The sequence goes on along the minus strand of AQSD01000003.1, from coordinate 45,473 downwards.
TAATGAGGTGGATGTATGCAAGACAAAATGTAGAAAATAATTTACTATTTGGATATGATAAGGCTGACGAAGTCAGAAAACGGTTAATTAGTTTTTGGAATATCTATTCTTTCTTTTGTACCTATGCAAGCTTAGACAATTTTAAACCGCACTCACAAGATATAGATGAAAAAGATCTAACATTGTTAGATAAGTGGATTATTTCAAAAGCAAATTTATTAATAAAAGAGTCTACTGTACATTATGATAAATTTGAAGCAGATAAGCTTGTAAAGAAAATTGAATTATTCATCGATGATTTATCTAACTGGTATATTAGAAGAAACAGACGAAGATTCTGGAAAAGTGAAAATGATACTGATAAGTTTGTAGCATATCAAACACTTTACGATGTTTTGTTATCACTTATCAAGCTCCTGTCTCCAATTTTACCATTTATTACAGAGCGCATGTATCTTAACATTTCACAAGACGATCCAAGCGAAAATCATGACAGTATTCATTTATCTTCGTATGCAAAACACAATGATGATAAAATTAATATGGATTTGTTGAAGAAAGTTGAAACGCTTAAAAAGATTATTGAATCTGGTAGGGCCACAAGAAAAAAAGCTAATATTAAAGTCAGGCAACCGCTTTCAGATTTAAAAATATATGAAAATGATCCAATGCTGACCAAGTTTATATTAGAGCAAAAACAGCTTATCTTAGATGAACTAAATATCAAGACAATATCAATCACAACAAGCTTAAAGGATATGGGTTCCTTTTCTATAAAACCAAATTTTAAGATTTTATCTTCTAAGTTTGGCGAAGAGATGCAAACGGTAATTAAGTATATTGCAACGCTCGATCAATATGATGTAATGGACAAATATTTAAATAATAAAAAAATATCTTCAGAAAAATTTGATATTATAAAAGAAGATATTATTATTCAAATTGAAGGACACGAAAAAGAGGAAGCATTTTTTTCAAATGATGTTATAGTGTCTATAAGTACTGAAATTGATGAAAATTTAGCAGCCGAAGGGTTGATTAGAGAGTTAATCAGACATGTGCAGGTGATGCGAAAAGAAGCAGATTTTAATGTAGATGATAGGATTGTACTATCGGGAACTTTTTCTACCTATATAAATAGCGCTATAGATAGGCATAAAAAATATTTGATGAATGAAATTTTATGTACGGATATAGTGGATAGTTTGGATAATTCTGACTATAATTCTGTCTTTAAGTATAAATCAGAAAAATTTGACATTTTATTAAGAAAAAAATTATAAAGAGGAATTCAATTGGCCAAAACAAAATATTCAAAATCAGAACTAGCAAAATTTGAAAAAAATATAAACGATAAGATGGGTGATATCAGTGAAAATATTCATGCTGTTCGCTCTACATCATCCAGTAAAAGCTCTGTTTTTTTAGAGAATAATACAGAAGATCATAACGAAGGAACTGAAGCGCATGAGGTAGAAAAGAGCTTCTTACTAATGTCCCGCGAATCAGACTATATTGTTAATTTAAAAAAAGCATTACAAAGAATTAAAGATGGTACGTACGGTATATGCCAAGTCTCTCAAAGTGATCCTAGAAAATGTGAATGTCCTAACACTCCTTTAATTGCAAAGGAAAGATTATTAGAGGTTCCAAACGCAACAAAAGGTGTTTTCTGCAAGCAGAAGAAGAAATTAAATTTAGTATGAATTTTTTTTTACCTTTTTTTATTGTTTTAATTGATCAATTATCCAAAATATTAGTTCACACTAAAATGAATCTATACGATTCATTTGTAGTAATTCCTTCTTTGTTAGATTTTACATATATAAGAAATGAGGGAATTGCATTTGGAATTAATTTTCCTGGAGGAAAAATCTTCTTCATTGTATTTCCGATATTGATAACTTTTTATTTGATATCTCTTCTTAAAAATAAAGAGTTTGAAGATAGTGCATCTCAGATTGCCTTATTGCTTATCATAGGGGGAGCTATAGGAAATATTTTAGATAGAATATTTCGTGGCTATGTAGTTGATTTTATAGATTTTCATATTAATGGAGCTCATTGGTATATCTTCAATGTTGCAGATTCGTCTGTAACAATAGGATTGTTATTCTTGTTGTATAGTTCTATAATCATTAAGAAGTAAATATATTATGAAAATATCTGTCTCTTTATCCGATGAGCTAAAAAGGCTCGATAGTTTTTTATCTAAAAGATTAGTTCAATTCTCAAGAACTAATATCCAAAAGATGATTTCTAATGGATCCATTCTAGTCAATCAAAAAATAGTTAAAAAAAATTTCAGATTAAGCTATAGCGATCAAATAGATATTGATACTTCAAAAAAAGAAAATCAAAAAAAATTTATGCTAGAAAGTTGGGATCATCCATTAGATATTTTGTATGAAGATAAAGATTTTGCTATTGTCAACAAGCCTAGGGGGGTTATAGTGCACCCAGCTCCAGGAAATTATGATAAGACATTAGTGAATATCCTTCTGCATCGATTTAAAAAAGAATTAGAAGATGCAATAGACCCATCAAGACCTGGCATTGTGCACAGACTAGACAAGAACACAACCGGCATAATGATTATTCCCCTAAATGATTACTCTCATTGGAAGATCGCTGATCAGTTTAAAGCTCGAACTATTCAAAAAGAATATATAGCATTAACATGGAGTCAGTGGAAAGAGAAGTCTGGGGTAATTGACAATATTTTAAATCGAAATAAAAGAAATCCTATCCAATTTGAATCGTCAGATACTGGAAAAAAAGCTTTATCTCGTTTTGAATTAATCAAATCTGGAGAATACTTGTCTGCAGTACGTTTTTTTCCAAAAACAGGACGAACTCATCAAATTAGAGTGCACTGCAAAGAATCTGGATTTCCTATCTTTGGAGATGAGCTATATGGCGGTGGAATTAAAAAATCTAAAGAGTTTATGAAGGAGACTAAAACCAAATTAGATGATTATTTTTCATTAGTTCAAGGCCATTGCTTACATGCACACTCAATAGAATTTGAACACCCTTCAACACTAGAAAGAGTAAAGTTTTCTGCAGAGCCAAATAAAGATTTTAATATTATCTATAATGCAATTTTAAATGATGAGATTTGAAGATCATCACAAAGAATTTCTTTTATTTTTAGAGCTTGAAAGAGGATATTCTGAGCAAACTATCATTAATTATAATAGAGATATCACTAGATACTTTCTCTTTATAAAAAAAGAAAAAATAAATTATTTAAGGATAGACAAAGAGCTGATTTTTGATTTTCAAGCAAGTGTCACTAACTCGATGGGTCCTCGTTCTTTTTCTAGAGTACTTTCTGCGCTTAGAACCTTCTATAAATTTTTGCATGCAGAAGGAGTAATAGATGATATTGTATTGAATGAAGTAAAATCTTACCCTTCTCCAAAGTACAAGAAATCAATCCCTACTTTTTTGTCAATGGATCAAATTTTACAAGTTTTAGATAAAATTAATAGTGATAACAAAATATCTGACATCATCAAATTGAGGAATCAGTCTTTAATAATGTTATTTTTTACATCTGGACTAAGATTACAAGAGCTCAAGTCAATCAAATTAAAAGATATCAATTTTTCTCAAAAGACAATTAAAGTAATAGGTAAGGGCAGTAAGGAAAGATTGGCAAACTTTGATGGAGATACAAAAAATCTAATCATTAGATATTTAACAATTTTAGAAAAATATCCTTTGATAAAGACAAACTTCAATAATAATTTATTCGTCGATGAAAATAACAAAAATTTATCAAGATATAACATTCAATATTTAGTGATGAAAAATTTAAAAACTTTAACCTTAAATTCATATGGTCCTCATGCTTTGAGGCATTCTTTTGCTACGCATCTTTTAAATAGCGGTGTTGGACTTAGCGCTATCAAGTCTTTGTTGGGACATGAAAACCTAGCATCTACTCAAATTTATACGCATGTTAGTCTTGGAAAATTGCAGGCGACTATTAAAAAATCTCATCCAAGAGGAGAAAAATGAATCTAGATTATTTAAATATCCATAACAGTAAGTATAAACGTAATTCTAGCGCCGATCATCTTATTGAAGACTCTATTGCTCTAAAAGAGGGAGTAATTGGTTTAAATGGCTCATTGATGGTAGATACCGGTGAATTTTCTGGAAGAATTCCAAATGATAAGTTTATTGTAGATGAAGAAGGTTCATCTGAAAATATTTGGTGGGGCAATGTTAATCAAAAAATTTCAGAACAAAACTTTGAACACTTACTAAATAAGGTTATTGCAACATATGATGAACTAGATAATGATTTTTATGTATTTGATGGATTTGCTGGTGACGATAAAGACAGTAGTCTTAATGTTAGAATGATAACCAAGAAAGCGTGGCAATCTTTGTTTGTAAATAATATGTTTATTAGGCCTAAAAAAGAAGAATTAGAAAGTTTCCTTCCTGATTTTACCATCATCAATGCTTATGATGTTAAAGAACAGGATTGGAAAGAGTATGGACTGAACTCAGAAAACTTTATTGTATTTAATCTGAAAAAGAAAATTGCAATTATTGGTGGAACAGAATATGCTGGAGAAATGAAAAAAGGCATCTTCTCTGTTATGCATTATTATTTGCCACTTAAAAATGTGTTATCAATGCACTGTTCTGCAAATGTTTCAAAAGATTTAAGTGAATCAACATTATTTTTTGGATTGTCTGGTACGGGAAAGACTACGTTGAGTACTAATGCTAATCGACCACTAATTGGAGATGATGAACATGGATGGTCTGATAATGGAATTTTTAATTTTGAAGGCGGTTGCTATGCAAAAGCAATTGATCTAAATAAAGATAAAGAGCCAGAAATTTATAATGCTATTCAACATGGTACACTTCTAGAAAATGTTGTTTATGATCTAGAAACAAAAGAAGTAGATTTTAGCGATAATGCTAAAAGTGAGAATTCAAGAATATGCTATCCAATTCATTTTATTGAAAACTCTTTAGGTTCTAAAGGGTTACCTAGTGCAGGACCCCATCCTAATGCAGTGATATTCTTAACATGTGATGCTTATGGTATTATGCCACCAGTTGCTAAGCTTAATGCAGATCAAGCAATGTATCATTTTATCAGTGGATATACCGCTAAAATGGCAGGAACTGAAACAGGAATAGTTGACCATATAGCAGCATTCTCTCCATGCTATGGTGGGCCATTTTTAACACTACGTCCATTAGTCTATGCAAAGTTGTTACAAGAAAAACTAGCAAAGCATGATGTTCCAATATACTTAGTTAATACCGGTTGGTCTGGATCTAGTGCAACCTTAGGTTCCAAAAGAATTGATCTCAAGCTTACAAAGCATATCATCGATTTAATTACAAATGGTAAGTTAGATTTTACCAATTCAGTAAAAGACAAATTCTTCAATCTTGATATCCCTTTAGATCTTGAAGGGCTAGACAATGATTTTTTAGTTCCTCATAAAGGTTGGAATAATTTAGAAGAATATTATAAAACGGGTAATATGCTTACTAATTTGTTTAATAAGAATTTTATAAAATTTGATATTTCAGACTCTGACGTTCTCAATGCAGGTCCAAAAACTGTAATCGATATAACATCAAGATAGTTTTTCAGCTTGATCAAGGTTATTTTTTTTCTTAACAAGTAACTATGGCAACATACACACAACTAAATGAACAAGACATCCACTTGCTGGCTGAAAATTATGATTTGAAAATCATAGAATTTTCATCGCTTGATGGTGGCAATGGTAATTCCAGCTATATATTGAAAACCCAACAAGCCAGTTATGTGTTAACGGTTTGCGATGACAAAGAATTTGACGAAGTATTTAAAATGGGCCAGTTGCTGTTATTTCTTGAAGCGCACAATGTGCCTTGTAATCGTCTGATATCACCAGTAAACAGTAAGATCATAACTACCTTTGCTACGGCCGATAGGGTCAAACCAGTGATGCTTAAAGACTATATTGAAGGTCAGGTTATTGAGGAACTGGATGAAACCATGTTATCTCAAGTCGGCAGACAAGCCGCTCGATTGAATGAGATACCTCCACCAGATTATTTGTCGACAAACCATCCTTATGGACGCCAATTCTTTTCAAGGATTATGGGTTTGAATATTGATACTAAATATGAATACTGGATGGCTAAAGAAATTGACTATCTGGAGCAGAATATCGCGAAGAATTTACCCCGCGGTTTGATTCACGGAGATTTGTTTTATGATAATTTGTTATTTAATTCATTGTCAAGTATGCCGGGAGAATTCAAAGCTATTATCGATTTTGAAGAAGCCTGTCATTATTATCTGATCTTTGAATTAGGGATGGGTATACTGGGTACTTGCGTAAACGATATTACGGTAGATCTGGATAAGGCACGCGCCTTGGTTAGTGGTTATGAGGAAGTCAGGCCGTTAACAAAGATAGAAAAAGAAAACTTGCAGTTGTTTGTGCGATATGCGGCAGTGGCGACATCATATTGGCGTTTCAACAAATACAATATAGAAGAACCCAACAAAGACAGAGCAAGTCATCATTTACAAATGATGCAGATTGCAAAGGCGATCGGTGAAATATCAAAAACTCATTTTTTTGACGCTATTTTTATCACAAGTTAATGGGTTGAAAGACATTTTTTCCTTCAAATAATTTTGTTCCATTAACATAACTATAATATTTTCTGCATTCGCAGGATAGATATTCAATATCAATAGGCTGAAATGATCGTTTGGCATCTGGCCAGTATTCTTTTTGCAATGCAATCATTTTTTCGCATGTTGCTTGATGATTTTTTAATCCAAGATATTTTTGCAATCGGTCTAGATAGGTAACTGCGCCAATACCTGTTGGAACATGGCTTGTTGGATAGATAATATCTGGTCTAAACCAAGCCAAATCAATAACAGCCATAAAAATAGGAAAGTCATTTTGCATTTTGAAATGAACATTGATTGCATTGGTAGCCTTAATTACATCTCCTTGAGCTTCTATAATAATTTTAGTTAGTGATTCTTTAATATTTCCAAATAATGTTGTGGCTGCATTTAATCGTGAATGCTGTGTTCCTTGCCAATATATCGGCTCAACAGGATAGGCAGGAAGGTTGCACCAAGGATCGAAGGATTTTAGTTTTTTAAGCAATTTTTCTGGTTGTAGTAATATATCTGAAGACAGTTCATCTAAAGTTTCTTGCTTGTTACACCAGCGAGCAAAAAATAAAGCATGAATTAACATAGGTAAATCTTTTTCTAAGTCTTTAGCAAAAGATAGAATGGCTTTGCTGCCACGATCATCTTCTCGAAAGACATTTAAGAAGCGAGCTTGTTGAAAAATAGGATCATTTGTCCATGGAAATGGATCACCTCTCTCTCTTGCTAACCGAATTTTTTCTCGCTCACGACAGAAATCAAAAAAAGCAGATACAGGATCGTTTAATATTAATCCATCAAGTGCTGTAGCGTAAGGATTGTTTAATTTGTTCATCAACCTATTTTCTTGCATTAATCATTAAGTATAGCCCAATACTTACAAAGATTATATTCGATAACCATGCACCTAAAAACGGTGAAAGTACTCCAGCATAACCAAGAGATTGGCCAAATTTTAAAATAATTACATAAGCAAATATTGTCGCTAAGCTTAGTCCACCACCAAATGCTAATGTTGTATTAGATCTAAATACGGATAAAGGTATACCACAAAAGATTACAATAAGGCTAATAAATGAGTATGCAAGCTTATAATGTAAATCAACTTCCCATTTTAATGTATTTACACCATTACTTCTTAATGTTACAATTTGACTCTTAAGCTCATTATAAGATCGCTCTTCTGATGACCCACTTGTTTGCGTGATATCTTCAGGAGAAAAATTTAAACTCAATAAAGAATCTTCATTGGATCTTGCGAGGATAGTTTCATATCCAGTATTATCAAATTCTCTAATAGAAAAATTTCTTAATTCCCATTTTGATTCTTCTCCATTCCAAACACCTTTCTTTGCATCAATTCTTTTTCTCATCTTTCCATCATTGAGCTCAATAAGATTTAAGTTTACTATGACCTGATTCATACTATTATATTTATCGATTGCAATGAGCTCACTTTGATTCTTTTGAAAATATATATTTTCAAATACCGATTTATCTTTACGAGCACTCTTATTTTTTTGTAAATAATTTTTCTTTAATTCATTTTGTACCTTATTATTCTTTATAACAACAGTATTGTCAAAGAAAAAAGATCCAATACTTAGTAGTAATCCTAAAACTAGTACAGGCATTGATAATCGATAGAGACTTAATCCAGACGACTTAAATACTAACCATTCTTTTTTTTGTACCATCATACCATAAGTAAATACAGATGCTACTAGACATGTGACAGGGATAGTAACGCTAATCATAGAAGGGATAGCGGCGATATAGTATTCAATCAAAATAGCGTTAGTCACATCGTTGTCGATAAACTTATTTAAGTTTTCAAAAATATCAACAATGAGTGATATTAGCGTAAAGAATAGAGATACAAATAAAAATGTGATCGAAAATTCTCTAAGAATATAATAGTCAATTTTTTTCATTATATTGTTAACTTACTTAATCATGGATTTAATTAATAATTTTTTTGCAAATTTATCAAATTTCCTTTGGGGGAACTTTGGGGTAGCCAATTTAGTAATTGGTGGAGGTATATTTTTTCTAATCTATTCACGGCTAACTCCATTTAGATACTTTAAGCATGCCTTTGATATCCTTTTAGGTAAATACGATGACCCAGATGATGAGGGTCAAATTTCACACTTCCAGGCACTATCTACAGCTCTATCAAGTACGGTAGGAATAGGTAATATTGCTGGTGTAGCAGTTGCTATATCCTTAGGAGGACCTGGAGCATTATTTTGGATGTGGGTTAGTGCTATAGTAGGTATGGCGACTAAGTTTTTTACATGCTCTCTTGGTATTATGTTTAGAGGATATGATTCTGATAATGAATTGCAGGGGGGACCTATGTATGTCATTGAGCAAGGGATGGGTAAAAAATTTAAATTTTTATCATATTGGTTTAGTATTGCTGGGCTTGTTGGTTGTCTATCTTTACTGCAAGTAAATCAATTAACTCAAATATTATCAGATCAGCTAATTAAAGCTAATCCAAATATTGCCACAGCAATTCCATTAGATTTAACCATAGGAATTGTAATTGCCTTAATAGTATCAGTAGTTATTTTTGGAGGGTTACAACGTATTGCGGATGTCGCTTCTAAGGTTGTCCCAATTATGGTACTTATCTATCTGTCTGCTGGACTGTTTATAGTATTCTCAAATATTGCATTAGTACCATCAATTTTTAATTTAATTTTTACTAGTGCTTTCAATGGGAGTTCAGTTGCCGGAGGATTTGTAGGAACAGCTGTTGTTATTAGCCAAGGATTTAGAAGAGCTGCATTTTCAAATGAAGCTGGAATGGGTACTGAAGTGATGGCTATTGGAGCCTCTAAAAATAATGAACCAATTAGATCGGGTCTTGTAGCAATGATTGGTCCAGTGATTGATACACTTATCGTATGTACCATTACAGGAATTGTTATCTTATTATCGGGAGATTGGATGACAGGAGAATTCTCTGGAGTCACACTAACGCAAAAATCTTTTGCTAATCATCTTGGTGTTGTAGGTGACTTTATTTTGATTTTTTCAGTAGCAACCTTTGCTTTATCAACTATGTTTGGTTATTCATATTATGGATGTAAGTGTGCATCTTATTTGTTTGGTACAGGTTCAAAGGTTTATTATAGAATTTTCTATGTTATAACACTTGTTCTTGGTTCTGTGCTATCCTTAGATTTAGCCGTTAATATTGTAGATGCAATGTTTGCTTTAATGGCTTTTCCAACTATGATATCAGCAATTTATTTATCACCTCATATTAAAAAAGAGGCTAAAAGATATTTTGAAAGTATTTAAAAAAGGGGATTAAAAATCAAAAAAATTTACATATTTGATATGGACGGAACACTTACTCCTTCAAGAAGAGAAATGACTCCAGGCTTTGAAGAATTTTTTTCACAATGGATAAAAGAAAACACTTTTTTTCTTGTAAGTGGAAGTGATCTAGAAAAAATTAAAGAACAAGTTCCTCAATATATCCTTGATTTTTCTGAGGGAGTATTTACATGTGGAGGAAATCAATTATGGTTAAATAGCAAATTATCCTATAATCATGAGTTCAAACCATCTGAAGATTTAATTTCTTTTTTAAAAGAAAAAATGAAAAATAGTAAATATCCACTAAGAGCTGGAAATCATATCGAAGACAGAGGTTCAATGTTAAACTTTAGCATTATTGGAAGAGACTGTTCTTTGCATGAGAGATTAGATTATTTTGAATATGATGTAAAGGCTCAAGAAAGAGCAAGTATTGCCAATGAAATTATAGCTAAATGGGATAATCTTGATGCTGTTATAGGCGGGCAAATATCTATTGATATTACACCTAAAGGAATGAATAAATCTCAAGTTTTAAGCGAGGTTAAGAAATTTTATTCTGATGAAGAATATATTTTTATAGGAGATAGAACGATGGAGGGTGGTAACGATTATCCATTAGCAAAAATAATGCATGAAACGCCTCATTGTTCTGTTTATCAAGCGGGAGAACCTTCAGCTGAAGATGGCTATAAAGACACGCAAAAAATATTAGAAAAATTAAGTGATCAATAAAAATATTCAAGAATATAGAGATCTCTTTTCAGAGGAGTTAAATAAGCTTCAAGAAATGGAAGGTCCATCATATCTTTATGATCCTATTAAATATATTATCAAATCTGAGGGTAAAAGATTAAGACCACTTATTGTCCAGTATTTAGGAGATGTATTTAATACCGATTCAAAAGATACCATGAATGGTGCTATGGGAGTAGAATTATTGCATAATTTCACACTAGTACATGATGATATTATGGATGGAGATGATTTAAGGCATAACGTTCCTACTATCCACAAAAAATGGGATAATGCACATGCGGTATTATCTGGAGATGGCTTAGGGGCGCTTGGACCAATATTTATTGGAAAGATAAAAAAGAACACTTTAGATATCTTAATACGATACAATGAAGTAATATTAGAAATCTGTGAAGGTCAAGCATATGATATGGAATTCGAATCAAGAGATGCATCTGTTAATGAGTATATTTTAATGAGTGAGAAAAAAACAGGATCCTTATTTGAACTTTGCTTTGAAATACCTGCCTTAATCAGTGATGATTACATACAATTCAAATCTGAATTAAAAACATTCGGAAGAAATCTTGGTATTATTTTTCAAATACAAGATGATATTCTTGAAATGTCAACTTCCTCAGAAAATATGGGCAAAGGAACAGATTCTGATATTGAGAGAGGTAAAAAGACAATTTTATCTAGTATAGCATTAGATTCAGATAAAAGTGAATGGAATAATGTTCAAGAAAAAATTGAAAATGCTTCTTTGGAAGAAAAAAAAATAATACTTAGAAATTATTATACAGATACAGATATAATTAAGAAGGCAGATAAATTATTATTAAATTTTGAAAATAAATGTAAGAATATAATTAAATCTTTACCTAGCACGATTCACAATGATATGACAATATTGTTAAATATGATCTTAAAACGAAAGAAATAATATGTATAAAAAAATTAAAAATTTTCCAGTTCAAATATTTGACGCAATCAATAATACTAAAGATTTATCTATCAACTTAGATAAGATTAATAGAATAGTAATTGCAGGTATGGGCGGTTCTGCTCAAGCAGGATTGATAATGAAAGATACCTTTCCTCATTTAGAGATTATTGTAGAAAGAAATTATTTTCCTTCTGCTATAATCGATGAAAATACTCTATTAATTATGTCATCTTATTCTGGAGACACGGAAGAAACACTTTCATATTATAAGCATGCATCAGCTCTTACGAATAATATTTTTGGAATAACTTCTGGAGGTAAGCTTTTAAAACAATTAAAGCATGATAGTCATGATTATCATATTATGCCTGAAGGTTTTCCGCCAAGATCAATATTAGGATATACTTTAACTGTATTAATAAAATTACTTGAAGAAGACGGGCTAGTTGAATTAATAAATATTGATTTACTTCAAGAATATTCTGACAATTTTTCTAAAGAAGATAGCGAAGCATATATACTAGCTAAAAAAATTCATTCTACTTTTCCTGTTATTGTCAGTGAAGAAGATTTATTTTCTATTGGATATCGTTTGAAATGCCAATTTAATGAAAATGGTAAGATGCTATCTTATAATGTTGCACTACCGGATATGAATCATAATGAAATTGTTGGCTGGGAGAGTAAGTTAATTGATAAGAACTTATTTTCTTTGATATGGATTGACATTACTTGGCCTGCAAATATTAAACGTATGGATGTTACAAGTAAATTATTGAAAGATAAAATTCTATATAATCATCATATTAAAATTCCAACAGATCTTAAGAGCGACATAAGTGGTTTATTTTACCTTATTAACTATATCGATTGGTTAAGTTATTGGTGTGGTCATTTCAATGAAGTAGATATTACTGCGATTAAGTCAGTTGATATGCTTAAAAAAGAATTAGCTTAGAATTTTTTAAAAGCTAATACTGAATTATGTCCACCAAATCCAAAAGAATTACTCATTGTAATAGTAAGATTAGATTCAATACTCTTATTTGGAATATAATTTAAATCACATTCAGGATCAGGAGTTTCATAATTGATAGTAGGGGGAACGATTCCATGATTCATGGCATATATACAGGTAATTGCTTCGATTGCGCCTGTAGCACCTAACATATGGCCTGTCATAGACTTTGTAGAACTAATTAATAGATTATTTGTAGTATGTCCAAACGCTTGTTTGATAGCTTGAGTTTCTAGCATGTCATTATAATATGTAGAAGTCCCATGTGCATTGATATAGCTTACTTCATCTTTATTGATACCACCATCTTTCAATGCTAGTTGAATAGCATTTGTAGCACCTGTACTTTTATTATGAGGCTGAGTGATATGATAAGCATCGTTTGTAATTCCATAGCCTATAATTTCTGCTAAAATATTAGCACCTCTTTTTTGTGCATTATCTAATGATTCTAAAACTAACATAGCTGATCCTTCAGACATAATAAACCCATCTCTATTTTTGTCAAAAGGCTTAGATGCACCTTTAGGATCTCCATTATTTTTTGATAAAGCTTTCATGTTTGAAAAGCCAGATAAGGTTAAAGGAGTTATTCCTCCTTCAGACCCTCCACATACCATTGCATGTATTTGATTGGATTGAATTAGTCTGTAAGCCATACCTATAGCATCACTAGCAGAAGAACATGCAGTAGAAAGAGAAAAATTTAGTCCATGAAATCCATGCTTGATAGCAATTTGACCACCTGCAATATTTGGAATCATTTTTGGTATAAAATGAGGAGATACACCTCTTTGGCCTTTTTTTAATAACTTAGTATGTTCTTCTTCTAATGTATTCATCCCGCCGACACCGGTACCTAGAATTACACCTACATCTGAAGAATCAAGTCCAGAACTTTTAATAGCTTGATCTGCAGCTATCATAGCAAACATAGTATAGCGATCAAGCTTTCTGGATTCTTTATGTTCAAAAAAAGATAGAGGATCAAAATCAGTGATTTCTCCACCAATTTTAACATTGAATTCTTCGGTATCAAAATTTTCAATTAGTTTGATACCAGATTTACCGTTAATGAGATTATCCCAAAGATTTTTGGATGATAATCCCAGAGGAGAGATACTACCTTCTCCAGTAATAACAACTCTATTTGACAAGATTATTTAGCGTGTTTGTTAACATATTCGAATGCAGCACCAACAGTGGTAATTTTTTCTGCATCTGCATCTGGAATGTCTAAATCAAATTCTTCTTCAAATTCCATAATCAATTCTACAGTATCTAATGAATCTGCGCCTAAATCATCAAGAAAACTTGCTTCAGCAATCACTCTTGATTCATCGACACCTAATTTATCTATAATAATATTTTTTACTTTATCGCTTGATGACATAATTCTTTCTCCTATCTAATTTAGTGATATTCCACCATCTATATAAAATGTTTGTCCAGTAATATAACTGGCTTCATCGGAAGATAAAAACAAAATCATTTTTCCAATATCTTCTGGTTTTCCGAATTTTTTTAATGGAATTCTATCCAAGTAATTATTTTTTATCGTATCTGTTAAATGTGAAATCATATCTGTTTCAATTACTCCTGGAGCAATACAATTTACAGTAATATTTCTTCGACCTACCTCTTTAGCAAGTGATTTTGTAAATGCTAATAATCCTCCTTTAGATGCAGAATAATTGCTTTGTCCTTTGTTCCCATCAGTACCTGAAATAGAAGAAATATTGATAATTCTACCACTTTTGCTTTTAATCATATCTTTCAATAGAATTCTCGTTAAATAGAAAGGTCCGTTTAGATTAACATCTAAAACTCTATGCCATTCCTCTGTCTTCATTCTCAGTAAAATATTATCCATATGGATGCCGGCATTATTTACCAAGATATCAATCGAATCAACATGCTCTTTTGAAAATGCATATAATTTTTCTATAGACTTTTCATCTGAAATATCACAACAAAAAGGAATAATATTATCAATATTTTGTATTGATTTAAGAGATTCTTCTGAAGTAGCTACTCCAATAACTTTTATTCCATTGGCTGCCAGCATCATAGAAATTGTTTTACCAATACCTCTTGATGCTCCTGTAACTAGTGCTGTTTTACTTGAATAATTAAACATGTAAATATTTCTCTATATCATTATAGCTATTAAAACTAGAAATATGAAACAATTCATCTATTTTTTTGACAATTCCTGATAATACTTTCTTAGGACCTATCTCTATAAAGTTATTATTTATTTCACCTAATTTTTTAACACTATCAAGCCATAAAACAGGACTATCAATTTGCTCAATTAAGGCCTTTTTAATTTCATGTGGATTAGATCTTAGTGTTGCATCATAATTTGATACAATAGGAATACTTGGTTCATTAAATGTTGCATTTGAAATGACTTCTTTTAATTGAGGTTTTGCATTAGACATTAATTTTGAATGAAATGCACCGCTGACAGGAAGGGATATAATACGTTTTGCTCCGTTAGCCTTCAATTCTTCAGCTACAAGATCAATAGATTCTGCTGAACCTGATATAACAATTTGTTGATCCGAGTTAATATTAGCTACTTGAGTATCTGTACCTTTACAAATATCTGAAATTTTTTCTTTACTCATTCCTATCACAGCGCTCATCTTACCTTCAGTATTTTTTTCGCACCTATGCATTGCTTTTGCGCGAACATCTACAATTTGAAGACCTGTTTCAAATGTATAGGTATTATTAGCGTATAAAGCAGAGAATTCACCAAGGCTATGTCCCGCAACTACTGCAGGTGTATGATCAGTATTTTTTATAATATCAAAAATAATACAGGAATAAATATAAATTGCTACTTGGGCATGGTTTGTTTGTCTGAGAATGGATTCATTGTTGTTAAACATGATATCAGAGATATTATATCCAAGAATTTGATTAGATAAATCAATTTTATCTTTAGCTAATATGGAGTGTTTATAAAGTTGTAATCCCATTTCAGGACGGTGAGAACCTTGTCCTGAAAAAATAAAGCAATCATTCATTAGTTCTGATCGACTGGTTTTCCTTTATGGTACAGGATTCCATCATGATAGTATGCATGATGCGGTAGATGTTGTTCTCCAGTGTTTTTACAGGTAACTGTATGCACTAGGGAAGAAGTATAGTGAGTTCTTCTCTTTTTTGATCTTGTTTTGGACTGTCTTTTTTTAGGTAACATTTTCTTTCCTTAACCAGCGTCAATATAAACAAATAAATCTTTGAAATAAAATAATTTTTATAATTCTATTTTAGCTATCCAGCAATCATATCCTAGTTCATTTTTAATATCATTTGCAGTCATAGAAGCATCTTCTTTAGATAAAAAATTTCCATATCTAATGCGATATTTTAATTTTTCATTTGAGTCATTTTTTATTATAAAAGCTTCAAAATCATTATTATTCAATATTTTTAACACTTCTTGTGCATCTGCAAAAGTAGTCTTAGCTGCTACTTGTATAGTATAGTATATATTATTTGTTTCTTCGCCTAACGTTTCTGCTTGATCAGCAGATATATTTTTTTCTAAAACAGTGCTTAGCCATTCATCGTTTAGTTCTTGAGCATAAATTGTAGAAAAAGAAAATAAGAATACTAAAAAGTATCTAACCATTGAAGAAAAATCTTATTTCTTTATCTGCGTTTTCATTGCTATCGGAGCCATGTGTAGCATTCATAGATATGTCAGTACCGTATTTTTGTCTAATCGTTCCAAGATCAGCTTTCTGAGAATCTGTTGCACCCATTAGATTTCTCCACTCAATAACAGCATCTTCTTTTTCTAGTTTCATTACATGGCACTCATAAGAGGTCATAAATTTAACTAACTCATCAAAGAAGGGTTTATCTTGGTGGATGTCATAGAAAGCACAAGCTTGTTCATTGGAAAGATGTAAAGTTTTTTCTTCAATAATAGAAAATCCATTATCTAGAATATCTTTCCTGATATTGTCAAGATGACCTTTTATCATTGCATCTGGTTTAATAATTGCTAGTGTATTTTTCATATTTTATCCTATTAGTGATTTCATTGTAATGCCAATTTCAGATACTGTATTTGCTACTGAAATTCCACATTCTTTTAGTATTTTAATTTTAGCTTCAGCTGTTTCAGATCCTTCTGATATTATGGCTCCAGCATGACCCATTCTTTTTCCTTTTGGAGCAGTTTGACCTGCTATAAAAGATACTACTGGTTTATTTAAATTTTCTTTTACCCATCTGGCAGCATCATTCTCCATATTTCCACCTATTTCACCGATCATAACAATACCTTTTGTGTCATTATCATCTTTAAAGTGTTTTAGTATATCTATCATGCTTGAACCGATAACTGGATCTCCTCCAATACCTACTGCAGTTGTAATGCCTAGTCCAACATTAACTACTTGATCAATAGCTTCATATGTCAACGTCCCAGATCTTGATAATATACCTACAGAACCTTTTTTGCATATAAATCCTGGCGTAATTCCAATTTTTGATTCCTCTGCCGTAATTAATCCAGGACAGTTTGGTCCGATTAAGGTGCTAGAAGATTTATCTAGCATATTTTTAACCGTAACCATATCTCTGACAGGAATTCCTTCAGATATACACACTATTAATTCAATACTTTCTTTGATAGCCTCTATAATAGCCTGCGCTGCAAATCTTGGAGGTACAAAAATAACAGTAGCATCAACTTGAAATTCTTTTTTTGCATCATGAATAGAATTAAATACAGGTAATTTATTTTCTGTTGCTGTTTGACCACCTTTTCCTGGAGTAACTCCACAAACAACCTTTGAGCCATATTCAATCATTTGCTCTGCATGAAATGATCCTTCTGATCCAGTGATTCCTTGAACTAGTATATTTGTATTCTTATTTAATAGAATTGACATATTATTTTATCATCTCCACAGCTTTTGTTGCAGCTTCATTAATTGTTTCTGCACTTATTAATTCAATATCAGATTCATCAAGTATTTTTTTCGCTAATTTAGCATTCGTTCCTTGTAGTCTTACAACAACTACAACATCTAATTCTAATTCTTTTACAGCTTGTATAACACCGTTAGCTACTCTATCGCATCGCACAATCCCACCAAATATATTGATTAAAATAGACTTTACATTTTTATCAGATAAGATAATTTTAAAACCATTTTTAATGGTTTCTACGTTCGCAGCTCCTCCTACATCTAAGAAATTTGCAGGTTCACCTCCACAATGTTTTACTATATCCATTGTAGCCATGGCTAATCCTGCGCCATTAACCATACAGCCTACATTACCATCTAGTTTAATATAGTTTAATCCATATTCAGCAGCTTGTAGCTCTAGCGGATCTTCTTCTGATTTGTCATGATAAGCAGCAATTTCAGGATGTCTAAATAGAGAGTTAGAATCAATATCTACTTTTGCATCAAGAGCGATAATTTCTTGATCAGTTGTTGATACTAAAGGATTAATTTCTAGAAGGGAACAGTCTGACTCGATATAACATGTATATAAATCTTTAAACATCTGTTCTACATTTTCAAATTTTTCAAGCGATAAAGATGCGATTATTTCTTTTACTGCATTCTCTAAAGCATTGGGCGAATCATCAATCCATGATTTAATAATTTTTTCAGGATTATTTTCGGCTACTTCCTCAATATCAACACCACCTTCGGTAGACACTATAAACACATCAGAATTTTTAGATCTATCAAATGTGATAGCAAAATAATATTCTTTTTGGATATCTAAGGCCTGAGTAATCAGAATCTTATTAACCATCTTGCCTTCTGGTCCTGTTTGGTGAGTGATTAAGTTCATCCCTAAGATTGTGTTGGCAGCCTCTTGAGCATCTTCAAAAGTAGGACAGTATTTTACTCCACCACCTTTTCCTCGACCTCCAGCATGAATTTGAGCTTTGACAATTACAGCTTCACTATTAAAGTCAGTTTGTACTTTTTTAATAGTATCGTCAATATCGGTATTATTATCAATAGCATAACCTTCCTGAATAGGAATATTAAACTTTTTAAGAATTTCTTTGGCTTGGTATTCGTGAATTTTCATATTAATCCATGTAAGGATAGCGATAATCCTTAGGTGGTTCAAAGGTTTCTTTAATTGTTCTTGGTGAAGTCCATCTTAAAAGATTCAGCATAGATCCGCCTTTATCATTAGTACCAGAAGCGCGACTTCCACCAAAAGGTTGTTGTCCTACAACAGCACCAGTTGGTTTGTCATTAATATAGAAATTTCCTGCTGAAAATCTTAATGTAGAGCGTACTTCTTCTACAATATCTCTGTCTTCAGAGAAAACACAGCCAGTTAGTGCATAAGGAGATGTTGAATCGATTAGCGTTAAAGTTTCTGACCACTGATCCGTATCATAAACATAAATTGTCAATACAGGACCAAAAATTTCCTCTTCTAATGTTTTAAAATGAGGATCGCTAGTCACTATTACAGTGGGTTGAACAAAATAGCCTTTTGACTTATCATATGTTCCACCACATAGAACTTCACAATCACTTGATTCATTTGCATAGTCTATATATGAAGATATTTTATCAAACGCTGTTTCATCGATGACTGCATTAACGAAGTTTTTAAAATCTTCTGGTGGTCCTACTTCTATGGTAGCAATTTGTGTTACAAGTTTTTCTTTAATGATGTCCCATTTAGTAGAAGGGAGGTAAGCTCTAGACATAGCAGAACATTTCTGTCCTTGATATTCGAATGCTCCTCTTACCATTGCAGTCACAAGACCATCAATATTAGCAGATTCATGAGCAATACAGAAGTCTTTTCCTCCGGTTTCACCAACAACTTTAGGATAGCTTTTATATGTATCTAAGTTATTGGATACACTTTTCCATAAATGTTTAAATGTTTTAGTAGATCCAGTAAAGTGTACTCCAGCTAAATCTCTATGAGCAAGTACTTGCTCACCAATTTTAGGACCATCGCCTGGAATAAAATTAATTACTCCATCAGGAAGACCTGCTTCTTTATAAAGCTCCATAATCACATGAGATGAATAAACTGCGCTTGGTGCTGGTTTCCATAATACTGTATTACCTACAATAGCAGGAGCGATAGCTAAGTTTCCTCCAATGCTAAAGAAGTTAAATGGAGCAATAGCGAAAACAAATCCTTCTAGAGGTCTGAATTCCAAAGCATTATGCATTCCTTCTGGAGAAATAGGAGTAAATGTATTTTCCATCTTATAAGCAAATTCAATACTAAAATTTAAAAAGTCTATAAGTTCGCATGATGCATCAACCTCAGCTTGAAAAACACTTTTTCCAATATCGAGCATTGCCGCAGCATTAATTTTATATCTATATGGACCATCAATTAAGTCAGCAACTTTTTTAAAAATTGAAGCTCTATACTCAAGAGAAGTGTTTGACCAAGATTTCCATGCCTCAAGAGAAGAATCTATCGCCATTTGAATTTCTTTTTCTCCAGCTTCATGGTATGTTCCTAGAAGATGTTGATGATCATGAGGTTTTGTACATGTCTGCGTATTACCTGTATAATATTCTTTTCCATGAATAATGACTGGAACTTCTTTTTGTCTATTTGACTGTCTTTCAATCTCTTTTATTAATTCTTCTCTATGTTTTGAACCTGGTTCAAAATCTAGTATTGGTGCATTTACTGCTTTAAAATTTTTGTCCATAATTTCCTCTTTCGTTTTTAGTGCCTAATATTAGATAAAATATCCTTCATTTCAGAATAATTCTTTACTAAAACTAATTTTTTTCTCAATCCAGAAGCATGTTTAAAACCTTTGAAGTACCAACCGAAGTGTTTCCTCATATTATTTGTACCTACAACTTCTCCATGGGTTTCAACAAGTAGATCTAGATGTCTATTACAAACATCCAATCTTTCATCCATACTTATCTCATTAAAATCTTCATTTTTCATATATTTTTTAATTTGAGTAAAAAACCAAGGATTCCCAAGTGCGGCTCTACCAATCATAATTCCATCACAGCTTGTCAATGAGAACATTCTTTCAATATCTTCTATAGTTTGTATATCACCATTTCCTATTACTGGAATTTTTACATTTTCTTTTAATTCTTTAATAAGAGACCAATCAGCCTTTCCTTTATAGAGCTGAACAGTTGTTCTTGGGTGTAGTGTGATAGCTTTGATACCAATTTTTTCTAATTTTATACCCGCCTCTGTACTCACAATGTTTTCAGAATTCCAACCTGCTCTCATTTTGACAGTTACTGGAACTTCTTTGACAGATTCAACAACTGCAGCAGTGATATCTTCCATTAAGCATAGATCTTTCAACGCTGCAGATCCAGCGCCTTTTTTAGTTACTTTTGGAACAGGGCATCCATAGTTAATATCAATCAAATCAGGCTTAAATTGCTCATAAACTAATCGAGCAGCTTTCTCCATAACTTCAGGAGTATCTCCAAATATTTGAATACCAATTGGCCTCTCAAATTCTGAAAATTCAATCATTTTTAGAGTTTTTTCATTTTTTCTTATAATTCCATGTGCTGAAACGAATTCTGAATAAACAATACCTGCACCAAATTCTTTCGCAATGACTCTGTATGCATAGTCAGTGACTCCTGCCATAGGAGCTAGAAAGAAAGGGAAGTCCAGCTTTAAAGATCCAATCTCTATTTTTTTATTTAAATCAAACATATTCTTTTTGTTTGTTAGGTTCAATTATTGGTTTAAATTTGCCCGAGTTTAATTAAACTTCAAAGATAAAAGGTTAAAAAATGTCAAGAGTTTGTGAAGTAACAGGTAAAAAAGTAATGCATGGAAACAATGTAAGTCATGCAAACAATAAAACTAGAAGAAGATTTGATGTAAATCTACAGAAAAAAACTTTCTGGGTAGCTAGTTTAAAAAAATCTATTACTCTTAAAGTATCAGCAAGAGGTATTAAAACTATTGATAAAAAAGGTATTGATTCTGTGATTAGAGAATTAACTGCTAAAGGAAGAAAATTTTAAGAATTTCTAAGTTTTTTACTCAATTCTTGAGTAATTATTTTATGATTTATTTTACCTTTTGATTCCTTCATTACTTTACCTATAAAGTAACTCAACAGTTTTTCTTCGCCTTTTTGAAATCTTATAACTTCTCCTGGATTTTCTTTCAATACTTTATCAATGATGTCTTCTACATTATTACTTTTATTATCCAGATAATCTCCATCATTCATTACAGTTTTGAGCGAATCATTAGAGGTAAATAATTTTCTTAAGACTTCTTTTGCAGAGTTTGTAGTTATTTTTTCTGAATCACTCAAAGAGATAATTTTTGCTAAATCTTTAGCTAGCACCTTATTGTGATCAAAGGGGATATTCACCTCATTAAATAGTCGAAATAATTCACCCGTAATCCATTTATAGGCATTTTTAGCACTAACATCATAGTTAAGTATTTCCTCAAAATAAGAAGCAATATGTCTTGTACTAGCAAGAGTGATAGCTTCTTCTGGCTTAAAATTATATTTATCTATCCATTTATTTTCAAACTCAAATGGTAAAGTAGGTAAAATTTCTCTTATAGATTTTATCTTTGAATTTTCAATCGTAACTGGGGGTAGGTCTGGATCTGGAAAGTATCTATAGTCATTAGCATTTTCTTTTACTCGCATAATTTCTGCAGTATTTTTCTCATTATTCCAAGTTAAACTTGCTTGCTTTACTTCCTGTCCATCTTCTAATAGTTGATGCTGTCTTTTAATCTCAGATTCAATTGCTTTTTGTACATTTCTAAAAGAATTAATATTTTTAATTTCTGTTTTAGTACCAAATTTTTTAACACCTTTTTTCTTAATAGATATATTAGCATCACATCTTAATTTTCCTTGTTCCATCTCAGCATTAGAAATCATTATATAGTTAACAATCTGTTTTATTCGTTGAATAAATATTTTTGCTTGTATGGGATGTGTTAATACAGGTTCAGTAACAATTTCTATTAGCGGAGCACCACTTCTGTTAAAATCTACCTGACTGCTATTGCTTGATAGATGATGAGTTGATTTACCTGCATCTTCTTCTAGATGAGCTCTTGTTAATTCAATGTCATATTGTTTGTCGTTCCACCAAATAGGTACAACTCCTCCTGTTACAATAGGTTTATCAAATTGAGATATTTGATATCCTTTTGGAAGATCGGGATAAAAATAATGTTTTCTGGCAAAAGAAAAAGAGGAATGTATATTAGCATTTACCGCACTACCAAATTGAATAGCAAAATCTATAGCTTTTTCATTTATTGAAGGAAGTGCTCCGGGCAATCCAAGAGAAGTAGGGCATGTAAGCGTATTTGGATCTTTATCATAAGTATATTCACATGTACTAAACATTTTTGATTTTGTTTCTAACTGTACATGTACTTCTATCCCAATAACAAAATCCCAATCTTTGTTAATTGTTTCTATTGTATTCAATTTAAGTGATCTGCGATTAGATTTAGAGCAGATCCGGCCTTAAACCATGAGATTTGATTTTCTGAAAAAGTATGAATTGTCTTAATAATGTAGGTAGAGCCATCTGGCTTATTCAAACTTAGATCAATATTATTTGTCGGACCAAATTCGTTTAGATTTATAGTTGATATAGTATCAAAAGCTTCAATTTTTTCATAGTCTGACTTATCTTGGAATATCAAAGGTAATATACCTTGTTTTTTTAAATTGGTTTGAGCAATTCTCGCAAAGCTTTTTGCTAAAACGATCTTACAACCCATAAATCTTGGTTCCATAGCTGCATGTTCTCTACTAGATCCTTCTCCATAATTTTCATCAGCAACTGCTAGCCAATCAATAGAATTTGAGCTGTAATATTTTGCAACTTCATAAATATTGCCCTTTTCTTTGGTGTCAGTATTTATTGCTTCTCCAGTAGATTGTGTATATGCATTTAATGCACCAGAATACATGTTTTGAGATATGTTTTCAAGATGTCCTCTATATTTTAACCAAGGTCCAGCCGGAGATACGTGGTCGGTAGTACACTTTCCTTCAGCTTTTAATAAGATACGTAAATTTTTAGCATCTTTCTTATTCCATTCTTTGAATGGATCTAATTTTTGTAGTCGTTTACTATTTTTGTCTATAATAATTTCTGCAGATGGATTTAAGGTTCCAGTTAAGAAGTCGCTACTATCTACATCTTCAAAGCCGTCAACAGGTAATTCTGATCCAATAGGGGGGTTAAACATAAATTTATTTCCATCATCCATTAAGATTGAATCTTTTGAAGGATTAAAGCTAAGTTTACCTGCTATAGCTAATGCGGTTACAATTTCTGGGCTAGCTACAAAAGATTCAGTAGCTGCATTTCCATCATTTCTTTTTGCAAAATTTCTATTAAATGATGTAATAATAGTATTTTTTTCTCCATCTTCAACACCAGATCTCTTCCATTGTCCAATACATGGTCCGCAGGCATTAGCCAGTACTTTACCACCAAGTTTTTGAAAAATTTCCGTATATCCATCACGATCCATAGTGGCTTTTATTTGATTAGAACCTGGAGTAATATAAAATTCTGATTTAGCTTTTAAGCCTTGATCTAATGCTTGTTTTGCAACATGAGCAGCTTTCTCAATATCTTCATAAGATGAATTTGTACAACTACCAATTAGTCCAACTTTTAAATCATCATCATAATTATTATTTTTAATAGCTAATGGCATATCTGATACTTTCCTAGAAAGATCAGGACTATATGGACCAACAATATGAGGTTCAAGTTCAGATAAATTTATTTCAATTACTTCATCGTAATATTTTTCTGGATTATTTGCTACTTCATCGTCTGCTTTTAAGTCATCTTTTAATTCTTCTGCTAGTGATGCAATATCAGATCTTGAGGTTGCAACTAAATATTCAAACATTTTTTTGTCATAAGGAAATAAAGAAGTTGTTGCTCCTACTTCAGCTCCCATATTAGTTATAGTCGCTTTCCCTGTACAGCTTATTGTCTTGGTTCCTTCTCCAAAATATTCAATAATTTTTCCAGTACCACCTTTAACTGTTAAAATTCCAGCTAGCTTAAGTATGATATCTTTTGGGGAAGCCCAATTTTTTAATTCTCCAACTAATTTAACTCCAATAACACCAGGCCAATTGACTTCCCATGGAGAATCTGTCATTACATCTACAGCGTCAGCTCCACCTACGCCAATTGCAATCATTCCTAAACCTCCTGCATTCGGAGTGTGTGAATCAGTTCCAATCATTAGAGATCCAGGAAATGCATAGTTTTCTAATATGGTTTGATGAATAATTCCTGCACCAGGTTTCCAGAAACCAATCCCATACTTTTCACAAACAGATATTAAAAAATTATAAACTTCTTTATTTGTAATAAGAGCATTATCTAGGTCGTCTTTTGCACCAGTAATAGCTGTAATTAAGTGATCACAATGAACAGTGCTAGGGACAGCAGTTGTTTGCATGCCTGCATTAATAAATTGAAGCAGTGCCATTTGTGCTGTTGCGTCTTGCATAGCTACTCGATCAGGTTTTATGCAACAAAATGTTTTTGTTCTTTCTGGAATAGATTCTAATGGCTTGCTTAAATGTGAGAAAAGTATTTTTTCTGTGTAGGTCAATGGTCGATTAAAAAAATCTCTAGCAACAGGAAGAGACTCTGTATATTTTGAATAGGTCTTTTTAACTATTTTAGTTTGGTCCATTATTTTATCCTCCCTAAATTATTTAAATTTAATTACAAAAAAAATAACTAAAACAATGAGCCTAATATTAGCATCAAGTTCTCCAAGACGAAAGAGAATTCTAAGAGAATTAGGTTATGATTTTCAATGCATATCACCAGATATAGATGAGTCTAATGTCAATAATTTAAAACCAATTGATTACGTTTTGAATATATCCCAGAGGAAGGCATCTCATATATGGAGGAACCATAAAGAAAGTTGTGTGTTAGCGGGCGATACTATTGTTGATTTTAATAATCAGATTATAGGAAAGCCATCTTCGCATAGTGAGGCTTTTACGATTATTGATAAGCTATCCAATGAAACTCATTCTGTTATTAGCGGATTAAGTCTTTTTTTTGAAGGAAAGGTTACGAGTATTTTTGATAAAACTGACGTTACATTTAAAAAATTATCAAAATCTACTATAGAAAACTATATTGAGTCTTTTGATGTTTTAGATAAAGCTGGTGCTTATAATATTGAAGATGCTGAAAATATTTTAATTAAACATATTGACGGATGTTACAATAATATTGTAGGTTTTCCCTTGAAGAAATTCGAAATGAGTAAGATAAAAAAAATATTAGACAGCCTATGATTTTCTATTCAAGATATAAAAAATTTAGATTAGAAAATAAAATCTCTCTGGAAGATATCCAGCGTAGAACTAAAATAGATATTGTCAGCCTTAAGGCTATTGAAGCGGGTAAATTTTCTGAAATTTCTAACGTTTATGTAAGGCTATTTTTTAAAGCTTATCTTAAAGAAATTGGCGTAGATATTGATGAAGGGGTTGAAGAGTTAAATAATTTTCTTAATCAAAAAAAATCTGATCGTAAGCCAAGGACTAGAAAAAAGAAAGTAAAAGATGATGATAAAAGTTTAACATTTGTTGATATCATAAAGACAGACAATATATTTAATCCAAATATTTTGATTGGATCAGCGATATTTTTTATCTTAGTTGTATTAAGTTTTGTACTCAATAATTCATCGGACATTTCTAATGTCGATAAAGAGAATGAGCTTAGAATATCTAAATCTAGCTTAGAGCAAATATATGCCATAAGAAGTGAAGAGATTTTAAGCGAAGAAACTTTTTCTTTTCCAATAACCATTCGATTTCAATCAAATAATGAAAATTATATTGAATACTCAGATAGTACATCTGCAAAAGAGTACTTTATATTTGACGATACAAGCATTAATCAGTCTAATTCTTTTTCTGAAATATGGAATGGAGAAGAAAAAACCTTCTTAATAGCAAATACAGTTAATTTTGAATTAGTATTTTTTTCTGAAAATACTTTTACTGATTTATCTAAAAGTATAGTTAATGATTTTCCCATAAAAATAGATCTTATAGCAGACCCTTTATCAGTCTCTATCACAAAGTATATACCAAAAAATAGATAGTTTTAACTTATAGATCTATCATTTAATCTTTTTTAGTCATTTTTTTATCCAAATTTATAACAAATTTATTGACATAGATGATGCATGTATAGTAAGATAAGTGGTGAATTGTGGGTCAAATTCCCTTAATTCCCGTTTATTATGCGTAGCCAATATACATTTACAGGACAATATGATTTTGTTATTGATTCAAAAAATCGAATCAATATTCCATCAATATTTCGCAAACAGCTCGATAAGTCGGATAAAAATAGATTTGTTATAACGAGAGGAATTGATTCTTGTATCTGGATATATCCTTTAGGTGAATGGGAAAAAATTGAAAAAGAATTAAGTCAATTATCCTCTCTGTCCAAGGTAAACCGTACTTTTTTAAGAAATCATTTAAGGCATGCTAAAATAGTATCCTCAGATGATCAGGGTAGACTGATACTAACAAAAAATTTAATTGAGCATGCAAATATTTTAAAGAATATTACCATTATAGGCGTTTTAAATAAAATTGAGATATGGGATAACGCTACATTAGAAGTGGTAGATTCCGAACAAAGTATTGATGAAGAATCCTATGAAGATCTTTCTAGGAGGGTCAATATCTGATGACCTCAATTCTGTCGGAGAGCTATAGCCATTATCCAGTTATGCTGACGGAATCAATTGATAATTTAAATATTAAAGAAAATGGATTTTATGTTGATGGTACCGTAGGTCTTGGAGGTCATTCAATTGAAATTCTTCAAGAAATAAAAAAAGGATTTCTTATAGGTTTTGATAGAGATTCAAATTCAATCAAGATTGCAAATAAAAGATTAGCCTCATTCGATAATTTTGAATTAATACACTCTAGTTATACTAATTTAGAAGAAACTTGCGATAGGCTTAATATTGATGGAGTAGATGGAATTCTTTTAGATCTAGGGCTTTCTTCTTTTCAGTTAGAAGATAATCAAAGAGGGTTTTCTCATCGATATAATTCATCTTTAGATATGAGATTTGATGATAAGGATGATAGCTTGACAGCTCAAGAAATTATCGAAAATTCATCGGTAAGAGATCTGACTAATATCTTTAATGAATTTGGAGAAGAAAGGAATTCATTTAGAATTGCCAGAGCAATCAAAGAGTCGAATGAAGAAATAAATGCTGATACACTTGTGAGTATTATCAGTAGAAAAACAGCTTATAAATATCGCATCAAAACATATTCACGAATTTTTCAAGCACTTAGAATAAAAACAAATAATGAGTTGGATCATTTAGAGTCATTTTTAAATGATTTTATGAATTTTCTTAATCCTGGAGGCAGGATTGTAATTATCAGCTATCATTCAATGGAAGATCGAATGGTCAAACATAAATTCAAAGATTTGAAATTAAATAAAGAGCTACAAGTTCTATCAAAGAAACCTTTTACACCTACGGATGAAGAAATATTTGACAATAAAAGATCTCGAAGTGCAAAAATGAGAGTAGGAGAAAAAATTGGTTAGAAAGAAAAGACTAACAAAAGCACAAATTCAAAAAAGAGAAAATATAAAATGGACTCTAATGTTTGTGTTGACGGTAGGAACGATTTCTTTGTATTTAGCCGCTTTTATAGAGATAGATAAAACTCAAGCTAGTATTGATTTTAATCAAAAAACATTAGCTCAGTTAGATGAAAATCTTACATTAAAAATTAATTCTGTTGAGAAGATGAAAAGAGCAGATATTATTTCGAAAAAAGCAAAGAAAATTGGATTAATAGCAAGCAAGCCAGAGACACTTATCGTGAAAATAAGCAATGACTAAAAATTATCTAAAATTTAAAAATAGAATACGATTTGTAAGTACTATTCTTATGTTTGTTTGGGCTGTTTTTGTGTACAGATTATTTACAATTCAAATCATAGATAGAGTTGATAATCCACAGGGAATGAAAGTGGAGATGATTAAGGGTAAAAGAGGTAATATCTTTGATGTGAAAGGAAATAATATTACTCAGAATTTAACTTTTTATAATATCGGAGTACATCCAAGAAAAATAAGTAATAAAGATATTTTCTTAAGAGATCTATCTGATTGTACGGGTACTGATGTAGGTATTTATTTTTCTAAATTCAATAACGAAAAATCCTATATACAATTAGAAAAAAAGACAATACAGAATTGTCAAAAATTGAATTCAAAATATGGTGATGCACTTGTCATAAATCAAGATTATAAAAGATATTATCCTGAAGAAAACTTATTTGGTCAAATTGTTGGATTTACCAATGTAGATGATGTAGGAATTTCTGGTCTAGAACTTCAATATAATAAGCACTTAGAGCCTGAAGCGGGATCAAGAGTTTTTAAAAGAAATGGATTTGGTAAACGTATTGCTGATCCTACGCTAGCATATGAAGCGCCTGAAGATGGATCAGATATTTATTTAACTATTAATAAAGAATATCAAGCAATTTTAAGAGAAGAATTGATTGATCAAATAGAAAAAACTGAAGCATCCTCCGCTATGGGAATAATATTAAATCCTCAGACAGGAGAAATAGTATCTATGGTTAGCGTTCCTGATTTTAACCCTAATAATCCAGAAGACTTTGAATTGGAATATCAAAAAAATAGACTAATTCTAGATATGGTAGAGCCCGGATCAACTTTTAAGATAGTTACTATTGCAGCAGCTCTTAAGAGTGATATAGATCCAATGGATGAGTACAATGTCGAAGGCCCATATAATTTTCATGATATAAAAATGATTGAAGACTCTGAACCGCATTCCGTACTCACTGTTAAGGAAATTTTAGCTTATTCAAGCAATATAGGCACAATAAAGATTGCTGAGTCTTTGGGTCAAAATAAAATTTATAATCAAGCCAAAGAATTTGGTTTTGGATCTAAAACTGGTTTAAATCCGATGAGCGAAGCAAGTGGTATAGTTTATGAAACTAAAAAATGGAGCAAATCTTCAATGCATAGTATTCCTTTGGGATATGAAGTTTCTGCTACTCCAATACAGATTGCTATGGCATATGCTGCAATCGCAAATGGAGGTTTTTTATTGAAACCATACATGATTAACGAAGTTAAAAAAAGTGATAATACAATTTTAAAAAATGAAAAGAGATCTAAAAAAAGAATCCTTTCTCAGTCAGATGCAGAAATATTAAAGGACATGTTGTTACATACAGTTGAAAATGGAAGTGGAAAAAAAGCTCGACTATCTGGGTGGGATGTATCTGGAAAAACAGGGACATCTAAAAAAATTGTGGATGGTCAATATTCAGAATCAGAATTCTTATCTAGTTTTGTAGGATTTTTTCCAAAAGAAAATCCTCAATTATTAGCATTAATCATGATTGATGGGGCATCAGTTTCTAGAAATTATCATTGGGGTTCTATGTCAGCAGCACCTGTATTTAAGTCGGTAATGAAAAGAATTATCAATATTGATTCAGAAATAACCAATAATAAATCTAAAAAGGCCGCCAAGCCTAAAAAATCTGATCCAATTTTGATTCAAAAAAATGTTAAAAAATCTAAAGATATTCAAATGGTAGAAATGCCAAATTTATATGGTAAAAGCGTTATGGAAGCATACTCAATTTTAAATAAAACAGGTATCAAGGCCCAATTAACGGGTAATGGAGTAATAATTTTTCAATCTGTACCAGGCGGAAAAGAAATACCTAAAAACTCTATATGTATACTAAAAGCAGAGATAGAATCATGAATTTGAGTAATAAAAATATCGGTATTTTAGGATTGGGTGTTAGCGGTTATTCCGCTGCAAAGTTAGCTAGTTCTCTTGGTGCTAATGTTTTTGTATCAGATAGTAAGTCAGATGTGAATGATTTATACATAAAAGAATTGACAGACATGGGAGTTGATATTGAATTAGGTGTTCACTCTAGAAAAATTCTTAACTCTGAATTGATTATAAAATCTCCTGGAATTCCAAGTGATATAGAAATAATTCAAAGCATATTAGATAGTAAAACAGAGATTATAAGCGAAATTGAGTTTGCCTATAGGTTATCAGATCTAAAAATTATTGCTATAACAGGTACAAATGGAAAAACTACCACAGTGACATGTCTATATGAAGTTTTAAAGAAAAAATTTAACGTTGTAAAAAGTGGAAATATTGGTACTCCATTCTCAGAAATTGTTTATAAAGAAAATAAGTATAAGACATCAAATACTGATTTTTGCATATTAGAGTTATCAAGTTTTCAGATTGATGATATTGATACATTTAAACCTGAAATAGCAATGATTTTAAATATTTCGAGAGATCATTTGGATAGATATGCAGATTTTATTGATTACTCTAAATCAAAGATGAATCTTTTTAAAAATATGAAAGATAATGATTTAATAATTTATAATCATGACGATCCTGTCCTATGTGAAGAAGTAGAGAAAAGAGATAGGGTCTTTACAGCGTACTCCTTAGATAAGAATTTTAGCATATTTTATTTAGAAGATGGATGTATAGAATCTGTTCATAGCAAAAAAAATCTACATATAGATGATTGTAAATTATCAGGAATTCATAATGTATCTAATTTTATAGGCATTGCTACTATTGCTTCACATCTAGGATTAGATGATAGGGATATCTTTGAATCATTAAAAATATTCAAAGGCTTAGAACATAGATTTGAAACATTTAAAGAAGTTGATGGCGTGAAGTTTATCAACGATTCTAAAGCAACAAATATCGCTTCAGTTAAAGTCGCCATTGATTCTATAGATAAAAATATTGTATTAATAATGGGAGGACTTCCCAAGGAATCAGATTTTTCAGCGATTATAGAGTGCTCTCAATCTATAAAATCTATAATTGCTTATGGAAAAGCATCTAATGATATCTATAATTCATTGTCTGAATCATGTAAAGTAGTAAAGGTTGAGAAATTTGAAGAAGCAATTAATTCTGCAATTAATTTAGCAGTAAAAGGAGATTCTGTATTGATGTCTCCTGGATGTTCTAGTTACGATCAATTTAAAAATTTTGAAGAAAGAGGCAATTTTTTTAAAAGTATAGTAGAAAGGCATTATTCATGAATATTAAAGAAAGAAAACAAGATAGATGGTTGTTAGGTACGGTGATAGTGTTAGTTATTTTTGGTTTATCAATTTTATTTAGTGCTAGTTGGATAAAATCCCTCGAAGTAACTGATGGAGCTTCACGTATGTATTTTTTAAAGAATCAATTATTTAAATTCATTCCAGGTTTATTTGTATTTTTTGTTGCATCTCATTTCAACTATAGAAAACTACAATATTTATCCCCTGTTTTAATGGTAGGATCATTTTTGCTGTTAATATATACTCAAGTCCAAGGATGTAATGGAGACTCTTGTAGGTGGCTATCTATTGGACCAATTTCTTTTCAGACATCTGATTTAGCAAGATTTTCGGTAATCTTATTTTTAGCTGACTATATAGATAGAAATTATAAATATATGAATCAATTTGTTAAGGGAATCCTAATACCATTATGTTGGATTTTACCTATTTGCTTAATGATTATTATTCAGCCTGATAACTCTACCACTCTAATTTTGCTGACTATTGTATTTACCCTGCTCTTTATTGGTGGTGTATCATTGCCACAAATAGGTACTGTAGGTGTATTATCTGTAGGAGCAATTGGAATTTTTATACTAAATAGTAAAAATTATGCATTAGGTAGAATACTATCATTTCTTGATCCTAGCTCCTCAGCTAGTGTAGGATATCAGTCTAGTCAAGCATTGATTGGATTGAGACAGGGAGGTATTTCAGGGATGGGTATTGGCGAAAGCATACAAAAACATTCTTATTTACCAGAGACTCATACTGATTTTATTTTTGCTATTATTGGGGAAGAGTTAGGTTTTATAGCAGGTTTTATAGTAATGATGGCTTACGGAATAATTTTATTTAGAGCTATTCAAATTTCTAAAAAATCAAATGATATTTTTGGTATTATTCTCTCTATTGGCTTCGGATTAAGTATCACATTCTATGCATTAATAAATATTGGAGTAGTCATTGGGATTATACCGGTTACAGGTGTTCCACTGCCGTTTGTTAGTTATGGAGGCTCTTCATTGATTATCAATCTATTAATGGTGGCAATTCTATTAAATATCAGTAAAGCACAGAGAAAATTTAAAGTTAAAAAATGGAGACTCCGAGTTGATGGATAAATATAGAATTATCTTTTGTGGAGGAGGAACTGGAGGGCATTATTATCCATTAATGGCTATCAAGAATGAACTTGAAAAAAAAGTAGAGAATAAAAATTTATACTATATTGGATCAAAATATGGAATTGA
Organism: Fidelibacterota bacterium SCGC AAA160-B08; assembly: GCA_000402755.1. Classification (GTDB taxonomy): domain Bacteria; phylum Fidelibacterota; class Marinisomatia; order Marinisomatales; family Marinisomataceae; genus Marinisoma. Next base: position 12,264 of record AQSD01000003.1, on the reverse strand, counting down.
GTCTAAGAAAATTTATTCAGAAAATATTCAGAGTCTTCTCATCCCAATCAAAGGTTTTAATAGATCTTTTTCATTGTATGCAATATCAAGAAATTTCTTATTATTATTTCAATTATTTTTTGGTTTAATTAGAGTGAGTCTTTTCTTTGCAAGAAATAAACCAAATTTAGTAATTGCAACAGGTGGATATGCCTCATTTATACCTCTTCAGATAGCTAAAATATTTAGAGTGCCATATTTTTTACATGAACAAAATTCATTTCCAGGATTGGTCACTAGAATATTTGGATCCAGTGCAAAAAAAGTATTTCTTGGTTTTGAGAATGCAAAAAACTATTTAAAAACTAGCGATACTCTATTTACAGGGAATCCCATTTATAATCATAATCGTAAAGATATGTCTCTATCTTTAGATAGTGATAAAAAAACTTTATTGGTACTCGGCGGAAGTCAAGGTTCAGTATTTTTAAATAAGATTATTTCAGAATCTATTGATAAAAAAATGTTAGATAAAATTAACATTCTTTGGATTGTAGGTATTAATAATTATGAAAAATATAAGCATTATAATACTGAATCAATTAAAGTCCTTTCTTTCGTTGATAATATGCCATATTTATACAGTTTATGCGATTTAATAGTTTCAAGATCTGGTGCTATGACAGTATCTGAAATATTAGAGTTTAAAAAACCTTCAATCCTTATACCTTTCAAGTTCTCAGCAGAGAACCATCAAGTTTTTAATGCTAAATATTTAGAAGAAAATTTTGCATCACTATTAATTCAAGAAAAAGATATATCTACGTCGTTATTATCAAATAAGATCAATGAAATTTGTGAAAATGATAGAATATATAAGTCAATGAAAGAAAATATTGAGAAAATAAATAATCCAGATTCAATCAATATCATAGATACTACAATCATGGAGCATATGCATGTTATCTAGCATAAAAAGAATTCATTTTATTGGTATAGGCGGCATAGGAATGAGTGGAATCGCTGAGCTACTGCATAATCAAGATTTTATAATTACAGGTTCAGATTTATCTGAATCACAAAATATTGATAGGCTTAGAAAATTAGATATCTTTATATCAATTGGACATGATAAAAAAAATATAGCAACAACTGAAATTGTAGTCTATTCTGATGCCATCCCTCATAATAATATTGAATTAATTGAGGCAAAAGATAAAAATATTAAATGTTATTCTAGAGGAAAAATGATATCACAGCTTGCGAAATTAAAAAGCTCTACAGTAGGAATTTCTGGTACACATGGAAAGACCACCACTACATCTATGATTGGTTCAATATTAAAGGATTCTAATTTAGATCCCACGATTATTGTAGGCGGCGTAGTTAAATCAATGAATACCAATTCTATATTAGGTTCTGGAGATACATTTGTAGTAGAAGCAGATGAGTTTAATAGAACTTTTTTAGAGCTTTCTCCTACTATAGCAGTAATTAATAATATCGATCTTGAGCATATTGATTGCTATGATAGCTTAGAGGATTTAAAAGATGCCTTTACTCAGTTTGCTAATTCAGTACCTTTTTATGGGATGGTTAGTATTTGTAAAGATTCTCAAAATGCTGCATCTATCATACCGTTAATTGATAAGCCAATTGTTACTTATGGAATAGAATCTGATAATGTTGATTTTAAAGCTATAAATATCATACATGACAATGGCACTGTTGCATTTGACCTTATCCATGAAAACAAGAGCTATGCATTTTCAATGATTGTTCCAGGCTCCTATAATATTTTAAATGCTTTAGCAGCTATATCTGTATGTAAAACTATGGGTTTATCGATACAAAGAATCAGTGAAAGTTTAAAAAGTTTTTCAGGCGTGAAAAGAAGATTTGATATTAAGACTCATAGTGAAAAATTAACTATTATTGATGATTATGCTCATCATCCAGTAGAAGTATTTAGTGTTATCGAAGCAGTAAAGAGTAATTGGACTAGAAGATTGGTAGTAATTTTTCAGCCACATCTTTATTCTAGGACTAAAGAATTTTATAAAGATTTTGCAGAATCTCTTTTAGGGGCTGATGTGGTCTTCATTACTGAAATTTTTGCTTCAAGAGAAAAATTAGATACCTCTATTAGCTCAAAGAATATTAGCAATCATCTTAAAAAGCTTGAACATAAAAATGTATTTGATACTACTACTGATTCTGTAATTGAAGATATCAAAAATTATTACAATGAAGGTGATATTATTTTGACTATTGGAGCTGGTAATATTTGGAGATATGCAGATAAATTAACTGAGAATATGCAATGATCGATATGCTAAAAAAAGAGATTGTAGATACAACCAATGCAACTATCTCTATGGATGAGCCAATGAAGAAGCATACTACGTATGGCATTGGAGGTCCAGCAGAATTATTTGTTTTGCCTTCAGATAAGAATGATCTCATCAGTATTGTTCAATTAAGCAAAAAGTACAAACAGACTGTGACTATTATAGGTTCAGGATCAAATTTATTAATAAGTGATAATGGTATTAAAGGCGTTGTGATATCTATTAAACATTGCTTGAGAACAATCAATGTCGATATAGATAAGATTTATGTAGAGTGTGGGACTATGTTGGGCAAGATAGTAAAAGAGTCCATGAAACACGATTTAAAAGGATTGGAGAATCTTATTGGAGTTCCAGGAACTCTTGGGGGCGCATTAATGATGAACGCAGGTGCTTGGGGTGGAGAGATTTCTGAAAATTTAGAAAGCGTAGAATTATTAAATGATAAAAATGAAATTGAAATACTATCTAAATCAGATATTGATTTTTCTTATAGGTCATCTTCTTTTGGTAAAGATATAATTTTGTTGTCAGCAATATTCAAGCTCAAAAAATCAGATAAAAAAATAATTCAAGATAATTTTGATTTAGCAAAATCAGGAAGAAAGAATACACAACCATTAAATTATCGATCCGCTGGTAGTGTATTTAAAAATCCTTCTAGCAAGCATTCTGCTGGTATGTTGATAGATCAATCAGGTTTGAAAGGATTTTCAGTAGGAGATGCTAAGATTTCTAATAAGCATGCCAACTTTTTTGTCAATACAGGAGATGCAAAAGCTGACGATATGATATCTCTAATCAAGCAGGCAAAGGATGCTGTAAAAGATCAATTTAATATTCAGTTAGATTTAGAAGTGAGATTACTAGGATTTAATTCTGAGGAGATTAGTGAATTATGAATAAAAATTTTATAAAGATTTTTGATTCTATTGGTCAGCCATTCTTCTGTCTATTACTTGTAGTAGCTTCTCTTTTTATTTCTATTAAATGGGCACAATTCAATGAAATATTTATTGTAAAAAATGTAAAAATTGAAGGTATAAATTATTTTGACGATACTATGTTAGTAGAATACAAGGCAAATATAGAGAATCAAAATATTTTCTTTTCAGATTTAAGAAATTATAAAAATAGTATAGAGTCATTAGATCATATAAAAGGCTGTAAAATATCACGAGTATTTCCTAAAACTGTAAAAATAGAAGTCTATGAAAGAGAGCCATTGGCTATGATTAGCTCTAACGATTTAATTATTCTTGATTCCGAGGGAGTATGTCTTCCTGTTGAATATTGTGAGATTTCACTACCTATATTATCAAATTTCAAAAATAATCAAGAGCTATATGAGAAAGGTAAGAAAACCAAATCATCTAATGTTTTAAAATCTATTGATGTTATTAAATACTCAAAAGATACCTTTGATGCTTTGTATGACAATATGTCTGAATTTGTTTTTAACGAAGATAGTGAATATGAGATTATTTTAAAAAACGGCAGAACAAAAATTTTATTGGGCTCTAGTAATATTTTTGCAAAGATAGATTACTTAAATGCATTTTCAGATGTATTGCCAGAAGAAAAAACATTAGAGAGTTATAGGTATATAGATTTAAGGTATAAGAGCCAGATAGTGGTGAACGAAATATAATGAAAAATAGAATACAAGTAGCTTTTGACTTAGGATCTTTTAGTATTAAAGGAGCTGTTGGAAGAATAATAAATGATGATCAAATAGAAATTTTATCTATTCGATCTATACAAACAGATAGTATCAGCAATGGAGATATTGTAGACAAAGAGGCGCTACTTGGTGGTTTGGAATATTTAATCGAGAAAATGGAAAAAGATGCTAAAATTAATATCGATGACGACGCATGGGTTTCAGTATCTGGAAAAAATATTAAATCAATTAATTCATCGACACGGATTAGATCAAAAGATAATTCTGAATTTGAGGTGAATGATAGTACAAAACAAAAATTGCTAACTCAATGTTCTGATATTCAAGTTTCTTCTGATAGATATGTATTACATAATCTAGAAAGAGGATTTTTTATAGATGGTTCATCGCTCATACGTAACCCTCTTGGGATGATAGGTAAATCTATTGATGCAAAATCACATGTAATTCATATTAAAAATTTCAATTTATCACAAATCGATCATTGTTTTAGCGATGATTTGAGCATTGAAGTGAATCCTGTATTTGACGGCTTGGCAGCAGCGTCTGCAAATCTTAATAAGGATGATCAAGATCTAGGTGTCATGTTTATAGATGTAGGTGCAGATAAGACCAATATGTTATTATATAAAGATAATTATTTAATTCATTCTAAAGTGATTCCATTGGGTTCAAAATCTGTTACAAAAGACATAGCTGCTTATCTTCAAACATCTATAAAGCAGGCAGAAAAAATTAAGCATGAACATGTTTCTGCGTTGTCAGATTTTGCAGATGCTGAATCTAATTTTGAACTATCTATACATAACGATGACCTAACAAAGAGTATAAATAAGCAAGAGATATCTAAAATTGCTGAATTAAGATATGAAGATATTATCGACCAAATAAAATCTGAGATGAAATTATTGCGTATTGATGTTGCGGATATAAGATCAGGTATCAAGATTACAGGCGGTGGATCTAACGTAAAAAATTTAGATTTATTATTTAAAAAACATTTTGAAGATACAAAATGTGAGTATCTACCAATAAGTAATACTGTGTTTAAAGAAAATCTAGAAGACAGAAGAGAGCTTTCCACTTTGATTGGCCTACTATCTTGGCCAATATTTAACGTTGAAGATAGTAGTCCAACTGTTGGAATTAAAAATTTTGAATCAATTACAAAAAGCATTTCCAGTGTATGGAAAGGGTTTTTTGAGTAAAAAAAATATAAAAAGGAGATTAGTATGTTATTTGAATTTGATGAGTTAGCAAGCCAAAGAGCGAGGATTAAAGTACTTGGAATTGGAGGTGCTGGAGGTAATGCAATAAATAGAATGATTACTTCAGGTATGGACGGAGTAGAATTTATTGCCATTAATACAGATGCTCAAGACTTGGGAAGCAATCCAGCGGAAACAAAACTTCAGATTGGAAAAGATCTTACGAAAGGATTGGGCGCCGGAGCAAAACCTGAGATTGGAAGAAAAGCTATTATGCATGATAAAGATGCTGTTGCTTCATTGGTTGCGGGAGCAGATTTAGTATTTGTTACTGCAGGAATGGGTGGTGGAACTGGTACAGGAGCAGCTCCAGTTGTAGCGAAGGTATGCAAAGATTTAGGTATCCTAACCGTATGTATTGTTACTCTCCCATTTACTTTTGAAGGTTCAAAAAAAATGGAATCAGCACTTAAAGGCGTTGCTTCAATGAGAAATTTTTGTGATACGTTGATTATCGTTCCGAATCAGAAATTATTATCTGTTGTTGATAACGCTACAACATTTGAAGATGGATTTAAAGAATCAGATGCCATATTATTGCAAGCAGCTAAGAGCATATCAGACCTAATTAATAAACAGGGAAATGTAAATATTGATTTTGCTGATGTAGAATCAGTAATGAGTGGTATGGGTGATGCTGTAATAGGCGCAGGAACTGCAAGAGGAGAAGAAAGAGCGGTATTAGCTGCTCAACAAGCTATTTGTAGTCCTTTGTTAGACTCTCAGTCAATCAGTGGAGCTCAGGCAGTATTAGTGAATATAACCGGAAATAAAAAAATGACTTTGCTCGAAGTTGATGCCGCGATGAAACTTATCCACGAAGAAGCAGGTCAAGGGGTAAAAGTTATCTTTGGAGTTCGCGTTGATGAAAATATGGAAGATGAGCTTCAAGTTACTGTTATTGCAACAGGGTTCAATCGTAAACCAATTGAACAAAAAGAAATGTTAAAAGAAAGAATGTCTCATAGCTCTGATAGAAAAAGTGAAGAGCTTATGGATACTCCAAATACAACATTATATCAAAAAAACAATCCAGAAGGATTTGAATTTGATGACTCTGTAAGATATGAAGATAATGGAAGTGATGGGCCCACTTTAGTATTTGATGATTTTGATCAAAGCCAAGACTTAGAGGTCCCTGCTTATATAAGAAAACAAAGATAATTTGGTTGGCTACCAATAAACGAGATGGCTCCCAACTAATCCTTAGTTTGGGAGCCTCTTAAACTCTTTGCTATATTTGTTTTCATCTATAAATTGTATGCTATGAATAAATTTTGGGAAGATTTAAAAAATAACGTTTCTGAGTGGAGTGTAGTTGCTTCAGAAAAAGCAGAAGAATTTACTCACAACAGTAAGTTGCGTATAGATATCCTGCAATTAGAAAGAAAACTCTCTAGCCTATATGTCAAGCTAGGCTTATATGTGTTCGTGAAAACTCAAGATAAGAATGTACTTAATTTTGTTGGAGATAAACGTTATATCGGATTAATTGAAAATATTGTAGAAATAAAAAAGAAAATTTCAGACAAAAAAGAATCTATACATCATGATACTAAAGAAAAAAATAAAGAGAGCGAATAGAGTATGATAAAGAAAAAATTCTTTTTATTTCAATACTTATCATCTGAAAGATTGCATCAAATCAATTTTTCAGTGCTTAATATATTTGCAAGTTTTGCATTTGTTATCATAGTCTTTATTAGTATTAATTATTATCTATCAATAGAATTTTCTAATCAATATTATAAGGATAAACTGCAAGAAACAGATGAAAAATATGCAAATGTATCCGAAGAACTTATCATGAAGATAGCAGAGCTTGAAAAAGAATTGCTCTTAATTGAAGAAAGAGATAAAGAACTTAGAACCTATGCTGCAATTCCACCTCTCAGCGAAGATGTTAAGACTCAAGGTACTGGAGGTTCAGTAGAAGAGGTTTCTACAGAAGATAAAGATGCTACTAGCATTTTGTTTCAGCTTAAAGATAAGATTGATTCCTTATCATATACTGTAAATCTTGAAAAGGATAGTTATAATACTATTTTTAATAAAATTAAATCAAACGAAAAGATGTACTCACATGTTCCATCTATTAGTCCTGTAAATGCATATTTGGGATCTGGATATGGCTATAGAACAGACCCAATAGACGGAAAAAGAAGGATGCATCGTGGATTAGACTTTGCTGTTAATCTGAATACAGATGTAGTAGCAACGGGAGATGGTGTTGTTACAAAAGCTCAATATGATTCTGGCTGGGGTAGGTATGTTAAAGTTGATCATGGTTATGGCTATGAGACAATTTATGCACATTTATATAAAATAAAAGTAAAGAAGGGTCAAAAAATTAAAAGAGGGGACTTAGTTGGAAAGTCCGGTAACAGTGGAAGAGCAGCTGGTTTTCATTTACATTATGAAGTTCATAAAAATAAAAAAGTAGAAGATCCTGCAAAATATTTTTTCACAGGATATATAAAATAAATGCAAACCCTTCCTATTAAAAAATTCGTTCTTGAGACTTATGGGTGCCAAATGAATACAGCTGATTCTGAGCTCGTTGAAGGCATATTATTAAAATTAGGCTTAGAGAAAACACAAGATCTTCATGAGGCAGATGCAATCTTTCTTAATACGTGTGCTATAAGAGAAAATGCAGAAGTTAAGGTTCATTCACGCTTAGGTAATCTCCGAAAAATAAAACAATTAAAGCCAGAATTAATCATCGGAGTTCTTGGTTGTATGGCACAGAATCTTAAAGATGATTTATTAAAAAATAAACCATATGTAGATATTATTTTAGGCCCTGATTCTTATAGAAATATTCCAAAATTAATGAATAGACATCTCATAGAAAAAAAGAGTATTGTTGATACAAAATTATCAAAATATGAAGTATATGAAGATATGTTTCCAAGCAGAGGAGATACTTTTAATGCATGGGTTTCTATCATGAGAGGTTGTGACAAGTTTTGTTCTTTTTGTATAGTTCCTTTTACTAGAGGAAGAGAAAGAAGTAGAAGTGTTGAGAGTGTTGTTACGGAAGTAAAAAAAGCAGTAGACGAAGGTTATGTAGAAATCACTTTATTGGGACAAAATGTAAACTCTTATAAACATGAAAAGAAATCATTTGCTGATTTACTATTGGCAGTATCTGATATTCCTGGCGTTAAAAGAATTAGATATACATCGCCTCATCCACAAGATATCAATGTAGAATTATTAGAAGTAATGGCTTCTAGAGCTAATATTTGTAACTATGTACACTTTCCAATGCAATCAGGATCAAATGAAGTATTAAAGCGTATGAATAGAACCTATACAAGAGAACACTTTTATTATATGGCTAAAAAAATTAGAGAGATTATGCCTAATTGCGGTTTATCTACAGATATTATTGTAGGATTTCCAGGAGAAACTGATGAACAATTTAGAGAGACCTTAGACTTGATGGAGAAAATCAAATTTAATTCTGCTTACACTTTTAAATATTCTTCAAGACCATATACGAGGGCAGCTCAATTTTCAGATCAACTTCCAAAACAGCTAAAGAAAGATAGATTGGATGAGATGCTTAAGCTACAAAGAAAACATACGCTTGAACTAAATATGAAAAAAGTTGGAAATTTTGAACAAGTTTTAATAGAAAAAGAAAGTAAAAAATCTGCAAATCATTGGGCTGGAAGAACCGATTCGAATGAATGGGTGATTGTGGAAAAAAATCATAGTAAAATTAAGGATATTATTCCAGTAGAGATTGTAGAAGCTAGTGGTGTAATTTTACGTGGAAAAGAAATAACAGGAGCATAATGTTTAGAATACTAAGAGTATTATTTTTCTTAAGTTTTTTGGCTGGAACTTTTTTGCTATTTGATAAAAATAGTGAACCTATTGTAATCTATTTTTTTAGAGATAATGGATATTCAATTCCAGGCTATTTAGCCTTCATCTTATTTACAATGATAGGTGTGATTATAGGATATATTATATCACTCAAATCTGTCTTCTCTTATCGCTCAGAAATATCAAAACTCGTCAAAACAAATAAAGATGTTTCAGAAGAGCTTGATAGTTTAAGAAATGTAGCTGTTGGCGAAGAATTTAGTTTCACTGAAAAGGAGTAATTATTCTTAATATTATCTACTTCCTTCTGATATTTATTGCAATCGCTGTTTTCTACTTCATCAATAGAAGACCATCACAACAACCAAGTGACATTGAAGTATATAATCAGGCATTAAAAGCGATTATTGATAATAATCATAAGAAAGCATTTACAATCTTAAAAAATATCATCGCTAAAGATTCAAACAATACAGAGGCATATCTACTATTGGGAAATCTTCTAAGAGATAGAGATATCAATCAGGCTACTAAGATTCATCAGACTATTATTATTAGACCAAAGTTATCAAAAGATTTAAAAATCCAGATTCATCAAGCGTTAGGCTTAGATTATTTGGAGCTTGGAAATACAGTCAGAGCAGAAGACGAATTCAAAAAAATATTAGATATAGATTCTAAAAATAAATGGTCTTTAGGTATGTTAAAGAATATCGCTACCGAAAATAAATCATGGGATGATGCGCTTCAATATGAAAAAAAGTTGATAAAATATTATCCTGAGATTAAGAAAAGGGATGAATCTAAGCTCAATTATTTTATTGCTATGGACTATAAAGATAAAAAGAATGAAAAGAATTATCTGTATTACTTAAAAAAGAGTATTAAATCAGATCATATATATAGTGAATCTTATTTAGAGCTTTCTTCGCATTATATTGACAATGCAGATTTAGTTATGGAGTATCTTATTATGTTCTCGAAATCAAATCCAAGTGCTAGCGTTACCGCATTTAAGAAAATTGAAAATCTCTTATTTGATGAAAAAAGATTTGATGATGTAGAGAGTTTGTATAAAAAAGTTTTAGATGATGAGTTTAATAGCTATGCTTTTAATCGATTAGTTGATATTCATCTTGAAAAAAGCGAAAAGGACGAAGCGATAGAGCTAGTAGAAAAGTTTATGCCAAAATTTGATTATCACTCAAAAAGCTCTAATAAATCATATGTCATAAGGCTTAATAGAATGAAAATAGATTCAGATAATTTTGATACAAGAAAAGCTTTGTCGAGTTTCTGCAATGATATAATTCAAAATGAGAATATTAATTAGGACGATCGCTATATTAGTTTGTGCTGTAAATATGTTATTTAGCCAAACTACAGATTCAGCAATACTTTACCAGGAAGCCCTCAGTGCTATAGATGCAGATAAAGCGTCTAAAATTTATGATAAGATTATTAAGTCCAATGATAAATCTGACTACTATTGGTTGTCGGTATTAAAAAAAGCTGAAATTAACTATGCTAGAGGTTCATATATTTCTGCATCTAGTTTATTCAAAGAGTTTAATGTAGAGGCTCCAAAACATTTAATAAATGATATCTCTAAAGACTTATTCTTTAGATCATTAGCTGCTGCAGGGCAAACAGATTCTTTAAAGGTTTATCAGAAAAAATTAAATAGTTCAGGATTCTCAAAAAAAACAAAAAAACCTTCTAAGAAAAATAATATATGGTTTGTTCAATTTGGTGCTTACAGTAAAAAAGAGAGTGCAAATATCTTAAAACAATCTTTGTTAGAAGATGGTTTATCAAATATTCAGATTAGCCAAGTGATGAATAGAGGTAAAATGATCTATTATGTAAGGGGTAGTCATTTCAAGTCATATGCTTCAGTAGAAAAACAAGCAAAGAAACTGAAGAATAAGAATATCGATTTTATTATATCTGGATATTGAAGATTTATTTCTTCGCTACTTTGTATAATCCATAAATAATAGTTGCTATCAGAGCAAATCCTACCAAGTCATTATAAGGAGAAGGAAGTGCATATTCAGGCCAGAAATTTTTATCATAGAATAAAGGTACGGCAATAAATATAGCCATCAATGCTTCTCCTGTAATTAAACCTGAAGCTAGTAATAAGCCATTATTTTTACCTGAGTCAGAAGCAGTTTTTCCAGCAAAATGATTAAGCATTCCACCGACAAAAATAGGAAGAGTTAATTCAATAGGTAAATAAATTCCAATCGCAACTGCTAGTATAGGAACTCTGAACTCTGCTCCTCTGCGTAATTGATATTGATCAAGCATAATAATTAATATCCCTAATATTCCTCCAGCATAAATCATTCCCCATTCCAGATTGCCAGAGAATACGCCATTTGCTACACTAGTCATAAGTACTGCTTGAGGAGCCGGTAAGTCTGAGCTTCCAATGCCATACGCTTCATGTAGTAGCGTTAAAACAATTCCAAGCGTTAGCGCAGAGCTAATAACACCAACTAACTGCATAAGTTGCTGTTTCCATGGTGTAGCACCAACAATATTACCCGTTTTAAGGTCTTGTAAGTTATCTCCACCAATTGCTGCAGCACAGCATACTACTGCACCAATAAGAATAGCAGCAGCTCCTCCCTTGGATGAGTCTACATCAAAGAAAGTAATAATTAATAATGAACTGAATAAGATTGTAGCAATAGTTACACCTGATATAGGATTATTCGAAGACCCTACTACTCCTGCCATATAAGCAGCAACAGCAGAGAATAGAAATCCAAAGATACACATAATAATAGATAGTGTGATCGCAGAAGTCCAAGATGGGATAATATCAAAATATGTATACGATATAGGTACAAGCATTAATAGGATAGCTATAAAGACATAATTAATAGGAAGATCTCTTTCTTCTAACGGAACATCCTTAGCATTGTCGCCTAAAGTTTTTAGACTTAACTGAATACTTTCAACAAGAGGTTTTGCTAATTGAATAACAGACCAGATTCCACCAACTACCATTGCTCCAACACCTAGATAGCGTATTTTTGCATTCCAAATAATGTTTGCACCTTCAAAGAAAGAATCGCCTTCATGTCCATATAAATAAGAATAAATAGGGATTGCTACCGCCCAT
>AQSD01000002.1 GCA_000402755.1 Fidelibacterota bacterium SCGC AAA160-B08 | reverse complement strand
CGAGCAAAAAATCCTTCAGAAAAAACTCGTTTGAGAGTAGCGATGATAACATCCGCAATAGTAACAGTCGTAGGAATAGGAGCTGCATTCTTATTTGCACAGTATGGTACTATTTATGAAGCCCATGGAGCATTCCATAGCGTGGTAACTCCACCCATGGTTACTATTATATTTTTAGGAATTTTTTGGCAACGTTTTTCTGCACAAGCAGCTGTATTAAGTTTCGTAGTGGGTTCAATGTTTATTGTATTAGGATTAATATATCCTTTTGAGCTTATTACTCCTTTTGCACATGGAATTGAATTTGTAGAAGCAAAACCATATTCCTATATCAGAGCATTATATAATCTCGTAGCATGCGTTTCTATTGGAGTGATTGTAACCTTATTCACAAAGCCACCAAAAAATTATGATAATATTAAGGGATTAACTCTTTGGACAATTAAGGACGGAGCTGAATATTTCAAAGGCTCGAAAGTAAATCCAAATGCTGGTATTACTATTACAGTTCCTGGAAGTGAGATTATAGTGTCTGAAGATGAGAATAATAAAATATGTCTTCCACAAAAATATATGGATCAAATCAAAGGGAATGTAGGGGACCTTATGTATATCAGTGATAAGCGTTGGTATTTAGGTGGATTAAAATCTACCCATGCTAATCTTGGATCGGTCTCTAAGTTTGATAGTGTGATTATATCAAAAGATGTTCAGAGGCATGCACAATTTGATTTATCACGAGATTTAATTATCGAACTTGAAGTGTAATATTCCTTGTTTTTTTCATAATAATATGAAAAATTCTTTCACATATTCCGGAGTAGCTCAGTTGGTAGAGCGAGTGACTGTTAATCACCAGGTCGGGAGTTCGAGTCTCTCCTCCGGAGCAAGTTTTTTTTCGTAATTAATCATTCAAAAAAAATTAAACTCTTGACTTATATTTTCAAATTTTTTTATTATTCCGTGTAGTTAAAATCGCTTTTTAAGAGTTGAAGCAGACCTAAATGAAAAAATAGATCTGGCCATGCGATTAAAAAGAGTTTTATTGCTTTTTAATAGTTGAAGCAGATTTTGAAAAAAAAAATCTGGCCATGCAATTAAATAAGTCTTAGAGGGCGTTTTTAAAAGTTAAAACTAATTTTATGAAAAAATTAGATTATACGATTAAGAACATTTGTCCTATCTGTATATCTAACTTAATTCATAAGTAAATAATAGGGGAAAATATGGATTTTCTTACACTTTGGTCTTTACTTGGATTTTTATTTGCGGTATACGCAGTTACTGCCAATGATAGTATCCAAACGCTCGGTACATATATATCATCTAATAGCGAAGTGAAGTGGTATTGGATGTTTGCATATATGGGTTCTATCTTTTTAATAACAATGTTACAAGGTTTCAATGGCGGTGATCCAGCTTTTGGAAGGCTAGATAAGTTTCCAGAAATCGAAATACAATGGTATCATGCAATAGCACCATTAGTCTTGGTGGCATTGACACGATTAAAAATACCAGTATCAACTACCTTTTTAGTGTTATCGGTCTTTGCATCATCTGTCGTAATGGAAAAAATGTTATTAAAAAGTTTTCTAGGCTATGCAGTATCTTTTGTTTTTGCTTGGGGTTCTTGGTTCTTAATTAGCAAGTACTTCTTACATGAAGGCGAAAAAGGTGAAAACAAAAATAATAATTATTGGAGAATAGCCCAATGGGTAACTACTGGTTGGCTGTGGTCAACATGGTTGAAACATGATCTAGCTAATATCATGATATTCTTACCAAGATTCAGTACTATTGACACGGTAACATACCAAGCATTTGTTATTGGGGTAATGCTTTTAGGGCTAGGATTTATGTTCTATGAGCGTGGAGGAAAGATACAAGAAATTGTTTTATCAAAAACTAATACAAGATATGTTCGTTCAGCTACATTAATCGATTTAGTTTATTGTTTTGTATTATATTATTTTAAAGAAATAAATAATATACCTATGAGTACAACATTTGTTTTTATGGGAATGTTAGCAGGTAGAGAGCTTGGAATTTGGATGTCTCTTGGATATGGAGAATTAACATATACTAGTAGACATAAAAAAGCTATTTTCCCAATGTTATATAAGGATTTCCTTAGATTGATGCTAGGACTGATGATTAGTGTATCACTTGCATATGCTATCCAATGGTATAGCGCACTTTAATCAAAATGATGTATTGCAGCACTCACAACTATTGATGAAATTATTACTAGTATGAACCTTAGAAATAAAATCGTATTAGTTACGGGTGCTGCTAAAGGCATTGGTCTAGCCACCGTTAAACGACTACTCAAAAAAAATGCTAAAGTTATCTTATGGGACTTTCAACCTGAAGATTTAGAGAATGCTGTAAAATCTTTGAAAGCTGAAGGACATGATGTATTCTCACAAGTCTGTGATGTTACTAATAAAGAACAAGTCTATCGTAATGCAGCAATTATTAAAAAAGATATTGGGGATGTTGATATTTTAATTAATAATGCTGGAACAGTATATGCAGGCTATATGCTGGATCGTTCAGATGAAGAATTAGAAAATATGATTAATGTTAATTTTACGTCTATGATTTATACTATTAGATCTTTTATGCCTGCAATGTTAGAAAAAAATAAAGGCCATATTATTAATATTTCGTCAGCCTCTTCATTAATTGGTGCTCCTAAATTAGCAATATATGCTGCAACAAAATGGGCCGTAATGGGACTAACAGAATCTTTAAGATTGGAAGCAATTAAGATGAATAAAAAAGGAGTAAGATTTTCTTCTATTCACCCTAATTTTTTGAAAAAAGGGCTATTTGAAGGAGCCAAACTAAATATCTTAGGTTCTATATTCGCACCAGGGATTAAATCTCATGATGTTGTTGCAAAAGTTATTGTGAATAGAGCAATTCGTTTTGGATTTCACTCACCTAAAATTCCATGGATTATGAATCAATCTGTATTATTGAGAGCGCTATTACCTAGTTCTTTATTGATAAAGTTTAGCAGTTTATATGGATTAAATAATATGATGGATGAGCATACAGGCTATAAGGATGATAGATAATTTTACTTTACTCTTCTAGTTAAAAATTATAGAATCACACACAAGCATACTTAACAAATATTATAAAGAATGAAATACTACAGACAATTAAAAGACATAAATACTAAAGATTTTATCTCATGGATATTTAGTGGTATCATAGTCATTCTCATATTATCTATAGCTGCATGTTCTACCGATAACAATACAGTCAATGAAGTTGATGATCAATTAATGATTACTTTTGAAGATTCATTAAGTTACTCGATTGGTAGTGTTATGGGAAAAAATTTACCTGAGGCTGAATTCAATCATGATCTTATTCAGCAAGGACTAAATGATTATTTAAATAACAAAAAACCAAGAATAAATAATGTAGATAGACAAACAATATTAAGAGAGTTTACTGTAAGAAACTCACAAATAGAGAGAGACCAAATGCAATTTGCTACAGAATCTGCCAAGAAATTATCCAGAGAAAATAAAATGTTAGGACAAGAGTTCTTAGATGAAAATAAAATGAAAGCAGGAGTGCTTGTTCGTGAGCGTAGTGGGTTACAATATAAAGTTATTCTACAAGGTTCTGGTGCAATTCCAGATTATGATGATACAGTTGTCATGCATTACAGCGGGTATCTAATTGATGGACATAAATTTGACAGTAGTTATGATGCAGGAAAACCCTTAACACTTGAAGTAGGACGGTTCATTGTAGGTTGGCAAGAAGCTCTATCACTGATGCCTGTTGGATCAAAATGGGAGCTCTATGTACCTTATAATCTAGCGTATGGAGAGGGAGGAATTCCAGGTGCAGAACTTGGAGAATATGTCATCCCACCATCCTCTACTCTTATTTTTCAAATGGAATTACTAGATATTGTTGAATAAGAATGCAGCTCCTATTCCTACGACTGTTACTATTGCGGATGTTATCATCGCTACTCTCAAACGAGTTTTTTCTGAAGGATTTTTTGCTCGAGGTAGATATATGTCATTAACAACAACTGCAGCCGATGCGTTAATTTGAGAATCTAGACTAGACATTAAGGCTGCTACAACCGCTGCTACTAAAAATGCAAATACTGCTTCTGAAGATGCTACAATTCCTGCAACTACAGTAAAAATACTATTGGGATTTGTTGTTTCTGCAATCACTTCGGGTGCAGTGTTTGTAATTGCTCTTGCTACCCAGCCAGCATTTGATACAGCAACCGTACCAATTGGTAAAAAGACCAATACATTCATCATCGTTGCTCGACGAGCATGTGCTACAGAGCGGGAAGATAAAAAACGCATAATCACTGCTTGGTTCATGAAAGCAAATCCAACAGATCCAACTACTCCATCTTGCCAGAATACACCAACAAAGTTAAAATCAGGTGGAGAATTAAAATCAGCTAATGGTAATTTATTGGTGATAGATAATGCATTCCAGAAGATATCAAATCCTCCAAGATAGGCAATACCAAGTCCAAAAATTAATATTCCAGCAAAGAGCAATACTACTCCTTGTAAAAAGTCTGTAAAAATAATTGCTGTCTGACCGCCTAAGGAAACATATATCCCAGCAATCAATGCAATGACAACAATGATCGTTTCAATATCCCATCCTAAAATAGGTTGTAATAATGAACCTAAAGCTAAAAGTCCAATTCCAATATAACCGATTAGATATAAAATCATTGTAAAGGTTGATAGATTTCTTACCCTTGAATCAAAACGTCGTTCAAAGTATTCTGGAATAGAATTTACTTTCATATAATAAATAATGGGAATCCAGCCAAATAAAAGTAATGGCATAAAAAACCAATCATTCATATAGGTCATGGTTGAAGAAAAGCCATACTCGAATCCCTTGGATGCATACTTTGCAAAACTATGTGATCCAACTCCAGTTGCCAGCATAGACATTCCAATTAACCACCAGGAGAATCGTCTTCCACCAAAGAAGAAATCCTCTGTAGACTGATTATTACGTGCAAAAAACAATCCTGCACCCAATACAAAAGATACATAGAATATTAAAATACCCCAAAAAAGTGGACTTGTAGCAATCTCAGGGGTCATCGAACATACCTACTTAAAATTAATGCTGTTAATAAATATCCAACTAGAATGACTATATACAGTTGAGGCATATTGTTTAATGCAGCAATTGTCATAATTAAATGAATAGAAGAGACGTAAATAAATCCCCAAATCAATACAAAAATCCACGTTCTATAATTAGTCCAAAATTCTTTATATCCATAGGCTTTAAAAATTGCAAAAAGACCACCCCCAAAAATGAATAGTCCAAAACTATATTGATAAATAAAAGGTAGCCATGAATGTGAAAATAAATCCATTATCCCAATGCCTCAAAGGAAGGTTTTAATAAATCATATGTATCATGTAATCCTTGTGCCATAACTTTAGTTGATCCTACTACTGGCATAAAACTGGTATCCGAAGACCATCGTGGAACAATATGGAAATGTAGATGACTTTCAATAGATGCACCCGATCCCTTTCCTATATTGGCTCCAAAGTTGAATCCTTCACAATTTAAATGTGTTCTTAGTATAGCCATTGTTTTTTTTGTTAACTGCATAATCTCTGATAAAATATTATCCTCTAAATCTTCTATTGCATTTTTTTCTTCATATGGAACTACCATAAGATGCCCATTATTATATGGATAATAATTCATAATTACATAGCATGTTTTACCGCGATACAGAATAAAATTTTCTCTATCGTCACTTTCGTTCGGTTTATCAGAAAATATTTTCTGAGAATCATCTTTATTTTTTATGTACTCCATTTTCCATGGAGCCCATAAGCGTTCTTTATGAGACATATTCATTATCCAATGCAACATTATCAATTAAATCTCTTAATACTGGTTTAATATATACGTTATCTAAATTTATCTTACTAAAACATTTTGCTAAAATATGTAATCGTTGCTCTAATGGTTTATGCTTATTGATTACTACAACATTATCAGCAAACAACATACAGCTATCTCCATTAAAATCACCCTTATCTTGAATGATTTTAATATCAAATTTATGACCTAATTCAATAAAATCATCAAGAAGAATTTGATGTTTTTTATTTTTTGTTTTATAGTTCATTTAATCCCTGTTATTTCACTACTACTTCTAATTTTCATCCCCAAGCCATCTACCATTTCTATATTATATTTTTTCATAACAACAGTCTCAGGAATTTCATCCAGACTCCTATCGCCCCCGTTAGCAAAGATATCTGGCTTTAGATATTCTAAGCTCTTACAAACACTCTTATCTTTATCGATACTTAAAAAGACCTCGTCAACACATCGTAATGCACCAACAATTTCTAGTCTATCATCTTCTGGCATAAATGAAGTACCTTTTTTTAGCCCCGCCTGATAATCGCTATTAATAATTACAATTAATTTGTCTCCTAAATTTTTAGCCATTTTTAAATATTCTAAATGCCCTACATGAATAGGATCAAAATATCCGCTTACCGCTACTACTTTCATTCTGCAATCTCCTGTTGGTATTTCCAAAGAGGCAATTCTAGCTCCCAGTTAGATCGACAAGATAAAGAGTCGGAGTAGGCATAAAATTCTTCTGACTGTATTTTATCGAGAAACGAACCTGTATCTAATTTATTATTATTATTTCTATCTTCATATATCAAGAGTTGGTATTCGCCTGCTATAATATCATTAATAGTATATGAGCCATCTAAATTGACAGCTTGCACATAGGAATGAGAACTATTTTGTAATAACATCTTGATAGGATGCAAAAATTTTCCTTTCACTACTCCTGATATATCAGCTGTTTTTACTATATCGCTTTCACTGCTTGCAACTACACCTAAACTGTCTATATCTAATACTTCTGAATCAGAAATTTGATGTAGAAAAAAATCAATATTTTTTAGGTTAGTCTCTTTAGTTGATAGTAAATTTTTATGATAAAATGCATATCTTCCTTTCGAATAATCAATATTTGATCCATACTGTTCTACTGCAAGAATAGAAAAATTATCTGATGGCAAATACTTAAAAGTGTAGCTATCGTCGCTTGTCGTATTTGCAATATAATCTGGATCGGTGCTTAGCATAGATTCATAATCTAATATTCCTCTCCATAATAAAATAGATGCATGATCAAAATCGCCATAAACGGTACCCTTTATCGTAGAGGAATCAAATACGGAATCTGAAGTAAATGGAATACTAATATCTGTTTTAATTTCTACTCCATGTTCATCTGCAAGTGTGGTATTTAATACAATCATATAAGTCGTATTTTTAGATAAATTTGATGGAAGCCATACATCAATCTTATCTCCTCGAAATTCATATTGAATTTTATCAGAATGCATTGGAAATATATTAATAGCATTTTTGATTGAGCTTTCTTTTAAATATTCACTTAAACGAATTGTAATCTTTTGTTCAGGCTTAACATTTATTAGTATCTCTGGCTGGGTTCCTACAAGCGATGGAGGGCTTTCATCTAAAGGGCCTCCTTCTGGATTCATAACGGATGCACAATTACTTAGCACCATTACAATTGCTAAAATAAGAAATATTTTATTTATATAACGGTGGAAGAACGTCTGTTTTTTTCTTCTATTTATCATATCTCTTTAAATAATCCTCAGACCATTTTACAAAACTATTATTATTAATTTCAAATTTAATTTCATCAATTAAATCAAAGTAATATGCAATATTCATTAATGTTGCAATGCGGATACCAAACATTTCGTTTACTTTGAATAAATGCCTTAAATAAGATTTAGAATACTCTTGAGCAAATAGAATACTACTTTTTGCATCAATACGAGAAGTATCATCTTTATACTTACTATTTAGGATATTGATTGGTCCTTCATGTGTAAAGATTTGTCCATTCCTTGCATTGCGAGTAGGTAATACGCAATCAAACATGTCTACACCAGACAAAATTGACTTTACGATATCCGTAGGCTTTCCCACTCCCATTAAATAGCGAGGCTGCTCTTTCGGCATATGTTTTCCTAGTGTGTTTACGATATCAAACATAGGATCTTTTTTTTCTCCTACTGATAGTCCACCAATAGCTAAGCCGCATGTAGCAAATGGAAGCATCTGATCTAAGCATTTTAATCGCTCTTCTTTATCGATACCTCCTTGAATAATTGGAAATAATGTTTGACCATGTCCATACAGAGTAGGCTGATCATTTAAATATTCATACGCTCGCCTAGTCCAGTCTTCTGTTAATCTAGAAGCTCGTTTTAATTCTTTTTTTGAGCAATCAGCAGGAGGGCAATAATCAAAAGCCATGATGATATCAGAACCTAACTTTCTTTGTACTTCCATTGAAGTCTCTGGTGTAAAAAAATGCATACTTCCATCAAGGTGTGATTTAAAGTTTACTCCATTATCTGTAATTTCGTTCATCTTGCTTAATGAAAAAACTTGATAGCCTCCGCTGTCTGTTAGAATGCTATTTGACCAGTTCATAAACTTATGTAGGCCTCCGTTTTTTTCTATAATATCTGTGCCTGGTCTTAAGTAGAGATGATAAGTATTTGAAAGCATTATTTGAGTATTGATATCATATAATTCATTAGGTGAAATCGATTTGACTACCCCATGTGTACCTACTGGCATAAAAACAGGGGTCTCTATTGTAGAATGATCTGTTTCTATTTTACCTACTCTTGCTAATGAATGTTTATCTTCAGACTGGACTGTAAACTTCAAGAGATTACCAATCGTAACCTATAGATAAGATATATTGTGGTTTTGAATAATCTCCATTTGGATATCGATCCCAAGCAGTATCAAGCCTTACCAAAGCCCAAGGAGTAAACATCTTCATTCCAATACCAAATGTAGAAATAATTGCAGAAGCTTCTGGATCAGATAGGCCGTATTTTGCCCTCACTAATGCACTATCATCAAACTCTTCACTTGAATCCCATGCAGCACCAACATCAACAAATAAATGTCCAAAGATATTTCCGAATCTAATCCTTGCAGGAAAACTCACATCTACATAATTAACAAATGGAAACCTGAACTCAAAATTTGCTACTGCTACATTTTCTCCAGTACGCTCTCTATATCGTGCACCTCTTACTGGAAAAACATATTCACTAAAGTAAACATCCTGAAGTACAGAAGAATTATCATACTGTAAAACTCTTTGTGCATAAAAACCTGTATCATCTCTTCCTTCTGTTTGAGTATCTGAGAAAATGGTCATTTGAGAATTTCCTCCTAAAAAGAATCTCTGTGGATTATCTCCCATACTCTTTCCTAGCATCAATCGTGTTGCTATACTATAGTTTCTATCAATTTTAAAATATTTTCTAATATCAAATTTAATTGTCTGGAAAGGAATGGAGTCATCTCCAACAGAAGGGCTGAATTGAAAAGTAAGATACTGTTTTAATCCATCATTAGGACCTGTATATGAATTTGTAGTATTATCAAAAACCCAACTTACCATCGGCATAATTGCTGTGAGACTCTCTGTGTAGACAGAATCGTAAGTGAGATTATATATATCGAATTCTTTGACCTCATATTCTACAGCTCTAAATGTTCCACCAAAGTCAATTCGACTAAATTTTGAGAAAGGATATTGGGCAAAAAAACCTAAACCATAATCTCTTAGCTTACCGATATAGTCCGATGTAAGACTATAGCCTAATGAAAAGGTATTTGCTTGCTGAAATAAAGTACCATAATAGTTCATTCTATTCTTTAGAAAAGCATAACTAATCACTACATCACTATTATCCAGATCCAACACTAAGTTTGTGCCCATCATAATTTGATGATCACCCATTACATCGCTCCAAGCAAGATTTGCTAGTGCTCTAGTACCAAACAGGTTGTCAATAGAAGCTCTTGTTGCTATATAATCAATAGAAAAGTCTGTTTGATATGCCTTAGCTGTATATCCATTTGCAAAACGAAGTGAATCTACCGGCGCAGGATCTTCCTCATCATCTTTGTTGGTATCATTGAATCTTCTATAATTTTTAGAAAATATATATTGTGAATAATCTTGAGACTCTTCATTAGGTTTCTCTGACTTTACAAAACGTAAATCTTGAAAAGTATCAACATCATTTCTTTCGCTATAGAATCTTGTTTCCGGAATAACTTTTTCCTCCCTATTTTGCGCTTGACTCATTACAAATAAGTCCCACCCTCTTTCTGAGTAGCCTGAGAAAACTAACTTATCACCTGAGCTATCAACATCAATTTGTTGAATTCCTGTTATTGCATTAGTAATAGGAGAAAAAATTTCACTACCCATTTCATGTCTAAAGATATTGTATACACCATTATAATCTGCAGTATAAAACAGTAAATTGTCTTTAGTTAGAGATGGATAATCTTCGTTATAAGGTGTGTCAGTAATCTGCACAATCTCTTCAATAGCAAAGTCATACATAAATAAATCTCTCTGCGAAAAGTCTACATCAAACATATCAGGTGAACCTTTGCTGGACCCTCTATCTGAACTAAATACAATTCTACCCCCATCATCTGACCATGTTGGAGAAAAGTCTGAAAAAGTATCATTGGTTAAATTGGTAACCTCTTGAGTATCCAGATCTACAATATATAAATCACTCGCATTATCTTTATGTCCAACGAAAGCAATTTTATTTTCATTAGGATGCCATACTGTAGTAAAGACTCCATCCAAAGCAATAGGTATTTTGTCATAATCGCCATTCTGAGTATTCACCATAATAATAGAATCTTCTTTTCCGCTTTTAGAAGCAAATGCAATAAACTTGCCATCAGGAGACCAAGACAATCCTGGCTGTAACCACTTTAGCTCTTCAAAGTCTGGGCTAGTATTTCCTCTAATCAACCGCTTTTTTTGCTTTCCAGAATCAAGACTGTATAGCACTAAATCCATGTATCCATTTTGGTCCGTAAAATAGGCTACTGTATTTCCGTCTGGAGAAAATGCAGGACTAACGTTATAGAAATTTCTTGTTTTTTCCCTATCAGTAATTTTATCTGCAAAATCGGTAATTTTTTCTCGCTTATTAATATCAGACCAATATTCTTTTTTTAAGTAATCATGCCAGTCTTTTGTAAGCTGCTCAAAATCTACCCCCAATGCATTTTTAAATCCTTTTTCTGCATTTTGAGTTCTTTTCATTTGTTGAAAAATCTCTCCAATTTTTTCTCTACCATACTTTTCAGTAATATATTGATAGACTGAATTACCGCCTTTATAGGCCAGAATAGAATAATTAAGCTGATTGATAGTAGGTAATTGCTCTTCAATAGCAAGATCTCTCACTACCATATCGGTTTCACTATCCCAATCAGTTGAAAGGAATTCTGCTAAACCTTCATTAGCCCATAAAGGTATTTGTAATAGTATTCTTCCACTTATAAGTCCTTGAGCATTTCCTCCATACATCATATCATTGATCGAAGCGTGCACTAACTCATGGTGAATAACATGCTTAAACTGCGTGTAAGACCCTTCAAATGGAATAACAATTCGATTCTTGTATAATTCAGTTACACCTCCAACGCCTTCAGGCATATAAGCCCCTACAATATTTGTTTGTTGAAAATCATTGTGTGATGAATAAACAATAATCTTTACTGGCTTATTACTTCTCCATCTCAAGTGTTTTCCTATTTGATCTAGAGACTCTTCCGCGACTTTAGAAGTAAAAACTGCTAAATCGTAGTTATCGCCATAATAATAGACATTGAAATTAGGGCTAACAATATATTCCCAATCGAAAGTATCATATTGGACTTTATTTTGACCAAAATTTTGACCAAAGACTAATTGACTGCATAAAAGATATATTATGATGAACTTCATGTTGATAATATTAATATTGAACAAGCTTAGTTTAAAGGGTAATTTTTATAATGCAACTACCGATATACTTTTTTGGAGACACTCACTTTAAATCTTCAGGTTCAAATCAGGAAAATAAGGAGTTAGAAAAATTTTCAAAGTTCTTAGATTCTATCTCTGAAAATAATACAAAAGGATCTATATTTATTATGGGAGATTTTTTTGATTATTATTTTGAATATCAGAATCAGACCACTAGTAATTATGAAAAAATATTTACTAAAATTCAACAAATTAAAGATAAAGGCTTCGAAATTTACTTTATAGCTGGTAATCATGATTATTGGATTGGAAAATATTTTAAAAAATACTTCACAGAAACTTTTTTAGATGATACAGTAATAACTCATAATAATAAAAATATATACATTACACATGGAGATGGAATTTTATCTTGGGATAAATCATATCGCCTATTAAAGAGAGTTATTCGTAGCAATATATTCATTAAAACCTATTCTCTTCTTCCAAAAAGTATTGCACTAAAAATTGCAGATAAAATATCTTATGAAAGAAAAGATTCGCATCATATCAGTGAAGAAAAAATCAATAATATTCATACTGAGTTAGAGCATTTTGCCAAAGGAAAAATGAATCAAGATTTTACATATGTTATTATGGGCCATTATCATCATTCTTATCATAAAACATTCAGCAACGGCGAACTAATTCTACTAAATGAATGCAATAAAGAAAATTATAATTATGCTATATTTGACGGTGATAAATTAGAAATCAAAAATTTCTAGAGTTTATCACATAATGTAACCATAATAGCATTCTGAGTATGTAAGCGATTTTCTGCTTGCTCAAAAACAACAGAATTTTTTGAGTCAATTACATTGTCTGTAACTTCTCTTCCTCTTTCCGCAGGTAAACAGTGCATAAATAGATAGTCATCTTTAGCATGTGATGACAGAGAATCATTAACCTGAAAAGGAGAAAATATTTTAATCCTTTCATCGATTTCTTCTTTTTGTCCCATGGAAGCCCATACATCAGTATAAATCACATCTGCATTCATGACGCCCTTTATAGGATCATTGGTTATATTAATTTTAGATAGATTTTTTGATTCTGCAAATTTGATTGTTTCTGGATCAGGCTCATAGCCTTCTGGACAAACGCAGGTAAATTCAAATGGCAAGATACTTGCTAATCTAATCCATGAATTAACAATATTGTTACCATCGCCAACATATGCAACTTTCAAATCATTAATATTTTTTTGCTTTGCTTCCCAAATTGTAAACATATCAGTTAAAATTTGACAAGGGTGATTATAGTCAGTTAATCCATTAATTACCGGAACAGTCGAATGTTTTTCAAAATCTAACATATCGCTATGGCTAAATACTCTGGCCATGATTAAATCATTGTACCTACTAAATAATTGAGCTAAATCTGAGGCACTTTCTCTCTTACCCAAGCCAATATCTTGAGGAGCTAAATATATTGCATGGCCTCCCATCCAAGAAAATCCTGTCTCAAAAGATACTCTTGTTCTGGCGGAAGGTTTTGCAAAAATCATTGCCATAGAATGGTTCTTGAATGGCCTAAAATCTTCTTTTGTTCTATACTTGTGTTTTAACTCGGCAGTTAAGTTAAATAAATCAATTATTTCATTTCCTGAAAAATCATCAACTTTAATACAATGTTTAAGACTCATTTTAATTTCCTTTTCTTAGTATTTAATATGTTCATTGATTCTCTATACTTTGCTACTGTTCGTCTTGCAATAGTAAAGTCGTTTTCATCTAATAATTTTACAATCTCTAAATCAGATAAAGGCTGATTTTTATCTTCTGCTTCTACAATATTTCTTATAGTAGTTTTCAAATCTTCTACTCCCACTACTTTGCCAGATTTTTTTACTATCTTACTACTAAAAAGACTTTTTAAACTTAAAGTTCCTAAGGGAGTATCAATATATTTATTTTTTACTGTTCTACTAATGCTGGATATATCCATATCAATTTTTCTAGCAATGTCTTCTAGCTTTAACGGATTAGGATGTTTCTGTTTTTCAGATAAATAGTCACGCTGTATATTGAGAACCTCGCTTACCACCTTTCTCAAGGTATTTGATCGAAATAAAATAGTATCTAATAAATCTTGCGCACTACTAATGTGATTATCAACAAAAGATTTTTCTTCCTTGGATGTCTTTTGATCCATTGCTGCATTTAAATATTCATTGGATATTTTGAACTTACTTAAATGCCTATCATTGATCAGGATAAACCATTCATCGTTTTTCATCCTTAAAATAACATCAGGATTGACCTGTTGATTTTTTTCACTTAAATCTATTATTGGTGAAAATTGTTTTGAAGAAATAACAATTAATGCATGCTCAAATTCAGCGTCTGAACAAGATAGTCCCAATTTTATATCGAGAAATTCTTGATTAAGAAATTGATCAAAGTGACTACCAATAATATCCAATGCAGTTTTTTCTTTTTGATCAATTTGCAACATAAGATACTCTTGTAGATTTCTACATCCTACCCCCTTAGGATTTAAGGTTTTAACAAAGGCTAAAGTACTTTCAACATCTTGTATATTTACATCGACATTATCTGCAATTAATTCTAATTCAGAGTCTAAAAATCCGCTATTATCCACATTGAATACAATTTGTTGGGCTATTTCTTTAGATTTATCATCAATCTCAGATTGATCAATTTGACTTATAAGATTATCAATGGTATTCTTATCTTCTGGTAAATTAGATAAAAATAAATCATAGTTTGCTTGATTATCAAGACCATAATTTTCATTGTCTTTAGCTACAAATTCTTCAGTATTTTTTTCAATTAAAGCAGGATTTTTTTGGATTTCACTTTCTAGTTCTTTTTCAATTTCATCAAGACTAAGCTCTAAAAGTCTAGATTGAAGTATTTGTTTTGGTGTTATAGACTGTTTTTGTCTAATCTTAGTAGAAAGCTTATTCATTAATCTAGTCTAAATTTTTTCCCTAGATATATTCTTCTGACTTCTTCGTCATTTGCAAGCGTTTCTGCATCTCCAGATTTTAAAATTTCTCCACTATATAATAAATAAGATCTGTCCGTAATTGAAAGGGTCTCTCTTACATTATGGTCAGTAATCAACACTCCTATATTTTTCTTTTTTAATGAAATAATCATTTGTTGAATATCTTCTACTGCAATCGGATCTACTCCAGCAAAAGGCTCATCTAGAAGAACAAAATCAGGTTTTAGTGCCAGAGTACGACATATCTCAACACGTCGCCTTTCTCCGCCAGAAAGACTTGAGCCTAAACTTTTTCTTAAGTGACTGATATTAAATTGATCTAATAGTTCATCAATTAAATTATTCTGATCTATATCTTTTGGTAAAATTGTCTCTAATACAATTTTCAAATTATCTTCTACGGTTAGTTTTCCAAAAATAGATGGTTCTTGGGCAAGATATCCAATGCCCATTCTTGCACGCTTATACATTGGAAGATTTGTAATATCTACATCTCCCAGTGATATAGTACCAGATGAAGGCCGAATCATTCCTGTAATCATATAAAATGTAGTAGTTTTCCCAGCACCATTAGGACCCAGAAGACCTACGATTTCTCCTTTTTCTAAATTGATATCAATATTGTTGACAACATTTTTTTGAGAATAGTTTTTTTTCAAGCTTTTTGCGCTTAATGTTTTACTCATTATTAATAGAGCCTCTTGGTTTTATAATTTTCCAATCTGTTAAATCAATATTAGATTCAAATCCCATACCATACAATGTATCAAAATCTCCAGAAATAAAAGTTAAATTTGCATCAGTAAAAATTTTATCTTTTTTATTATCCCAAAGTAATGAATCTGTCAAGAGCTGTTGTCCGTTATCAGCAGCAACCACTACATCTCCAAATGCATGGATTTTATTTTCTTTCTCACTTACAAATGCATAATGAGAGGTGATAAGCGATTTATGTTTATAGTTATCATCATATAAATCTACATTGACATTATCTGTTAACTTTAATTCTAAATTTTCATTATTTCGCTCTAGTAGGTTTGACTTAATAAGTGCTTTAATATTTCCTTTTTCAGTCAAAGTGATTTCTACGCTACTAGATACTTGATCGTGGATATTCTCTAGAGGTGTCTCATTTTGATAAGATTTAGAACAGCTAATTAAAATAAAAAATGGTACTAAATAATAATAGTTCATCGCAATTCAGAAAGTAACTGATCTAACAGTTGGTCAAAATCTCCTCTTGATGCAATAAGCAAATCAATGACTTCTCTGACTGCTCCGTTTCCACCAGTTTTTTTTGTTATATGATGTGCATAGCTTGCAATATATTTAGGTGCATTTGGGACAGAAACAGCAAAACCTACTTTTTCTAAAATGGGAATATCGATAATATCATCTCCCATAAAACAAATTTCACTGTCTTGAAGATTATATTTTTTCTTTAATTCGTTATAAGAATCTATCTTTCTAATGACCCCATTATATACATCATCAATTTGTAATTCTTCTGCTCTTGAGGTTGTAGTAGCTGATTCTCTTCCGGTAATCCATGCTGTCTTAATACCAAGGTCTAGCAGTCTCAACATTACAAAACCAACGCCATCTAATACGTTAAAGCTTTTTGATTCTTCGCCTGCAGTATCTTTAATAAATTGTCCATCCGTAAGAATACCATCTACATCACAAATAAATAGTTTAATATTTTTCAATTCTTTATCCATTTTTTTTATCCATGTTTTAAGTATGTTTTTCTAAATGCTAACATTGAAACAAGCACAGACTCTAATTGATCTAAAGGCCATTGAGTGCTCGCATCACTTAATGCATGATCAACATTATCATGAACTTCCATAAATATTGCATCACAGCCTGTCGATACTGCAGAATAAATTTGACCAGGAATAAACTGTCTGTTTCCGGAAGTAGTCTCTTCAAAATTTCCAGGTATTTGGGCACTATGTGTAGCATCATATACTACTGGGAAACCAAATTCTTTCATAATTTGAATCGAGCGCATATCTGATGTTAAACTATCGTATCCAAAAGAATTTCCTCTTTCTGTTACTAGAATATTTTTATTACCAGTAGCTGCAACTTTATCAATAATATTTTTTACTTTATAGGGAGATAAAAATTGTCCTTTTTTAATATTAACAATTTTACCAGTCTTTGCTGCTGCTATTAATAAATCTGTTTGCCTACACAAGAATGCTGGAATTTGAAGAACATCTACTACGCTAGCAACTGTCTCTGCCTGCTCTGGATGATGAATATCCGTCAATACAGGTATATTAAATGTATTTTTAACTTCTTCTAATATTTTCAATCCTTCATCTAGCCCATTACCTCTAAAAGAATCAATAGAAGTTCTATTTGCTTTATCAAATGAACTTTTAAAAATAAATGGAATCTCTAATTTTTTTGTAATCTTAAAAATTTCTTCTGCCATTTTTAGAGCATGATCTCTGCTTTCAATAACACAAGGGCCACCAATAAATGGAAGTTTTTCATCGCCGAAAATAATATCTCTACAAGCCACTTTATTTTTAGCCATTCTTTTGCTCCTTTAATGATGCTTTCACAAATTCTCTAAATAATGGATGGGNTTTATCTACTCTACTTTTTAACTCGGGATGAAATTGACATCCCACAAACCAAGGATGGTCAGCTAGTTCTATAATTTCAACTACACCCAAATCTTTATTCATCCCAGAGAATACTAATCCATTTGATTTCATTTTTTTAACAAACTTATTATTTACTTCCCATCTATGCCGATGACGCTCTGAGATAATTTTTTTCTTATAAATTTTTGAAGCTTTTGATTTTGGAGTAATATCGCAATCGTAAGAACCTAATCGCATAGTTCCTCCTTTGACTTTAATAGCTTTTTGAGACTCCATCAAATCAATAACTGGATTTAGACACTTACTATCAAACTCAGTGCTATTAGCATCTTTAATACCACATACATGCCTTGCAAAGTCTATAATGACACATTGCAACCCTAAACAAATTCCTAAAAATGGTACGTTATTTTCTCTAGCAAATTTTGAAGTTAATATTTTACCTTCTGCTCCTCTAGATCCAAATCCGCCCGGTATCAGAACTCCATCAATGCCAGCAAAAGTTTTTGCAGCATCTTCGTCATTTTTAATTTTTTCTGTATTAACCCATACGACTTCTACTTTGGTATTATTCTCTACACCTGCATGTATAAATGATTCAATGATGCTCTTGTACGCATCATGTAGCTCTGTATATTTACCACACATTGCAATTTTAACATTGTGATCTGGATTTTTATATGTATCAACAAAATTTTGTAGCTTTTGAATAGATGGTTTATTTTCTAATTGCAATCTATCACAAATCATTTTTGTAATATTCTGTTCTTCTAATAATAGTGGAACCTCATAAATACTTGATACGTCCTTATTTTCTATAACGTGATTAGGTTTGACATTGCAAAATAAAGCTAGTTTATCTTTTATATCTTGAGTGATGTCATGCGATGTTCTACAAAATATAAAATCTGGAGATAAACCAATCTCTCTTAATTTCATTACTGAGTGCTGTGTTGGTTTTGTTTTAATCTCTCCACTTGCAAAAATATATGGTAATAAAGTTAGGTGAACAATCATGGAATTAAAGTATCCTAAATCTAAAGAAAGCTGTCTAATAGCCTCTAAGAAAGGTAGACTCTCAATATCTCCTACAGTCCCTCCTACTTCACAAATAATAACATCATACTTTTTACTTTCAGCTAAATTATTGATACGCTGTTTAATTTCATCTGTTATATGTGGAATTACCTGAACTGTTTCTCCCAAATATTTACCAGAGCGTTCTTTGTCTAATACTGTACTATAAATTTGTCCAGAAGTCGCGTTATTGTGCTTTGACATATTTTCATCAATAAATCTTTCATAATGACCTAGATCTAAATCTGTTTCGGATCCATCATCCAAAACAAATACTTCTCCATGTTGATATGGATTCATAGTGCCTGGATCGATATTCAGATAAGGATCTAGTTTTAAGATATTTACTTTTAGTCCCGCACTTTTCAGAAGATATCCAATTGAAGAAGCAGAGATACCTTTTCCGAGACCAGACATCACTCCGCCAAGTACGAATATAAATTTTGTTTTAGATTTCATAATATTTTAAGTCTTCTTTTATGTCAATACTTCTATGTTGAAAGTCAGTAATTAATAGTTTAATTGCAATATTATTATCCAATGCCCTCAATTGTTCTAGCTTCAATTTTTTTTCATTTTCTGACTGCTCAAGATTGGTAAATTTTTCTAATGTTTCTTTCCTGTATGCATATATTCCAATATGACGAAAATATTGTCTTTCTTTTTCGTTAATGGATCGTTCAAATGTCCTGGCATTATTTTTGGCATCTAAAGATACTTTGACGACATTAGGATTTTCTAAATCTCCATCTCTTAAATCGGTAGAAGCTACTGATGCCATTTTAACATCAGGATCATCAAATAATTCAATAAGCTTATCAATAATACTAGCATCAATATTTGGTTCATCTCCTTGGATATTTACAACAATATTACACTTAATTTTTCCTGCAACCTCTGCAACTCTATCGGTGCCAGACTCATGACCTTTTGATGTTAATACAGTCTCACATTTTTTGTCTAAGTGAGATAATGTTTCCATAGAATCTATCGCAATCACTAATTGATTGAGCAACTTAGATTCTTTAGCATTATCATACACATGCTGGATTACTGATTTTCCATTTAGTGAGTAGACAATCTTTTTGGGGAATCTAGTCGAATTTAATCGACCAGGAATAACACCTAAATTCACTGACTTTCCTTCTTTAGAACTATAGGAACTTTAATATAGTCTTCAGATGATTCTGGACTATTTTCAATCACTGAATCTTTAGATAGAGATTCTTCAAATTTATCGTCTCTTAACGGACTCTTCATATCGTGCACATTGACTAACTCATCTATATTATCTGTATCTACCTCATTTAAGAGATCCATATAGTCTAATATATTGTTCATGTCTCCTGTATGTTTCACTAGCTCTTCTTTTGAAAGTGAAAGGCGCGAAAGTCCTGCTATTTTTTTAACTTCTTCTTGTGATACTTTTTGTTTTTTTGACATGATAAGATTATTTAAAAGAATTTATAAGATAAGTATCTCTCCAGCAAGTAAAAGCAAGAGATTGCTTAATCGTAACGCATTGAATCAATAGGATTTAAGTTTGATGCTTTAATGGCGGGATATAATCCAAATATAATTCCCATTGATGCACAAATCTGAATACTATAAAAAACCCAATTTAACGGAATGACAGGATCTTGTCCTAAAAAAAATGCAACAATATTTCCAAAGGCTAAACCTAAAATGATTCCAATTATCCCTCCAAGAAGTGATATTAATATTGCCTCGATTAAGAATTGTATAAATATATCAATTTTTCTCGCACCTAGAGCTTTACGTACACCGATTTCTTTGATTCGCTCTGTAAGAGAAACCAACATAATGTTTGCAATCCCAATTCCAGCAACTAACAAAGAGATTCCAGCGACTAAGCCGATAAAGAGAGTTAGAGATCCTGTAAAGTCTCCAAAAGTATCCATCAACTGATCATTGGTTGCGATATAGAAATTATTCTCTCCACCTGGAGGAATCTTTCGAATTGCACGAAATACGCCAACTGCTTCATCTGTGGCTGCATCTATGGTATCCATTGATTCAGATTCTAATATTAACATTATATCTGCTCTTCTCCAATTTCGACCACTAAAATATTGTAAAAAAGTAGAAATTGGAACGCCAATCATCGCATCCATACTTTGACCTAACATTTCGCCTTTTGGTGCTAACAAACCAATAACTTGGAATGGAAGATTATCAATTTTAATAGTCTGTCCTACTGGATTTGAATAAGGAAATAATTCTTCTTTAATATCATATCCAATCAGAGCAACTCGTGTACGATTATCTATATCTTGTTGATTTAAGTTTCTTCCATCAATAATCTCATATTTATTTAGTGAAAGTATGGCTGCATCGCCACCCCAAAAACTTGTTAGCTTATTTTTTAATTCATTTTTACCAACACTAATTGTACGTTCGCTAGGCTCCTCTGCTACTGTTGCTGATATATTTTTTGTAAGAGATAAAGAGCGTTTTAATTGCTCATATTCTGACCATGTAATATTTGGTTTATTACGAGAACCACGACCTATATTTCCAAAACTGATTTCTACTGGATTATCTTTTGTGATATAAAAAACATTCGTTTTCATGTCACTAACTAAGCCTTCGTAAGATTTTTCAAATGTTGCTAATACTGTCATAATAGCAATAATGGATGATACCCCAACTGTAATACCTAAAAGAGTTAATGATGTACGCAATTTAGTTTGTCCAAAATAAGATAAGACTCCAGAAATAGCATCTCTTAGATAGTTGATAATTCTATTCATGGCGTAATGCATCAATTGGATTCAAATTAGCCGCTGTTCTTGCTGGTACCATACCAGCTGAGACTCCTATAAAAACACAAATCATAAAAGTGTAAAAAATTAATAATATATCAAAATCAATTGGAAGGGGCGAAAATGCTGATAATGCCATAGTAATCAATTTGACTAAAATAATTCCCGTACTACCTCCGATAATTGATATAGCAACTGCTTCACTTAAGAATTGTATTAAAATATTATTGCTGGTTGCTCCCATCGCTTTTCTTAGTCCAATTTCTCGAGTACGCTCTCTAACAGATACAAACATTACATTCATAATACCAATAGCAGACACTACAAGAGATATCCCTGTCACTAAAAATCCCATTCCAGCGATAGCAATCTTAATTGCATCAAACTGATCTTGATAAGCATCAGCAGAGTTAACGGAAAAATTGTCATCTTGATCTGGCTTTAATTTTCTTGCCAATCTCATAATCATTCCCACTTCTTCTTTGGCTTTTGACATATCTTCTGGTTTAGTTTTTAGAACTAATTCATCAAAACCCCATCTGGTTAAAATGCGACTAAACGTAGAAGAAGGCATAATGACTAAATTATCTAAAGTTCCACCAGGAACCATTCCCATTCCTTGTTTTTTTAATTCTCCTATGACTTCAAATGTCACATTGTTCAATCTTATTTTTTTTCCAATAGGGTCTTCTCCATCAAAGAAACCATCTCTTACTGTACCGCCGACAATAACTACTCTTCTTTGTAAATCCCATTCATTCTGTGAAAAGAATCTTCCATTTACAATTTTAGTCCCACTCAACATTTCATCATAACCAGGGTAAACACCATTGAGTTGTAGCCATGAAGCTTTATTTCCAAAAGATCCCCTAGTCCATGTATTCTTTTTTATGCTTACATCACTAATATAGGTACTATATTTTGTAATATATTCAAGAGAGTCTTCACTAATTTTTGGACGATTACGATATTGCCACCAGTCGAAATCAAATGACCAAGGCCATGTACCAACATATATTTTATCATTTCCATAGTACTCCATGGATTTGTCAAACTCTTTGTCAATACTGGATACGCCCGCAGTAACGATACTTACGGTAAAAATACCAATGGTCAAGCCTAAGGATGTTAGTATGACTCTTGTTAGATTTGCTCTAACCGCTGCAAGGCCAATTAAAATATTTTTGAATAGACTATTCATCTATAACAATTTTGCCATCAAAAAGCTCTACTCTTCTTTTCGCTCTTTTTGCCACTGACTCTTCGTGAGTAACAATAATTAATGTATTGCCAGCTTTATGTAATTCATCAAAAAAGTTCAAAATTTCAACTCCACTCTTTGAATCTAAATTTCCTGTAGGTTCATCAGCTAAAATAATAGATGGTTTGTTGGCTAATGCACGTGCAATTGCAACACGCTGCCTTTGACCTCCAGATAGCTCATTTGGTTTATGCGTCATTCTGTCGGATAATCCAACAATACTAAGCGCTTCTTCTGAGCGTTGAAGCCTCTCTTTTCTACCTAATGAAGAATAAATCAATGGAACTTCTACATTTTGAAGAGAAGTAAGTTTTGGCAATAAATTGAATGTCTGAAAAACAAAACCAATTTTTTCATTTCTAATATTTGCAAGCTGACTATCGTTCATATCTGATATTAATTCATTATTAAATTTATATACTCCTTTTGTAGGAACATCCAGACAACCGATAATATTCATTAGAGTGGATTTTCCAGAACCGGATGGTCCCATGATAGAAATGAAATCATTTTCATAAATACTTATGGAAACATCATCTAAGGCTTTGACAACATTATTACCTAGATGATATATCTTAGATATTGAATCTATAGCTATAATTTCTTTTTTTGATTTAGGCATTATACTTTTAAGCTTTAATTGTTCGAGCTCGGTCTACCGCCACCGCGCTTATAATTTTTTTCAGATTTTTCTTTAATAGTCACAGGTGCACCATCATATAAATCTCTACTTATTGCTACAAATCCTCCCGTAACAATTTCTTCTCCTTCTTCAAGGCCTGAAAGCACTTCATAGTCTCTGTCTCCTACAATCCCTACCTCTACAAATCGTTGCTCTACAGTAGCGCCATTGATAACAAATACAACCGTTCTACTTTTCTTACCTCTTTGATTCTTGTTTTGATCTTTTTTATCTTCCATACCAACTGTAACTGATACTTTAGATTCAGGGTTTTTTACTTTTGATTCTCTAGGCGTAGTGAGCGATTGAATTGGAATTGAAAGTGTTTGATTGCGTTCTTCTGTAATAATTTCAACAGTAGCGCTCATTCCAGGGCGCATACCATCCACAACTTCTAACATTTGTATCTTCACTTGGAAATTAGTGACTTGCTGCTGAGAGCCACCACTAGATGTACTAGAGGCATATGCCACTTCTTTAACTACTCCCTTAAATATCTGATCTTGATATGCATCTACCTCTACCATGGCAATATCATTAATAGAAATATCTGCAATATCATTTTCATTTACATTTACATAAACTTCCATTTTTGAAAGATCTGATAATTTTAATAATACACTTGGATTGAACATACCACCTTGGGCTAAATCTCCCACTTCTCCATCTATAAATGTGATAGTTCCATCTTGAGGTGCAATAAGTCTTAATTTTGAGAGAGCATCTTCATCTTGAATATATCTTGCTTCAGATGCATTGAATGAACTTAAAGCAGAGGCGTACGAGGAATTTATGTTCTCCATATCTTGATCGGAGATTAAGCCATCTCTGTATAATTCTTCTTGACGTGATTTTTTAATGTTTGCATTATTTAGACTTACTTTTGCCGCTTCTACTCCTGCTTTAGACGCTTGTGTTGCAGCTTTTTGTTGACGATCATCTAGAGACATTAAAAAGTCGCCTTTTTGTACGAAATCACCCTCTTTTACAGCAATATCTGTTATATAGGTTGTATTATTTGCACTTAATTTTACTTCTGTCTCTGGGGTTAATACTCCATCAGCAACTACCTTGCTTTCTAGATTTTTTCTTTCAAGCTTCATAGTAGAAACTTCAATAGATCCATCATCATTTGATGAAGACATAAAATATGCACCTAAGCATAATACTAAAACACCCAACCCAGCTTTCATCTTATTATTCACATTTTCTCCTTATTCATATTTTTTATCTAATGTTCCAAGCAAATTATCCAAATTGGCTACTTGGATTGCTGCATCATATTTAGTTCTTACTAAACTTGAACTAGCTTGAATTAATGCTAATTGTGCATCTAAAAGCTCTAAAATGCTTGCTGAACCTAATTCATATCTTTGTTGTGCTAATCTCAGATCTTCTTCAGCTGAAAGTAGTACTTCTTCTTGTATAGGAATAATTTCTTGATAATTATTTAATGTATTAATCAACGCATACAAATTTACTTGGGCGCTCTGTTTTCCAGCGTTAGAACGCGTCTCCGCTTGATCTAATTGTAATTTTGATATTTGGATCGAATTCTTATTTCTAAATCCAGAAAAAATAGGAATACTTACTGAAATGTTTGCACTCTTGATATAGTTATCATCAAAATAGGTTCTCGTGATTTGATCGCTTGAAGATGCGTTCATGCCAACGCTCATATTTATACTAGGCAAACTAGAGCTCCATGCTTTTTTTATATTAATCTGCGCTCCTGAAATCTGGTTATCTAGTATGTTTAAATCAGGGCTATTTTCTATCATCAAACTGTAGGCTTCATCAAAAGTAGGAACAGCTAGCATAAGGTTCATTTTATCTTGAATATTTATGACTACGTTACTATTCAGAAGTCCCATACTATGTCGTAAAGATTTTTCAGAATTCTTTTTAGTTAACTCTCTTGATAGAAAACTAGACCTTGAGGTTCCATAGCGGACTGACGCTTTCAAATAATCTGTTTTACTGACTGCTCCTAGGTTATATTGCTTTTCAACTAACTCGAGTTGCTTTTTAGATAATTCTAAGTCCTTACCAGCTATATCAAACAGTTCAGAATTCTTTAAGTATTGATAGTAGTAGGTATAGACATCTAATATGATACGTGCTTTTGCCTGTCGTTTTTGTTCTTTTGCGGTATTGTAGTTATTATCACTTTGCTTAAGAGTATTTATTTTAGTTCCAAAATTAAATAAACTTTGAGATAGACTTAATCCTCCACTATATCTTTCAGAAGCTTCCGAAGAACTATTCCCGTATGTTGTCTCGCTAAATGAATTACTTGCATTCACTGATGGAAGCATTAAAGCTCCAGTTGAAGCACGATTCAATCTTGCAATTGCTACATCTTGATCTGCTCTTTTAAGTGATGTCTTATTTTCAAGTGCAATACGCACACATTCATCTACAGTTAACGACTGTGCTATGGATGTTGAAATAAATAGTAAAATGGCTAGTATATATCTGTTCATAATCTCCTACTGTATATTAGAATGGTAAAATAGCTAAAAAGTTTCATAATAAAAAATACTATTCATGCCTTTTATGTATGACTATTACAAAGACAAAAAGTAAAATAATAATTAACTAAATTTTTTGTTTTTTTTCAGAGTTTTTAACATAGATAAGGCATCTGAATGTGTATTGTTAATCTCTCCATTTAATATTGCTTCCTCAATAATTTTTTTTATTTCTCCAACCTTCTTACCTGCAGATAAATTGAACATTTTCATAATTTCATGCCCTCTCACAGGAGACTGAAATGCTCGCAATTCATCGGACTCAATCACTTCATGCATACGTTTTTCTACGTGATCAAAATTGGATAAATATTTTTTAACATTATTTGGATTCTTGGTAGTGATATCAGCTCGACATAATAACATTAAATCTTGTGCATCTTCTTGTGCATCTACAATTAATCTTCGAATAGCAGAATCCGTTACTTCTTTTTTTGCCAAGCTAATAGGTCGTAAATGCAATGCTGTCAGCTTGACGATATAATCTCTTGTCTTATTAGAAAATTTCATGCGTTCTGATATTTTTTTTAGCATACGAGCACCGTAATCATCGTGTCCGTGGAAAGTATACCCTTTCTTCTTATCTATTCTTCTGGTTTTAGGTTTTGCAATGTCATGAACCAAAGCTGCCAACCTTAGATCTAATTTACTGGACAAACTTGCTGCATTATCTACAACTTCCAGTGTATGAAAAAATATATCTTTATGGTGATATTCACTACTCTGATCTAAGCCATACATAATTGAAATTTCTGGGAAAACATGCTGCAGTAAACCGACTTCTTGAAGCATAATAAATCCAACAGAAGGCTTATTTGTACCTAAAATTTTTAATAACTCATTAGTTATTCTTTCTTGAGAGACTATCGATATTCTTTCAGCATTATCTTTTATCGACTGTAGACATTTTTTCTCTATTTCCATTTCTAATTTTGCAGAAAAATATGCTGCTCTCATCATACGTAATGGATCATCAGAAAATGTGACATCAGAATTACTCATGGGCGTTCTTAGTATTTTTGCATTTAAATCTTTAAATCCATCAAAAGGATCAATAAGTGTTCCCATAGTATCTTTTTCTAGAGAAATTGCCATAGCATTTACAGTAAAGTCTCTACGCTGTAAATCTTCATTAATATCTGTCATAATAATATCTTTTGGCTTGCGTGATTCTGGATCATATGACTCTAATCGAGCGGAAGCAACTTCAATTTCGCATTCTTTGTATGGTATGCGAGCTGTAGCAAATTTTGGAAATGGGACTACCGTAGATACATTTAATTTTTTAGCTAACTGATGAGCAAATGCAATCCCATCACCTTCAACCATAATATCAATATCTGCTGAATGTTTTTCTGGCTCTAATAGTAAATCTCTAACACAGCCACCAACCAAAAAAGCTGGCACTTTTATTTCTTCCGATAAATCGCTGATTACTGTAGATATGCGATACAGTCGTTTATTTTCCTTAAGTATGTCTTTAATTACAGTCATTTTGTAAATTAAAAAATATATCTATCTATTATGCTAGAAAAACTAAATAAATATATTGCATTATTTTTCTTCTTTTCGCTACTGAGCGCTCAATTCAAAGAAGCCTCCGTTTCATTTGATGATCGCCTATTAAAAGCAGACGAAAAAGTATCTTTATTTCAATTGCAAAACAATATTAAAAAGTTTTATGAATACACAGTTTGGAATGAAGATTATCGTGATTTAGATATTAATATCAATGTTCAAATTCTTTTTGAAGGAAATGCCAATATAGGAAGTTCTCAAGCATATGGCATTCAATCTCTATTTAGCAATAATAAGGATCTACACTTTTTTGACAAAGGATCAAACTTTGTTCTAAGCCAAAATAATTCACTTTATTATGATAGTGTTTATTTTGACCCTTTATCAAGTTTATTGGGATTTTATGGCAATATTATCTTGGGGGCAGAATTAGATACCTGGTCTAATCTAGGTGGTAATAGTCATTATGAGAAAGCACGATCAATCGCTGTCCGTGCCAGCGCTTCTAATTTTTCAAGAGGCTGGGATCAACGTATTGTCCTTATCAATCTTTTAACAGAAAATCTTGGGCTAAGAAAGCTACGATTTTCAACATACCTAGC
Organism: Fidelibacterota bacterium SCGC AAA160-B08; assembly: GCA_000402755.1. Taxonomy (GTDB): domain Bacteria; phylum Fidelibacterota; class Marinisomatia; order Marinisomatales; family Marinisomataceae; genus Marinisoma. The sequence continues at coordinate 87,393 of AQSD01000002.1, read as the reverse complement.
ATATGAACTTTTTGAGAATGGAGAGATTGATGCATGTGGAGATGCTCTAAATAGCATAGTAGCCAACTTAGATGAAGTGGTTGATAATTATAATCAAGAAAACTATACTAATACATTTTTAAAATTTCATGGTAAAAAAATTGGTGAAATAATGCAAAAACTAGGTCAAAAGAAGTTACTTCAAGAAATGATTTACTTAGATTCGCAACGAGACAATATTTATAAAGAATTATTATTATCAATCTGAGAAAAGTATTTTTTCCTTTTAATAAAATAATCTATCGCTATACTCTTATTATAAATATTATCTAACTGAATAATATGATTATTCTTTCTAATTTTTATAATCTTAATTAAAGAAAATAATATCCATATTTCTGCATATATTATTGCAATAAATCTTGTGAAATCAAAAGTTAAGACTGAATAAATTAAAGCCATCCAATCTAATACTAACCTCTTCAGTATCAAGATTCCATAATCAAAAGTAAAAGAATTTTTTAAAAATAAAATCCAAGAATTTCTATGGTTAAGATAGTGAGACTTTACTGTATTCTCTTTGATAGTTTGCTTTCCATAATGATATACGTAAGCATTGGGAATAGACCAAATTTTATATCCTAACGCTTGTGCCCTCCAACATAAATCTATTTCTTCCATGTAAGCAAAATACACTTCATCAAATCCATTTAATTGATTGAAAATATCAGCTCTAACAATCATAGCAGCACCTGAAGACCAAAATATTTCTGAAGGCTCATCATATTGACCGGTATCTTTTTCTAAGGTATTGAACAAACGTCCCTTAACATACGGNAAACCAAAACGATCAATAAATCCTCCTGCCCCACCAGCATAGTCAAAATATTCCTTATTATTAATATTTAGGACCTTAGGTTGGGCGGCAAAAGTATCTGGATGTTTTTCTAAGAAATCTACTAATTTTTCTATCCACCCATCCGAATGCTCGGTATCATTATTTAGAAAAATTAAATATTTTCCTTTTGCCTGTTGTGCTCCAATATTACATCCTCCGCTATACCCAATATTTTCTTTATTACTAACAATGACTACATCAGAAAATAGGTCTTTTATATTTTTAACAGAATCATCGGTAGATGCATTATCTACTACAATAATTTCAAAATTATCGATATTGATATTTTGATAGATAGAAGAAATACAATTATGTAAAAGTTTTTTTCCGTTATAATGAGGAATAATAATTGAAACTATTTTCATGATCCTTTTAATTCTTCAATTTCATTGAGTAATCGATTAGCATCTGTATCCTCAGGACTTCGTACTATCCAATTTTGAATTAAATTTTTTGCTTCATCATATTCTTCTAATTCTCGATGGCATAGATATAACAAAAATACTATATCCGGTAAAGTTTTTTGCCATGATTGCCACTCTTGTACTGTAATTTTAGTAGCAGTAAATCCTTGTTTTTGAATTGCTCTTTCAATAATTAAAAAATTATCATATATCGTCTTAAAAATTTCTTTTGCTTCTGAATAATCATCTAGATTTTGAATAAAAGATTTACCATACAATAAATAATCTTCCATCTCGATATCATCTCTCTGCGTTAACTCTTTTAAGTGGTATCTAACCTTCTCTTTGTTACCAATACCGTTATAAATCTGAGTAATCTGATATTGAAGTTCTTTTGATGGCATAGATATAACTGCACTAGGCATTTTATCTTCCATCTCTAACAATACCATTTCTGCTTTCTGTAGATTATTATCAAGATAATGTGAAATAGCTAATCTTGTAAACCCTACACGATAATTCTGAACTAATCTTCCAATCTGTCTATCAACATGAACATTTTTATTAGCAAGATTTCTATAAATATAGCCCGGCTGATACTGCTTAGATATAGGCATTTCTACAATGGCATCTTTATGTGAGTCATAATCTTCAAACCAATTTTTATTTNCAACTATTGATAATAAATTTTTAGTCATCTTGTCTTGATTGATTGGATATAGCTTGTTATTTACTAATCGATATGCTAATCCTTCCATTGTAAAGTAATCATCTAGATTAAGCATGCTAGTAGGAGATACTGTGGCCGCAAAATATATTGGCCTATTCCAATTATTATCTTTAATGATTCGAAGAACCATAAGATCTTGAATACGTAACGCTACATCAAGATAGGTGGGCTTTAATTCCCATTCAATAATGCCTTCAGGATTTAAATCGTCTACAGGAGCATTAATAGAAATAGTATTAGATGACCATTTTTTAAAATCTAAATTTTGAATCTCATTATCATTCATAGATATAAAGGAATTGTCTCGATCTCTAATTTGGGTGACATACCATGGAGTATTTAATAAACTTAGATTGATTACTATTACATCTGTTCTAATTTTTTCCACTTCTTGTAAATACCATACAGGAAAGGTGTCATTGTCACCATTAGTAAATAAAATTGCGTCAGGTTCACAAGTCTGTAACATGTTGTATGCCATATCCCAAGCAATATAATTACCAGTTCTATCATGCTCTTCATAGTTTGCAATGAGCATTCTCAATGGCATAAATACTAAAAACATTGAAGCCATTAAATAAACAAAAGTTTGATTGAGCTTAATAGATTTTTCTAAGAAAGTATCACATATGTAATTTACTGTGGTGAAAATACCTATCGATATCCATATTGAAAATGCCATAAAGCTTGCGACATAAGAATAATCTCGCTCTCTAGCTTGAGGACTATCTTGATTTAGATAAAAAATAATTGCTAGGCCAGTCATAATAAATAATACAAGCAATGATAAGGCATCATACTTATTTCTTCTAAAATGAGAATATATACCTATTAACCCCATTACGAGCGCTAAGGGTAGTCCGAATTTTCTCCAATCTACGCCATCTTCTTTTGAAGATGCTCCAAAATCAGATACAAAAGAATCATTACTAGGTCCCTTGCCTGCAAATTGCCATAAAAAATATCTGATATACATTTTATTAATTTGATAGGTGAGCAGAAAGCTTGCTTGCTCAGAAACATTATGGGTCATATACTGGTATTCTTGTCTGCTGGAAAATTGAAAATCTGGATATTCAGGACTGCCGACTATAGAAATTTTTGACGGAAGATTATTAAATTTTCTTGGTAGAAATGACATTGAACCATATTGATCACGATTCAAATAAGAAGCAGCTTCTTCTATTGTCTCGGGATTATTTTCATCAATATTAGGATTTTGTCCTGAACGAATAAAGATTGCCAAATAGGTGGAATATCCAATAATAATTAAAAATAAAGACGTATAAATAAGTGAAGAAATTGTCTTTTTATTTTTAATACTGCTATATAAAAGATAAGATAGTACTCCGATAAACAACAATAGACCTTCAAAGCCTATTTTACCTACAATAATTGGGAAGCCTTTAATAATACCGTTCTGTATAACAATAAAGGCTAACAGCGATAAACTTAATGTAATAATCAAATTTTTAGTGGAAAAATTAGAAGTGGAAAAATAAATAATTAATCCGATAAAGGGGATTGTGAGTAGATTTAATAAATGCACTCCAGTAGCCAGTCCAATTATATAAACAATTCCCATAAGATACATTGCACTGTGTTCTTTTTCTTTATTCTTAGACCATATTAAAATTAAATATACTACTAGAGCTGTCATAAAACTGCTCAATGCATATACTTCTGTTTCAACGGCGTTAAACCAATGGCTATGGGTAAAGGCGAACGTGAGTGATGCAATAACTGAAGACCACATTTTAAAGTACTTCACATTATCATTACTATTAAGTCTATGGATAAACTGATTACAAATCAAAAATAATAAACTAATAGTTCCAGCGCTAATCAATGGGGAAAAGATATTCATACGAAAAGCGACATCTGAACTAATTGGAATCAATGTGAAGAGCTTACCAATCAGTAAGAATAGTGGACTCCCCGGAGGATGAGGTATTCCTAATATATGAGATGTAGCAATAAATTCACCAGTATCCCAGAAAGACACTGTTGGTGCCATAGTAGAAAAATAAATAGCAAATGTTATGACAAATAAAAGTCCAGCTATTACATTTTCTAGATTATTCTTTAGAGCTTGAATCATCGCTCGCTTCTGAATCTGTTGAAATTTCTTCTGCAGGTTTTGCGTCTTCAGTTTTTTCAACTGCCTTATAATCTTCATTTAATTTTGATAACAATTTTTCAAGATTTTCTTTTTCTTCTTCAGCAAGACTTTCATGCATTCTACTATTCATCATATTTAACATATCAATTTGAATAGATGCTTGCATTAAATCTACTGACATTTCATTGGTCATAGGATTTTGTACTTTTCCTAAAGCAATCAAAACACCATATTCTGATTGTTTAATCAATGAATCAAAAAGTTGTTTTTCTTTATCTACGGTATTTACTTCTTCAGCTTTTTCAACTTCTACATAGTTCAATTTTAATTCTGATAATAATTTTTTAAAATATTCTTTTTCTTTATCAGTAAGACTAGCATGCATTCTATTGTTCATCATATCTAATGCATCAATTTGAGCAGATGCTTGTATTAAATCTACTGACATCTCATTGGTCATAGGGTTTTGTACTTTTCCTAAAGCTATCCAAATGCCATATGCTGACTGAGAAATTAGTGAATCAAAAAGTTGTTTTTCTGTATAAGGTTTTGTTGTCATTTTTTTCCTCTAATTAACTGTTGTTTTCAAAAATAATTTTAAATATTCATTTTCAAATCTTTGCTTAATCAAACTATTGATTGGAGCCTCTAAATTTGCATCATTATGAATAATATCAAAAGCTTTCATTCTTGCATTTCTAATTATTGGTCCATCAGTAGTTAAATCAGCAATCCTAAATTTAATAAATCCACTTTGTCTTTCACCAAAAAATTCTCCAGGACCTCTTAATTTTAAATCTTCGTCAGCAATCTCAAATCCATTTCTACTTTTAGTTAATACGTTTAAACGTTGTTTTGTATTCGGAGATCCACTATCACTACATAGTATACAATAACTAGTGAGTTTTCCTCTACCAACCCTTCCTCTTAATTGGTGTAGCTGACTGAGACCAAATCGTTCAGAATTATTAATTAATATAACAGATGCATTTGGATTATCAATACCAACTTCTACTACCGTAGTTGAAACCAAAATTTGAATCTTATGATTCATAAACTGCTCCATTACTTTATTTTTCTCATCGATATCTAATTTTCCATGCATCAATCCAACGCTTAAATCAGGAAAAATATTCTGTCTTAGCATCTCATAAGATTCAGATGCAGCATCAAGATCTTGTTTTTCAGTTTCTTCAATTAAAGGATACACGACTATTGCTTGTCCGCCTATTGATATTTTTTCACGTATAAAATTATAAGCAGTATCTAAGTTTTTTTTTTCAATATGAGATGTAAATACATCTGGTCTATTCTTCGGCAATTCATCAATCGTAGATAAATCCATATCTCCATTATAGGTTATAGCTAGTGTTCTTGGAATAGGGGTTGCTGTCATTGCCATCAGATTAGGAACTGTAGATTTTTTTAATAATAACTGTCTTTGATTTACTCCAAACCTATGCTGTTCATCTATAATAGATAATCCTAAATTTTGAAAGACAACATCTTTTTGGAACAATGCATGAGTACCAATAACTATCCTTGATTTACCCGTCTTAATAGATTCGAGTACTTCTCTTTTTTCTTTGGCTTTTAAGCTACCAACTAATAATGAACACTCTACTCCAAGGTTTTCATATTCTGATTTAAAGTTTCTATATAATTGTTTTGCTAATAAATCAGTGGGGGCCATTATCGCAACTTGATAATTATTTTCCACCACAACAGATGTAGCTAGAATGGAAACAATCGTTTTACCACAACCAACATCTCCTTGAATCATACGATTCATTGGATTTTCTGATAAAAAATCATCAATAATTTCTCTAAGAACATGTTTTTGACTCCCTGTTAATTCAAAGCTTAAATTTTTTAATATTTGATTATAATACTTGGTCTTAAATCCTATCGGAGTAAAACGATTTTCCTTTATTTTCTTTTTTCTTAAGGCTAAAAGAATTTGTAAGAAAAAGTGTTCATCAAACTTGAGTCGATGAATTGATTCATTTAATTTATCAACTTTATTAGTGAAATGAATATTTCTCAGGGCAGACTCTAAAGAACAAATTTCAAATTCCTCTTGCTGCTTAATGTCAAAATGATCTTCAATACTATCGAGAGATTCTAGGGCAAGATAGATAATCTTTCTTAAGTTTCTATTATCGAGACCTGACTTTTTTAAATCTTCAGTTAAAGGATATACGGGAATGACAAATCCAGTACTAAGAGATATCTCGTTTGCATTTAATTTATCATATTCAGGATGGACAATTTGCAAATTTCCTCTATAGTCAGCTACTTTTCCGTGCACAGCTAACAAGTCTCCTTCTTTTAAGGATTGATATATATAATCAGACCCATTGAACCACATTAATCGAATAGATGCTGTATGATCTGCAAGTGTGGCTGTCAAAAAACTTCCACGCTTCATTTTTCTCAAACCGACAGATTTAACTCGACCAATAATATTTACTTCATCATTAGTTTTAATAGAACCGATAGATTGCATTGACGTCCTATCTAGATACTTTCTTGGAAAGTAGTATAGTAGGTCTTTAATTGTATAGATATTCAGAGATTCTAAAACTTTAGCTCTTCTTGGACCAACACCTTTGATGTATTGAATAGGAGTTTCTAATAAATTAGAAGGATTATTGAGTTCCATAAATGGACATTACTTCCATTCTTTTCTATATGTATATGTAATAAGCTCGGAGCTATTAGCTTGAATTTCTAATGGAAAATAAATAGTAGATGCATCCTCTTTTATATACATACTTGAAGATTCTTTAATTACCCAATCTCCAACAATTTTTTCAATGGCTTTAACTTTTATAGATAAGTTAGAAGTATTCATAATTTGAATTGATATGGTAGACTCTTCACTTTTATTCTGACGATCAAAATTTAAAATTCTACGTTTACCTATAATATCAAATGCTTTTCCTGCATCCAATACAGCATTACCGCCTTTATACAACTGACTTAAATTATTTTTACCAATAAAAGATAGCTCTCCATTCATACTTTTTTCATAAAGGTAAACGACACCAGAAGGTAGAGGCAACTCTAGATTATTTTCTTTAGAGTTTTCAAATGAAATTTCAATACTTAATGGTTCATCTTTTTGATCGCGTTCTGAATTTTCAAAAATATATTTCTTTTGATATCCTATTTCCGTTTTAGGCATTAAAGGAAACTGTATAGTTTCATGGGCTTTCAAATTCATATTACTTCCTAAGCTAAAAATATAAAAGTCTCCTAACTGATTCGTTTTTTCAGACATTGTCATACCCCTGGAAGCAATCATTGCCATATTACTAGACTTATTTCCACCAATAGGAACTAATCCTTCTACAACTTTTATATCTACACCCAACAAATTCATATTAGAGCCATTGACCACTTCAGCATCTATACTAAGAATAGCAGTAGCGCCTAAACTATCTAATTGTAGCTTATAGACTGGCTTCCAACTAAAACCTGAAGTTAAGTATGTCAGCTCTGCTGTAACGCTCTCTAAGCCTTCAGAAAAAATTTCCCATGAAATTTGTGGAGTAAATTTATTTTGAATTTTTTTTGATTTTAATAAAACATATTCAACTCTAGACCTTTGAAAAATCATAAGTCCTTTATTTGTATTAATAGATACTGATGAAGAGTTAATATCTAATAAAGCTCCTTGCACTGCAGAGTCATTGATAGGCTTGACCTCAACTAATGATCCAATATTTTTTTTCAGATAAGAATCTGTAGAATAAAAGTTCTTATTTAATGTTTGAGACCCAACCTCTACTCCATCAATATTTAAAAAAGGTGAATCGAATACAATATTTGGCGAAAGATTGTTAAAAGATGTATTATTTTTTCCATCTTTTAGATTCCATAGAATTGGTTCTTTTATGATAGCAAAACTATCTTTATAGATTGTTAGAGTTCTATTATTTTGAATTGGCTCTAGTTCCTGAGCAACTAGGATATTTAGGGCAAATATTACTATTAATAATTTTTTCATTTTAACATACCAATATTGGCAATTATTTTTTCTCTTTCAATGATAAAATCATCTAATTTACTTTTTTCATGATTAACAATTTTTTCAGGTGCTTTATCTGTGAATGCTTTGTTACTTAGTTTTGTTTTAATTCCTGCGATAAAACTATCAATATCTTCTAATCTTTTATTCAATTTTAATATTTCCTCTTTAGGATCTACTAGACTTCCTAATGGTACATATATAACACAATTTTTACATATTCCTACTGCAGATTGCTCAGGTTTTTCTAAATTTATTTTTATATCTAAGCTCTCTAAATTAGCCAGCGCCGTAATCATACTTTTTAGACTATCAAATAACAATTCATCCTCATTATTTTTAACAGAAATTGATGCACCAATCTTCTTAGTTGGTGCTACATTTAATTCTGATCTGATCGTACGAATTGCAACTACTGCCTCTTTCAACGATATTACTTTGGCTTCATCGTATTTTAAACTATCAAAGCTACCAGTTGGCCAAGGCGCTATAATGATATCTGTATCTGTGTCATTTTTTAAATAACTCCAAATTTCTTCTGTTATAAAAGGTGCAATAGGGTGCAATATCAGCAATACCTTCTTCAACACTTCTTTGGATACAAGAAATGCATTATTTTTTTCTAACTGATCTGAGCTATTAAATTTGATTTTAGCAATTTCAATATACCAATTACAAAATTCATTCCATGTAAAGTCATAGATAACTTTAATTGCTTCATTAAATTGATAGTTATCATAGTGAATATTTACTTTTTCGAGAGTGGTATCCAACTTTGAAAGGATCCATCTATCATATATATCTAACGACTCTGTATCTATGGTGTCAGTAAAATCTTCTTCATGATTAATCATAATAAATCTGCTAGCATTCCAAATTTTATTCATAAAATTTCTGCCTATCTCTAAGCTATTTTCAGAAAAATAAACGTCTGATCCCTGAGGAGACATTAACATAATTGAAAATCTAGTCGCGTCTGTACCATACTTTTCAAACAATTCGATTGGGTCTGGTGAATTTCCAAGAGATTTACTTAATTTTTTTCCAGTACTATCTCTTAAAATGCTAGTGAAGTACACATCTTTAAATGGGATTTCATCTAAAAATTCTATTCCAGAAATAATCATTCTAGCTACCCAAAAGAATATAATATCCGGACCAGTCACCAATATATCAGTTGGATAATGTTGCTTTATTAATTTTTCATTATTAGGCCAACCATGAACTCCAAATGGCCACAACCAGGAGCTAAACCATGTATCCAATACATCTTCTTCTTGCTCCCAATTTTCAATATCTTCAGGTGGAGTTGTAGATACATACCAATTTTCTTGTTTGCTATAATCAGATCCTTTTTTATACCATACTGGAATACGATGCCCCCAATATAATTGGCGACTAATACACCAATCTTGAATATTGTCCATCCAATGATTATATGTTTTAACCCAGTGATTAGGATAAAAATTTATTTTACCTGATTTAACGACTTCAATAGCTGGCTTAGACAGTTCTTTCATCTTTAAAAACCATTGATTAGATAAATAATACTCTATTGGAACATCTCCTCTTTCAGAATATCCAACTTTGTGAAGATAGTCTTCCTCTCTTAATAAAGAACCTTCTATCTCTAGGTCATTAATAATTTGCTTTCTAGCTTTTTCTCTCGTCAATCCAACATATTTATCAGGAGCATTAGAATTAATTGATCCATCTGGATTCATAATATTTAACATATCAAGCGTATGTGCAATACCAACATTATAATCATTTGGGTCATGGGCTGGTGTTATCTTAACGCACCCTGTACCAAATTCAGGGTCAACCATTTTATCTGCAATAATTGGAATAGCTTTATTTACAAGAGGTAGGATTGCATGCTTTCCAATTAGAGATCTAAATCTTTTGTCTGATGGATTTACTGCTATAGCAGCGTCACCTAGCATTGTTTCTGGTCTAGTAGTAGCAATTTCAATAAATGTATCAGAATCTTGAATTTTATACTTTATATACCATAATTTTCCCTGTACTTCCTTAAAAATAACTTCTTCATCACTTAAGGCAGTTTGAGATTTTGGACACCAATTAACTAATCTATTTCCTTTGTGAATTAAGCCTTTTTTATACAATCTTACAAACGACTCTAATACAGCATTAGAGTAGTCTTCGTCCATTGTAAAAGTGAGTTTACCCCAATCGCATGAATTACCCAATTTTTGCTGTTGCTCAAGAATAATTCCGCCATATTTTTCTTTCCATTCCCATGCATGGGTTAAAAATTCTTCTCTAGAAATATCTTTCTTATTAATTCCCTTATCTTCTAACATTTTAGCTACTTTTGACTCTGTAGCTATAGAAGCGTGATCTGTCCCAGGAATCCAAGACACATTTTTCCCTTCCATTCTTGCTTTTCTAGTAAGTATATCTTGTATAGTATTATTTAAAACATGTCCCATTGTCAATTTACCAGTAACATTAGGTGGTGGAATTACAATAGTATAATTTTCTTTATCATCTGATGGTGATGAAGAAAAATATTTTCTTTCCATCCAGTAGTCATACCATCTTTTTTCTAAAATGCTTGGCGAATATTTTGAGTCTAATAGTTTCATTTTAAATAATCTTTTAAAGTTTGAATTAAATCCGTTACTTCATTTTTAGTTTTTGCTTCAGCAAAGATTCTAATTATTGGCTCAGTGTTAGATTTTCTAATGTGAATCCACTTTTCAGGCCAACTAAATTTAATTCCATCACTTTGATTAATTTCGTCACAATTGAATACAGTAGCAAGACTATCAAAATCAATTGAGTCATCTATATTAATTTTATCTTTAATAAATATATATTCAGGAATTCCAGAAATAATTTCATTAATAGATTTATTATCTTTTGATAGGAGATTTAAAATCATTGATACCCCAACCAAGGAATCTCTTCCAAGATGCACTTCTTTTAAAATTACCCCCCCATTTCCTTCGCCGCCAATATCAATATTTAATTCTTTCATCTTTTCAACAACGTGTGCTTCACCAATTTTAGTTCTAATTGAGCCTGATGAAATATCGTCAATCATTCTTGATGTAGATAAATTTGTTACTATTTCACTATCTTGATAATTAATAAAATTTTTAAAGGCTAATACTAAAGTATACTCTTCGCCAATAGCTTGACCCATATTTGATACTATGGATAATCTGTCTCCATCTGGATCAGTAGCAAAGCCAATGTCAGCACCAACTTCTAGAACTTTTTCTTCTAAATCTTTCAAATTTTCTGCAAGCGGTTCAGCAACTCGTGTAAAATTACCATCCCCATTACAATTTATCATTGTCACGTCGCAACCTAAGTCCTTACATAGTTGTGGTAAAATACTGGAGCCGGCTCCATTAACTGCATCTATGACTACTTTAAATTTATTAGATCGAATAACATTAGGATTGATACATTGCGCAGAAAATACCTTAGCAATATGTTCTTCGTCGCCAGAAGTATAGTCAGATATCTCTCCCATTGTTTCTGATTTATTTAGAGTCAACTGACTATCTACAGATGCAAATAATGTACTACATTGATTTGGCGATAAAAATGTACCATCTTTTTGAAGAAATTTTAACCCATTATATTCAGTTGGATTATGACTAGCTGTAATAACAATTCCGCCGTCATATCTATCTTTTTCTGTCATTAATTGCATAGTAGGAGTTGTAGCTAAGTCACAGCTATCTACATTGACTCCATATTTAATAAGAGCATCAATTACCCATTGAGATATGTCTTTGCCTGAAGGCCTGCCATCTCTTCCAATTACACAAGATTTGATATTTTGATTAGAAATAAATGAAGCGATATATTGATCAATCATCTGAGGAGTGAAATCATCTTTTACAATACCTCTGAGTCCTGATGCACTTCTTATAAGCATATCGGAGATTAGAACATTTTTTGGAAAATAGAAAGAGGAGTTATTAGACTAATTATTGAATTTTGCTAGTCTGATAGCTCTGCGAATAGTTTGTTTTTTTGCAATTCTTTTTGTGACACTTGGCTTTTCGTAAAAAGCTTTTCTTTTTACATCTTTAAGTACGCCAGAACGTTCCCATTTCTTTTTGAAACGTCTTAATGCTCTTTCAAGCGATTCATTGTCTTTTATATTTACTTCTATCATAGTGGGGAAACTTAACGATAAAAACGAGAAATGCCAATTATCATATAATATTCTTAGATATGTCAATAAACTCACTGACACTTAGCTGCTCTGGTCTCCTCTTGAAATCTATTTTACAAGCATCTAAATCAATATCTAATGCTGACAATGAATTTCTTAACATTTTTCTTCTCTGATTGAATGCCATTCTCACTACTTGACTGAATTTTTTAACATCTACATCATCCTTATTAAAGTCTGATCTTTTTTCGATAGAAATGAACGCTGATTGTACTTTTGGTCTAGGAATAAAGACGTTAGGAGAAATAGAAAAACAAATTTTAATGTCAAAAAATAAGCCAGTCATCACAGTCACTCTGCTATAATCTTTTGTACCTATTTTTCCTGTTAAGCGCTGAGCAACTTCTTTTTGAACCATCAAATATGCCCTATCCCAACTCTCTAGATGATCAATTAACCAAAAAATAATTGGGGAGGTGATATTGTAAGGTATATTACCTACAACTACAGGCGAATCAATCTTTAAACTATCTAAATCTACTTTTAAGATATCTTGATTGATAATCTTTAGCCCTAATAACTTTTCATGTACCTCTAAAATTTTAATTAAATCCGGATCTATTTCTACCATAGATAAGCTTTTTGCAACATCAACTAATTTTTCACTTAAGGCTCCGTGACCTGGACCAATCTCTAATACATTTTCTTCAGGATCAATATCAATGGTCTTAATGATTTTATCTAATAGATTATTATCTACAAGAAAATTTTGTCCCCATTTTTTTTTAGCAAACACCATTATATTTTAAAAAATAATTCAGCATTATCTGTAGTCGCTTTTGCTATTTCTTCAAATTCAATGTCTAGCAAATCTGATATAAATAACGCTATGTCTTTAACATACTTTGGCTCATTTGGCTTGCCTCTAAATGGTTGAGGAGCTAAAAAAGGACAATCTGTTTCTAATACAAAATCTTTGAGAGTAATATTTTGAATTGCAGACTGATTAATAGAATTTTTAAATGTGACATTACCTGAAAAAGATAACAGTACATTTAAATTAAGTAATTTTTCAGCAAACTCTATATCGCTTGAATAGCAATGGGCTAAGGCTTTATCAAATGAATATCTTTTAAGAATCTCTAAGATATCTTTATCTGCATCTCGATTGTGAAAAATAATTGGTAGTGATAGCGATTTAGCCAGTTCCATTTGCTCTATCATCACCTTCTCTTGAATATTTTTTGGAGATATATTTCTATAGTGATCAATTCCTATTTCACCTATAGCAACCACTTTTTTGCTACTAAGCGCAAGATTTTCAAGGTCTTTTATATAGTCTTTATGTACATCTTTTGAATCATGAGGATGAATACCGACTGCAGCATAAACATTGTTATACTTACTTGCTATATCTACAGATTGTTTGGATGTACTTATGTCAGTTCCAATACATACAATTTTTTTAACGTCATTCTTATTTGCTTCATCTAACACTCTATCTAAATCATTATACATATCTTCATAATATAAATGAGCATGTGTATCAATCAATGTCATTGAATAATTCTCGGAAAAATTGGATCGGTCTTAGAGATTTTATCGCCAGACTGTAAAGATCCCCATTCTAACTTGAGGTCCTTAGCTCCTAGAGCTGTGAGTATTTCTTTGGACTTTTCTGGCATAACAGGAGAAAGCATAATAGCAGCTACTCTTAAAGCCTCTGCGGCATGATATAAAATATTTCCAGCTGATTCTTTATCTTCTTTAACAAGTTTCCATGGTTGATTTTTTTCCATATAAACATTTACAGATCTTATAAAACTCATAATTTCATTCAAGAGACTATCAATTTTGAAATGGTCTAAGTGTTCTTTGATATCGATAGAACTGAATCTTTCTGATAACTCGCTGTCTTCAGTGATGCAACTAGGAATTTTATCATCAAAATTATTGCTAACCAATGTACACACTCGACTTACTAGATTGCCCAAGTCGTTAGCTAAATTACTATTATACTTTCTAGTAAAAGAGTCCATCGAGAAAGTAGCATCTAGTCCTAAAACCATTTCACTCATTAGGTAATACCTAACTGCATCAACACCAAATTCATCAATTAACATCAAAGGATTAACGACGTTGCCAAGAGATTTACTCATTTTTTTATCATCAGTTAGCCACCAACCATGTGCAAAGATAGCTTTTGGTAAAGGCAAGTTTAATGCCATTAACATAGTAGGCCAATAGACTGAATGAGTAGTTAATATATCCTTACCTATTAAATGAACATCTGCAGGCCAATGCAAATCAAATACTTTGTTATCTTCTAAATATTTTGGAGCAGATATATAGTTAATGAGTGCGTCAAACCATACATACGTGACATAATCTTTATCAAATGGGATTTCAATACCCCACTCTAACCTACTCTTCGGCCTAGAGATACATAAGTCAGATAAGTCATTTTTTAAAAATCCTAGTACTTCATTCTTCCTACTTTTAGGCTGTATAGATAATTCATCACTTTCTATCTTTTCAATTAGTGCTGACTGATATTTACTCATTTTGAAAAAGTAATTTTTTTCTTTAATTTTTTTGACTTGACCAAAAAGACCGCTTTCTACTTCTTTCTCTGTTATAAACCTTTCTTCAGATATCGAATACCACCCTTCATATTCATCTTGGTATATATCTCCATTTTTATATACTTGGTTTAATATGCTCTGCACAATCTTTATATGACGCTTCTCTGTAGTTCGTATAAAATCTGAATAATTAATATTTAATTTTTCCCATAATTCAATAAATGCTGGAGCCATTGTATCACAGTGTACAGCTGGGGTAACTCCATTTTTTTCAGCAGCTTGTTGCACTTTAAGGCCATGTTCATCTAATCCTGTTAAGAAAAAAGAAGTATCTCCAATTAAATCACGAAACCTTGATAGGGTATCAGCTAGGATAGTTGTATATGCATGACCTATATGAGGTTTATCATTGACATAATAGATTGGTGTTGTAATATAATATTTTTTCATAATCTAATTTAATGAGTTATGACTATTTATAATCATATTCATTATAGATAGTTTTGGAGCATTGTTTGATTTCAAATTATTTAAACATATCTCAATTTCTTTTAAGAGAGATACTATATTAGAATTTTCATTTTTGGATAAAAAATCTTCTCCCAAATGAGTGAAGTCTTCCCATTCAAATGGAATCATAATTGATTCTTTTATAAGCGCAGTACATTCAAGCCATTTTTTAATGATATCTAATTCGAAGTAAAATAACTCTCTTTTACTGTTAAAACGTAATAGGGTTTCTTGAGAAAATAATGCTACCGATTCTGCAGTATTATATTGGATACAATTAATATACTTGCTTACAATGTCTACGATTGACTCTCTAGAATACTCATCCAGTAAATCTATTTTCTCTAAATTATTGTTAGATAGAAATGATAAAATATCTGGATCAAAATTTTTCTTCCTAGCTAAGAAGTCAACAAGATTATTAGATGCAATTCTTGGTATATTAATCATTTGACACCTTGAGGTAATAGTCGATGCAACGTTGTTGGCAAAATCTGTTACCAATAAAAAAGAAGTATTATTTGGCGGTTCTTCTAATATTTTTAGTAGAGCATTTGCAGATTCAGCAGATCCTTCAGATAAAGCATGCGCATCAAAGATAATTACTACTTTTTTGTGTTCAGATTTGAAAAATATATTTTTTTTAAGATTCTTTAATACATTAATAGGAATTCGCTTACTATGAGATAGTTTATTTTTCTTTAAGGGAAAGACTAATTTTGTCTTCCAATAATTATTCCATTCTTGATATTCTTTTTCATCCATTTTAGAGCTTTTAAATAACTTCTTATAAAAATCACTATCTCCAGGAAGAATAAGAAAAATATTGGGATTATTTATAAACTGGTTCAACTTAAATCCAGTAATCAAGCTACAAAATTCTAATGCAAATGCTTCTTTACCCGAACCGCTCGGACCATGAATAAGATATGCATTTCCAATTCTATCCTTAGTAATAATAGATTGGATATAATCCCAAGGCTTAGGCTGTAACTTACTTATATCCATTTTTTATCCATTGTATTGGGTTTAATTTTTGATTATTCCCCCAGATTTCAAAGTGTATAATATTATTACTTGAAACAAATCCAATCTCCTGCCCTTCTTTGACTATCATATTTTCGCTAACTAATAATTTATCTAGATGCGTAAAAACTGTAAAATATCCACCATTATGATCAATAATCACAGTAGTACCATACCCCGATATAAAGGTGATAGTAGTCACCAATCCATCGAACACACTTTTCACTGCAGTATCTGAACTAGCTGCAATATCAATACCAGGATTATCTAGAGTTGTATTTAATTTAGGATTCCATTGCGGCCCGAAACCCTTAACGACTTTACCAGAAACAGGCCAAATAAGCTTACCCTTATACTGCTTAATATTTGTTTTAATAGTATTCAATTTTGCTAATTGCTCTGAATCATACTTTTTCTTTGCTTCAATAATATTCTTGCGCAATGCCTCTAATGCATTAATCTTAGTTGTTTGTTTTTCTATTTCTTTTCTAATTGATGTTTGCTCTTCTTTTAAATCAACTATGAGTTTTTCTTGATATTTTTTTTTCTGAGCTAAAGATTCCAACTCATTATTTTTAAACTGTTTATTCTTATCTATATCTTGTAGCAAGACTACAATTTCTTCATTCTTTTTTTTATTATAGAACTGCGACTTGTTAAGCTTGTTGATACTCTTTTGATTCAATTCTGAAATAATATTATAATATTTTACTCTATATACCATTTGATTAAAGCTATTAGAATTAAAAATTAAACTTCTTAATTCCTGATTTTTCTTTTTATAGAGATTAATTGATCGTTCCGCATACTGCTTTTTAATTAATTCCATTTCGTTTCTATTGGCAATAATAGCATTCTTCAAATTGGTTGATTGCTTATTATATAGATCTATTTTTTTATTATAAGCCCTAATAAGATTTTGAGAGTTTTGAATATTCTTTTTTGTGATATTTAGAATTCTATTTGTTTGCTGCGCTTTAGTTTTAAGTCCATTTATTTCACTATTATTCTTTTTGATAGCTTCCTTAATTTGCTTGATTTGTTGCTCAGTGCTTAAGATAGATTTTTCAAAATCCTTCTCTTGTGGGTACAAGAAAGTAAGTGATATAAAAAATAAAATTTTAGTAATTGATTTCTGTTTGTTCATTTAAAGAAAATTAAAACCTAAATTGTAAATAATGATGAAAAAATTTATAACAATATTGGGAATAATAATTATTTCTTTTCATTCAATGTTATTTGCCCAAAATCAAAAAATTTTACTACTAGGTAAATGTGACAAAGAAGCAACTACGGATATGCTGAATTATCTCAATGAAAGATCAAAGATTTTTCTAAATGCTGAAAATAATATTGAACTATCCATAGATAATATATCCTCTTATCCTATTATATTTACATGTAACAATGATTATTTAAAACTAACCAATCAGGAAGTGATTTTATTAGAAAACCATTTAAAGCAAGGTGGTTTATTGATTTTAGATAATATTACGTCCGATTATACCTATTCAATTTTTTTAGATAAAATATTGCCTGAATTCAAAAAAAAATCTCTCCCTGTGGATATCTTTTTTGAGGATAATCTTTTTCAGGTTAATCTAGATGAAACTAATATTGATCTCGAGGGAATATTTATTAATAATAAATTAGCTATTCTGGGAATTAAAAAGAATAGTATGGTAAATGGATGGATTAATCAAAATGAAGAATTTTTTAAAATTGGCTCAAGTATTATTTTCTATAATCTAACTAGGTAAGTCTATTTTCTTCTTCTCGGCATTATATACTCTTTTTCTGAGTTCGCTAGTAGAATAGCCGTGATCTCTAGAATTGAAAACGACTTTGATAGAAGATAACTCATGCCCAGTAAATTTTGTACCTGCATGATCGGCGCCCAATATTCTAATATCAGGATTAATTTCTTTTAGCACGCACACGAGATCTTCTTCCGTATTATAAGGTTTTACTTCATCAACAAATTTGATAGAGCTCACAAGTCCTAATCTTTCTTCATGAGATTGAATTGGTGAATTTTTTTCTGTACGATCTATCGATGGATCTGATTGAACGCCTACAATCAAATAGTCACAATACTGCTTACATTCCTCAAACATTAGTACATGACCGTAGTGACAAAGGTCAAATGAACCAAATGTTATTCCTACTATCTTATCTTTCTTCATATTTGACTTTTTTCCAATACTTCATTAATTCATCTAATGACAAGTCATTGATTATTTTTTTATCTAGTAAAATTAGCTTCTCTAATGCAGTAAATCTATTATAGAATTTTTTATTAGCTTTTTTTAATGCTAGCTCAGAAGAAATATTAAGAAATCGAGATAAATTAACAATCGTTGTTAGTAAGTCTCCAATTTCTTCTTCAATATTATTTCTATCTTGATTCTTGATTCCTAGTTTCAGCTCCTTCAGTTCTTCATCTATTTTCTTAATAGCTTGCTCAATGTTGCTCCATTCAAAACCAACTGCAGCAGACTTGTCTTGTAATCTATGAGATACAATTAAAGGTGATAAAGAATTTGGAACTCCATCTAGAATAGAATCTCTTTTCTTCTGTTTCTTTTTATTCAATTCCCAATTCTTTTTTGAAGAATAATTTTCAGTACTATCATTACTAAAGATATGTGGATGACGATTAACTATTTTTTTATTAATGTCATCTATTACTTCCCCCATAGTGAATTCTTTTTTTTCATTTGCTAGAACAGCTTGGAATACGATGTTGAGCAGTAGGTCTCCTAACTCTTCCTTTAGCAATGAAGGCTTATTGTCTAATATAGCTTCTACGACCTCATGTGACTCTTCTAATAAGTATGGTATTAACGTTTCTGAGGTTTGTTTTCTGTCCCAATCACATCCATTTGGAGCTCTTAGCTTTTCAATAAGACTTATAAGGTCCTTTAATTTTTGATCAATACTATTCATACTATTTTAATGTTACAGCTTTTTACTATAGCTTCTTGTTTATCAAACATGATTTTTTTTGAAATTGCATCGTCATCTCTATAACCTAACAGATGTAGTAATCCATGTATAATTAATCTTACAAGTTCACTATTTAGAGAAACATTGAATTCCTTACTACTTGACAGTGCTCTATCATAGCTAATATAGATTTCTGATTCTAACATTATATCGTTTTGAATAGGAAATGCCAATACGTCGGTTAATACATCTTCATTAAAATATTGGGCTTTTAGCTTACTAAGGCGTTCGTCGTCGCAAAAAATAATATTTAATGATATAGACTCATAGTCTGTATCCTTTAGTACTAATTCACATAAGCTACTGATTGATGTTGAATCATATTGATAGCTAGGATTAGTATTATTAACAGATAAATTAATCATTGTCTTTTTTTGAAGGATACTCTGGACGTGAGTGATAAAGCCCTGAAAGTACAGGTAATAATCCTTCTTTACCGTCACGACGTCCTTTAATTTTTTGTAAATCACTCATCGTAAGTGGACATTCATCTAATTGCCCATCTTGTAAACGAGCCTTAATAGCATCATCAATCATTTTTTCAAATTTTTCTAATGTTGGATTTTTTACTGAGTTTGCTTGAGCTTCTATTGCTTCTGCAATCATTACGATTGCTGTTTCTTTCGTAGATGGCTTAGGACCAGGATACCTAAATTCTTTCTCATCTATTGATTCAGGATTGTCAGATTCGTTGAGCGCTTTTTGGTAAAAATATTCTATTCTATTGGTAGCATGGTGAGTTGCAATAAATTCTTTCACAATCGATGGTATTCCATATTCATCTGCGAGCTCAAGACCGTCAGTTACATGCTGTTTTAAAATTTTAACACTCATATGCGGACTAATAGAATCGTGTTTATTAATACCTATTTGATTTTCAGCATAATATTCTGGCTTTTTTACTTTACCGATATCATGATAATAGGCTCCTACTCTACAGAGTAGTGCTCTTGCTCCAATAGCATTTGCACAAGATTCTGCCAATGTACCCACTTTAACGCTGTGCGTATGTGTTCCTGGAGCATCTTCCATTAGTTTCTTTAATAATGGCTGATCATAATCTAATAATTCAATCAGTGTTAAATCTGTCGTAATACCAAAAGAAGGTTCAAATAGAGGTACTAGTCCAAAAGATAATATAGGGCAAAGGAAGCTTGCCAGTGCAAGATACCCGACATTAGAATAATTATAATCTAAGAAATCAATACCCTTAAAAAGCATTACAGAAAAGAAAACAAACACACTGCAGAACACTAACAATAACATTGTCATAATAATTTGACGACGTTTTCTCAATCTGCGGACACTGAAAATAGCCATAAAGGAAATAAAAAATTGGATGATAGCAAAGTCTAAATCATTCCCAATCAATAGAGATACAAGCAATATTAGTATAGTAGAAACCATTATTGCAACAGATGCATCAAGCAAAACTGTTACTAACATTGAAATCATCGCAATTGGTATAATATACACAGGCAACTGATAGCTCTGTACTACCCATGCAAATAAAATTATGCTGTACATCAATAAGCTAATCAAGATTAAAATCTTATAATTTTTAAAATAATGATTACGATATATATATAAGAAAGAAAATAATAAGAATATGAGGATAGAAATCACAAAAAATGCGCCTAAATACTCTCTAATTTTATCTGCTGCTTTATCATAGCCTAATCGACGACCGGATTCAAACTGAAGAGATTTTAACTTCAATAATACATTATCTGTAATACGATTATTTGTATCAACGATTAATTCATTTGCCAATACGGTCCCTTGAAATCTAGAGACTTTATCTAATCTTTCTTTTTGACGCTTAAGAGTTAATTCTTTATCAAAAAGAATATTTGGCTTAGTAAATTCATTAATTAGCTCATAGCTAAGAATAGACTTAATATCTAATTCATCTGGATAAACAATATTGACTTCTTCTTTATTTTTTTTCCATGCAGATTCTATATCATTATAGTTTTTAACTGGCCCAATAACTAATTCTCCACCTTGAACGATACTAATATCTAAACTTTCAATATTTTCAAGAGGTTCGTCTAATAATCCTTCTGCCCAACGATTTAAACATATTTGCTTAATTGAATTTTTAAAAATTTCTAAATTAATAGGTTCTGCTAATTCGCCAGTAACGCCTAATAGCTGATCCCATTGCTTCCTATCTATTTGAAAAGAGTATTGATTTAAAAATGCATTATAGAGCGTCACATATGTTGTACTGTCTGCTATAAAACTATTTTGAAAACTTTCAAACTCAGGCTCATATCTATATTTATATAGTGAATCCTGAGAGGAAATATATTCACTATGTGAATTGTCAATATCGCCTAAATAAACGAAGAAAGTATCAATTTGTGAAATCTGCTTATCAACAAAATCTTGATTCCGTTTAAAGCTATATGGAACAGATTCCTTTGCTTCATCTAAATCTTTATTAAGTTTTTGCTCTGTTTTTAAAATACCAAAATCAAAGGGGGCAATAATAGGTTCTGTAGCAATATCGTCTAATTGATATGCATAGCGGATAGAAAAACCTGTTGGAAAGGTTAGGGATAAGGATATTGATAAAATAAAGAAAATTAATAAAGGTAACTTATTATCTTGAATTATTTTTCTAAAATGAGAAAAATTAAACATTTGATTACCAGCGAATGACAGCAGAAGCCCAAGTATATCCGGCTCCAAAAGCTGTGAGTATTATTATATCACCTTTTGAAAATTTACCCTCGTCTAAAGCTTCGCATATTGCAATTGGAATAGTAGCAGCGGTTGTATTTCCATATTTATGAATATTGATAAACATTTTTTCCATAGGCAAATTCATTCTTTTCGCGCATGCTTCTAAAATCCTTCTATTTGCTTGATGGGCAATTACTAATTTTATGTCATCTATATGCAAATTATTCTCCTTGAGAGCAAAATCAATTGACTCAGGCATTCTTTTTACAGCATTTTTAAATACTTCTCTACCATTTTGCACGGGTAGATGATGTCTGTCTGCAACAATTTTTTCATCTATTCTCGAAGGATTAAAAAACGATCCAGGAGCTTTTGCCCCTAAATGCTCAACACCCTTACCATCAGCAAAAAGATGTGTTGACAAAATACCGCTATCATCATTTGAGGCTTGTAATACAACTGCGCCCGATCCATCACCAAACAACACTCCGGTTGCACGCCCTTGAGGTGATCTTTCAATAATTGTAGACATTATATCAGAGCCAACAAGTAATATATTTTTATACTTTCCAGATTTTATGTATTGGTCTCCAATTTCTAGTAAGTATATAAAAGCTGAGCATGCTGCACTAATATCATAGGCTGGTATATGGCGAGATATTCCTAGCTTTTGCTGAAGGATTGGTCCCATCCCTGGAAAATTGAAATCTGAGCTGACAGTTCCTACAACAATTGCATCAATATCATCTGGCTTAATTCCAGCATTATCAATTGCTTCTTTGCATGCCGGTAAAGCTAAATCTGAATTGGCGGTACCAGGCTTAACCCATCGTCTCTCTTTAATGCCTGATCTAGTTTGTATCCATTCATCCGTTGTGTCCATCATCTCTTCAAGATCATGATTGGTTACAATATTATCGGGAACATTGAATGCTATACCTGCTATTTTTGATTTATTCATTCTTCTTTTATAATCTCTATTCAATACTAATTTTTTGAGCCGATCTATAAGCCGGGTTCTGTACATCTTACGATGCGATGATCATTCCTCTCTATCCTATATCGCTATAGAACTCTAGCAACCTACCCGTTCCTCAATGATACGAGCAGTATCTTGGAACTACTTGATCTTGCACCTAGTGGGGTTTACAAGCTAACAATGTTACCACTGTTACTGGGGGTCTCTTACACCTCCGTTTCACCCTTACCAAATAAATGGCGGTCTATTCTCTGCTGCACTAATCCATATTCTCGCGAATCCCACCCGTTAGGTGGCACTATGCTCTACGGTGCCCGGACTTTCCTCTCAAATAAATTGAGTAATCATCCAATCAGCTCATTGGGATATAATAAGGGATAGAAATTTAATTAAGAAGAAAAAAATTAAATTTCAGATATTTCAGATTTATGTAAGAAACGACTACAAGTACCACAATATACAATACTTTTTCCAAGTGCTTCATTTACAATTTGTGGTGGAATGTAGGCGCCGCAACCTTCGCAATTATTATCAAGAATTTCTGAACATGCTACGCCATCTCTGGCATTATAAATTTCCATATATTTATGTAGAGTATCTTCATCTACGTGTAGAACAATATTTTCACGCTCTTTTGTCAGAGCATTTTTTTCTTCAGATACATCTTCTACTTTTTTGTTCAATGATTCTTTTTTAGAGTTTAGCTCTTGGATAATCCCATCTAAAGCTGATTTATCTTCATCAATCTCTTTAGTTAAGGTTTCTTTATTCTGCATAAGAACTAATAATTCATTTTCTTTTTCGAAGATAATATTCTTTTCATAGTCGATAGTTTCCATCATTGCATCATACTCTTTATTGTTGCTAATAGAGCCATCAATTAATTTATCTTTGAGCATATCTACTTTTTCTTGAGTAGTTGCAATTAACGTCTCAGATGTATGAATTTCTACTGTTGTAGTTTTTAAGTTTTCTTCTTTTTCTGATAAAGAATTTTTAGTGAATTCTTCTTGATCGGTGAGTTCTTGGACTTGCTTTGGTAAATCGCCTAATAATTTATTGATTTCAAATAATTTATTATCGACATCTTGCAATAAAATTATTTGATCAATCACTGCCATGATTATGTCAGACTCTTTATGTGATACTTTTTATTCATTTCTGATGGGAATATATTCTAATTCCTCTTAAATAAAAACATTTATTATGTGTGAAAAATATAATATTTTCACGCTAATGGACAACTTCAAAAAACTTAAAGCTTTTAAGCCTCTTCCTTCATGCCTAACTATTAAAGATTCTTTAATTCATGGCTTAGGTCTGTTCGCTACAGAAGATATTCAAAGTGACACTGAATTAGGCATTACGCATATTAAAGATAATAGATTTCTGCATAATTATATCAGAACATCTCTTGGTGGATTCTTTAATCATAGCACTACACCAAACTGTCAGGCGATATATGAAAATGATTTTATTAAATTAAAAACATTAACGATAGTAAATTCTGGAGATGAAATCACTGTTGACTACAACTTACATGAATGGGTTCAAGAGGATTAAATGAATAACTATATGTTTACATCAGAGTCTGTAACAGAAGGACATCCAGATAAAGTATCTGATTTGATCTCTGATGCTATTGCTGACTACATTCTAGATAACAATCAATCGCATCGTGCCGCAATCGAAACCTTAGTCACTACCAACATGGTAACCATCGCTGGTGAATATAAAAGCAGCAAAAAAATTGATAAAAAAATATTAGAAAAAATTGTTAGAGAGACTGTAAAGAATATTGGGTACGACCAAGAGGGATTCAGCTGGAAAGATTTAAAATTTTATAGTGAATTACATCATCAAAGTAGTGATATTGCACTTGGAACAGATAATTTTGGTGCAGGTGACCAAGGATTAATGTTTGGATATGCATGCAATGAAACAGAGAGTTTAATGCCAAGCCCTATTCACTATAGCCACCAACTTACAAAAGCACTAGCCCATGCAAGGCATTCTGGTGCAACATGGTTGGGGCCTGACGGGAAAGCTCAAATTACATTTATATATTCTGGTGTGAATAAACCAATTGGTATCTCTAATATTGTTTGTAGTACGCAGCATAGCAAGGATATGTCAATTGAAGATGTTCGTAGTGGTGTAAAAGATATTATCAATCCTATTGTTGACAAACATACTGATTCAAACACAGAATTTATGATCAATCCTACCGGAAGATTTGTTATTGGTGGCCCTGATGGAGATACAGGACTCACTGGTAGAAAAATTATTGTAGATACCTATGGAGGTTATGCCCCTCATGGTGGAGGTGCATTTAGCGGGAAAGATTGTACAAAAGTAGATAGAAGTGCAACCTATATGGCGAGATATATCGCAAAGAATATTGTTGCAAGCAACATAGCGTCTAACGCAACCGTACAGTTGAGTTACGCAATTGGAGTAAAAGAACCGACATCGATATATGTATATTGTGATGGAAAAGTGAGATCTGATCTAACAAAGTGGATTCAACAAAATATTGATCTTACTCCTTTGGGCATTATTAATAAATTTGATTTATTCAATATCAAGTTAACTGACACGACAAATTATGGCCACCTTGGAAAAGAAAATCTTCCTTGGGAAAAAAGTGATTTAGCTAATAAATTAGGCGCATTATGAAACAAGATTATAAAATAAAAGATATTGGTTTAGCAGATTTAGGTAGAAAAAAGATTACGATATCAGAGAAAGAAATGCCAGGACTGATGTCTTTAAGAAAGCAGTACGCTAGTGAAAAACCTTTGAAAGGATTCAGACTAACTGGTTCTTTACATATGACTAAAGAAACTGCTATTCTTATTGAAACATTAAAAGATTTAGGAGCCGATGTTAGATGGGCGAGTTGTAACATATTCTCGACTCAAGATGAAGCGGCGGCGGCGATTGCAGCAACTGGAACTCCTGTGTATGCCTGGAAAGGAGAAACGTTAGAAGAATATTGGGACTGCACCTTACAAGCTTTGACTTTTGACAACAATTTAGGTCCAAATTTACTTGTTGATGATGGTGGAGATGCCACGCTTCTTATCCATAAAGGATATGAATTAGAAAATTATTTTAATGAGCATCAAAGCTATCCTGATATAACAACAACAAATTCAGAAGAAATCGTGATTGAAAATCTTATCAGAAAAGTACATCAGCTCAATGCGAATCATTGGCATAATATTGTGCCTGATATTATTGGAGTTTCAGAGGAAACTACTACTGGCGTCGCTCGCTTGATCCAGATGGAACAAGATAATAAACTTTTATTTGCCGCTTTCAATGTTAATGATTCTGCAACCAAATCAAAATTTGACAATCTTTATGGTTGTCGTGAATCATTGGTAGATGGTATTAAGCGTGCTACAGAGGTAATGATGGCAGGTAAAACTGTTGTAGTCTGTGGATATGGAGATGTCGGTAAGGGATGTGCTCAATCTATGAGATCATATGGCTGTAAGGTTGTAGTGACTGAAATAGATCCTATATGCGCATTACAGGCAGCGATGGAGGGGTATGAAGTTAAAACGCTTGAAAGTGTCTTAAACAAGGGCCACTTATTTGTTACTACTACAGGAAATAAAGATATTATTACGCTAGAACACATTAGAGGGATGAGAGATCAAGCCATTGTTTGTAATATTGGTCACTTTGATAACGAAATTCAAGTGGATGCATTAAATGATTCTGATGCTACAAGAGAACAGATTAAGCCACAATATGATAAATATACTTTTCCTGATGGTAAAGAGATATTTTTACTAGCAGAAGGTAGATTAGTTAATCTAGGCTGCGCTACAGGACATGCAAGTTTTGTTATGTCTACTTCATTTGCAAATCAAGTGCTGGCACAAATATTTCTAGCTGATCGTAAACCAGAAATTGGACTCTACGATTTACCAAAAGAGTTAGATGAGGAAGTAGCAAGATTGCATCTTAATCATTTAGATGCAGAATTAACCATTCTTACTGATAATCAAGCTCAATATATTGGAGTAAATAAAAACGGTCCTTTTAAAAAAGATGAATATAGATATTAGAAAAGGTATTAGATTTTAATTATTATAAATAATTATTGAGCCTTCTATGTCAATTTCAACTTCTATATATTTTTTCTGACTCAACTTTACATTATCTTTTTTAAAGAAAATAAAATATCCTCCACCTCCTGCTCCACAAATTTTTCCAGAAGAACAAAATTCTGGAACGTAGTAGTCATATATAATTTCTAAATCTTTTTTTACCTGAGATTGAACTAAAGATTTTTTTTCATGCCAATAAATATCTAATTGACGATACATTAAATCAAAATTTTGCTCCTTTAAATAATTCTCAAAATTATCTACCATGCTAGCAATATTTATAAGTTTTGGCATATTCAAATCAGAATTTTCTTTTTGAACTTTAAGAATTTTTGAAGCAGATCTATAAATATCTGAATTAACTAAAATCATCTTATTATTTAGCTTTCTATATAAGCCATTTATATCGCTAATTTTTTCTACTATCACTGAATTATCTTGATTAAAATAAATTTTCTTTAACCCTCCAACGCTTGCACCATATTGATCTTGTTTACCAATTGGAGCTTTACAAATATCAATTTCTATTTTACATGCTAGCCTAGCTAGTTCTTCTTGATCTACTCTTTTTCCTAAGTGGCCAAATAAAGCGTTTAATAATCCTACCGTAAATGAACTTGATGACCCTAACCCAGAACCTTCAGATGGTATATCTGCTATAGAAGTTATCTCTATAGAAGATTCAATATTGACATAACTGAGGCATGCTTTAATTAGATCATGCTTAATATCTTCAACTTTATCGACTGATTCGCGCTTACTATAATTTAACACAATCTTATTGTCTACTCTTTTTTTTACAATGATATATATATACTTATTAATAGATGTAGAAATAACGCTTCCTGGTACTTTGGAGTAAAAGTATTTCATGTCAGTTCCACCGCCAACAAACGATACTCTTAAAGGTGTTCTTGAGATAATCATAGTATCAATTATAGCTTTTTATTTTTGCGCATACAATGCTAATCGTTATAATAATCTATTAGCGACTGGACAATATCTTCTATTGAATACTTTTTTTTCCAACCCAGTAATTTTTTAGCCTTTTCAGAACTAGCAATCAACTCATCTGGATCTCCACTTCTTCGTGGTTTAAATTTATAATTTTGCTTTTTATTCAATAAATTAAAAACTGTTTCGACTAACTCAAGATTTGAAACTCCTTTTTCAGATCCAAGGTTAAAAAAATCAAATTGTATTTCTTCCAATTTTGAGAAAGCAAGCATATGAGCATCAACTAGATCTTCAACATGAATATAATCTCTAATACATGTACCATCTTTTGTATTGTAATCATTTCCAAAAATGTTGAATATAGAATTATTTTTGATTGATTTAAAAATTAAAGGCAAAATATGTGTTTCTTCTTTTCTATCTTCTCCAATATTTCCATAAGCTCCAGCAGCATTAAAATATCTTAAAGAAATACTATGTATATTATATGCACTGTAATACCATTCTAATAGTTTCTCTCCCATTAGTTTTGTTTCTCCATAAGAACTAATTGGATTTTTTTCATTTTTTTCTGTAACTGGAATGCTGGTAGGGTCGCCAAAAACAGAGGCAGATGAAGAAAAAATAATTTTTTTACAATTATTTTCATTCATTTGATCGAGAAGTATAATCATTTGTAGTACATTATTGTTGAAAAAAGGACTTGGATTGGAATTAGATTCTCCTATTCTTGCATATGCAGCAAAATGAAAAACACAATCAATTCTATTTTTAAAAATTTTACTTAAGATATTTTTATCTCCAAAATCAGATTCATAAAAAATTACATTATCTGGGAAATTTGTATTATGACTATCAAAAAGATTATCGATGACAAAAATATTTTCAAAATTTTTATGAAATTTATTGATAAAAACCTTACCAATATAACCAGCCCCGCCCGTTACTAAAATATTCATTAAAATGCATCCTTTTTTAGTAGAGCAATTGGAGTCTTAAGTAAGATTATAATGTCTGTTAAGAAGTTTCTATTTTTAGCATAAAGAAGATCCATTTCAACTCTTTCCGAATATTTAATACTAGATCTTCCAGAAATTTGCCAAGTACATGTTATTCCTGGCTTAACTTTGAATAATAACGCATGATCTTTCTTATTAAAATAATTATCGAGTTCATATGGAGTTTTAGGTCTTGGACCTACCAAAGACATTTGAAAAAATAAGACATTTAAAAGTTGTGGTAACTCATCTAAGCTTAGCCGTCTCAAGATGTTACCTAATTTAGTAATTCTTGGATCATTCTGTAATTTATAAAACTTATCATATTCTTTTTTAGCATTATGGTCATTTTTCAATAAGATTTCTAATCGACTATCGGCATCTCTGTACATTGTTCTAAATTTATAAAAATGAAATGTTAGGTGCGGCGATGACTGAACTTTTCTAAAGTGAAAAATTGGAAATCCTGACTCTATAATAATTGCTACCGAAATAATAAATAATAAAGGCAGTAATAACGCTAACAAGATTGCAGATGTTACAAAATCAAAAATATTCTTTAAAATCATGAAGCAGAATATTCTGATTTACCAATAATCAAATCAACAAGACTTAAAATCCAAATCTGATGAATATTCTCTACAATATTATATGACTTGGAATCTACCCATAAACTAGTATCCCCTGATTCCCTAAGTGCATTATTAGAATTAAAACCAGAAAAAGTAACAGTTTTGATTGCATTATTTTTAGCAAAATTACAAGCATTTATGACATTCATTGAACTCCCGCTAGAACTAATAAGAAAAACTAAATCACCTTCTTTTCCATAAAATTCTAAGCATTTTTTCATCCAATTTTCATAGCCAAAATCATTTGATAGGCAAGTAATCATTGCAGCTGTATTCATTGACAAAGTATTTATACCCGCATTTTTTGTCATGTCAACAGCAAAGTGATCTGCAATTGCAGCGCTACCGCCATTACCAAAAACAAATAGCTTATTTTTATTTTTTGAGGTCTGTAAAATTAACTCTTTAATATCATGCAGTTTTTTTTCGCTTAAATCACTGAAAATAAGCTTATTATAGCTACTTAGATATTCATTCAAATTAATATTCATCATTTTTCCTTTTTATTTGATGAGATTGCATGATTAAGTAGCTCATCTCAGTCCTGATTTTTCTTATCAATATTTAAATTTCTATCCCAAACTGATTTCAAGATTGGCGAATCAACTTTTAAAGTTTTGTATTGATGAAGTAACGAATTTAAATCTTTAGGAAAACAACTTCCACTAAATCCTCTTTCACCATCATGGCCAGGAACATCAAAATGAGAATGCCCTAGTCTTTGATCATGCAAAGCAATGTTTTTTAAATTACTATAATCAATATTTAAGGTATTACATAGATCATATATTTCATTTGCAAATGAGACTTTGGTTGCAAGAAAGGAATTAGTAAAATATTTTACTAATTCTGCGGTTTTATAATCAGTTTTTATAATTGGTATATTGCTAAAAATAGTTTTATAAAACTTAGCTATAATCTCAACTGATTTTTGACTCCCACTCAATATAATTCTATTTTGATTCTTAAAATCTGCAATTGCATTCCTTTCCGTTAAAAATTCGGGATTGAATATAATATTAGAGTTTGAAAATTTTTCAGATAATTTGTCACATGTTCCAATGGGGATGGTCGACTTAATACAAAAATATTTATTTTTTAAATTTTCACAAGCACTTATTGTTGAAAAAACATCGTATATAATACTTAAATCAGTTGAACCGTCTTTGTCCATCGGCGTTGGAACACAAACAAAGACTATGTTAGACTTTGAAACTAATTCATCGATACTACTGCAATTCGTTTTAACTTTTATGTCATATGTATTAATTAAATATTTTTTGCTAAAAGCACTGTAACAGGCACTTCCAACAAATCCTAATCCTATGATACCGATACTATTTTTAACTTTCATTTAGCACTTTCTTATGGCCCCTAACAAATGAATTTACTATACTTTTGATACTATCTCTAAAAATAGTTCTTGAGAATCTTTTGGCATTATCTCTAATGCTATATGAATTGAAATTTATACCTTGAAAAGTATTTAGCGCTTTATTGAGAGATTGAGGATCTTGCTCATAAAAGAAAACAGCTGTTGCTTCATTAAAATTATTACCATCAAAATTAATCATAGTATCTTTCACTCCTCCAAAACCATAGCAGACTACAGGTGTGCCACATGCGTTTGCCTCAATAGGAATCAATCCGTGCTCAAGATCACATGTGAATATTACTCCTTTCGCGCTTGAATATAATTTACCTAATTCTTCATCTGTAACATTATTTAAGAATTCTATATTAGATTTAGCCTTACTTTTTAAATCTCTATATGCCTCTCCAGATCCAACAATAATTAGTTTTTTCCCATTACTATTGAAAGCGTCCACAGCTATGTCGACTCTCTTCCAATAATCTAACCTTGAGACCATAAGATAATAATCAGCTTTGGTAGCTGAAAAAAAAGAAGAATAATTAGAAAATTCAATGGGACTATATGCATAGGTAGTTCTACTATTATAATTTTTTTTAATTCTATTTGATGATTCTCTTGAATCTCCTATATATAAATCAATATAATTAGAAGTTTCTAGATCTCTCTTTTTTAAATATGGTAAAAAATATAGGAACACACTTTTTACAAAATTTTTCTTTGGGAAATAATTATCAGTTTCCCAGATAGCTCTAGTTGGAACATAACAATAGCAAATATGCTTTCCATCAAAATTTCTTATATATTTAGCACAGGTCGCAGAAGATGAAATTATAAGATCATATTCTCGAAAATTTTTAAATTGAAAATAATAAGTTAGGATTGGGAAAAAAAATTTAAAAGTTGTTGAATTTCTTATTATGGAATTAAAAAATTTTGAAACTTTTAAATCTTTAGATCTATTGAATTCTATAGATTTTTTTGGATTATATGTTGAGGTAAAAATATCAGCTTTTGGAAAAATATCAGCTAAGTATGTAAAAACTCTTTCAGACCCACCTTTTGTAAGCATTTGATCATGTATTAATAGAATTTTCATATCATATCATCGACAATTTTTTCTAAAGTAGCTGATGGTTTCCATTTTGTAGCTTTTATAATCTTTGAATTATCGCCATAAAAATAATCTGTTTTTTTATTTGTCATACTCTTTATTATATCATCATTATAGCTAATGTCTAATTTCTTACAAACAATCTTTATAAAATCTTTAATTGAATGTAATGAACCACTGGAAATAACAAAGTCATCCGCGTAAGAAAGTTGCATAATAGCATGCATCGCAATTACATAATCCTCTGCATGACCCCAGTCTACTAATTGATTAGAATTATATACTTCAAAAAATTCTCTTTTTTTCTTAATTATTTCTTTTGCTTGAATAATAATTTTTTTTGTTATGTAAGAATCTGCTCTTAATCTAGATTCATGGTTAAACATAATACCCGTAGATACAAACGAATTGAAGTGTTCTCTATAGTATTTTGCTAGCCAAAATGAACTTGATTTATTTATTCCATATAAACTTGATGGAGCAATCTTTGATTTTTCATCCAGCTTCGAATCGCTTGGTTCAAAAATATAAGACGATGTTGGATAGAAAATTTTTGTATCCTTGTCTGCATTTATTAAAATATTATGAAAACTTTTTACATTTATTTCAAAATTCTCTATAAACGATTCCCCTCTATTTTCATCAATATTACGGCTCTCTGTTGATAATACTTTAGCAGCTAAATGATATATCTCTGATATTTTAAAATTTTGAAATAGCTTTCCAACTTCTTCAACACTTAAAATATCGCAATGTTCTATTTTTTTAGTATTAAAAAAAGTTTTTCTCTTACCAACTCTTATAATATCATATTTTTTTTCATTAAGAATATCAAACAATAAAGTTCCATCTTGGCCGTTAGCTCCAGTAATAAGAGCTATTTTTTTAGGAAAAAAGCTTTTTGTCATGGTCGCACATAATTTTAATAAGTTGTTCAAAGCTTGTTTTAGGCTCCCATTTCAATATTTCTTTAGCCTTTGAAAAATCACCTCTAAGATATTCAACTTCTGATGGTCTGAAATGATCAGGGTTCACTACTACTAATTTTTTCCCTGATTTAGAGTCATAACCAATTTCATCTATGCCCTTGCCATCCCATTTTATATCATATTCAAAGTAATGAGCTGTCATCTCAATCATCTGCCTTACAGTAAATACCTCCCCTGTAGCAATGACAAAATCATCAGGTGTATTATGATCTAAGATTCTCCACATCATCTCAACATAATCTTTTGCATACCCCCAATCTCTTTTTGCATCCAAATTTCCGATATCTAATTTATTTTCCATTCCCGAATTTATTTTTGCAAAAGTGGACGTTACTTTTCTTGTTACAAAATTGATCGATCTTCTTGGAGACTCGTGATTAAAAAGGATACCATTTGAAGTAAACATATTATATGCTTCTCTATAGTTCTTTGTAATAGCAAAAGAAAATAATTTTGAACATCCGTAAGGACTTCTGGGCCTGAATGGCGTATTTTCATCTTGAAATTCTTCAACTGTATCGCCATATAGCTCTGAACTTGAAGCTTGATAAAATTTAATATCTTTATCGATAAGCCTAATAGCTTCTAAACAATTGACTACTCCCATTGAGTTAATATCTGTAGTTGATATTGGATTTGTAAAAGATATACCAACATGACTTTGAGCGGCTAGATTATAAAATTCACAAATATCATACTTTTTTAAGACACTAATTATCGATGATATATCAGTTAAATCACCTGTTTCAAGAATAAAATTTTTATTCCCAATATCAGTAACAAATTGCTGTAGATCATACCTGCTATTCCTTCTGACAAGACCTATAACCTTATAGTTCTTTTCAAGAAGTAATTTTGAAAGATAGTATCCATCTTGTCCGCTAACTCCAGTGACTAAAGCTGTTTTCATAAATTTTCTCCGTTTATTATTTTTGAAATATATATTATATCTGACTCATCAAGATCAGGATGATTCGGGATATAGAAACCAAATTTATCAACAAGATTCACGTTTGGCAGCTCTAGTCTACCAAAATCTTTTGTATAGAAAGGTTGATTACCGATAGATCCAGAAATTAAAGGTCTGACTTCAATATTATTATCAATAAGAGTTTTAACTATTTTATCTTTTTTTTCTGATAAAATTGGATATGCAAAATTTGAGATGAAATCATGTTCTCTAACAGCGATATCTAACATATTTTCTTCAATATGATCTAAATAATGAAAGAAATTTTTATTTCTTTGGTTAACGATAGAATCAATTTTATCAATTTGTCTTAAACCGATATATGCTTGCAAGTCAGTTGACCTACAATTAAATCCATTCAAATAAAAAGTATACAAAGAATTAAAAGAATTGATATTCCACTTCTTTCTTAATTTTTCTTGAGTTTCTTTATCTAAATCTCTATCCCATCCGTGATTTCTAATCATAAGCAAAGTTTGATATGCTTCTCTATTATTTGTTGTAATAAATCCGCCTTCAATTGTAGAAATATGATGTCCAAAATATGTAGAAAAAGATGACATTAATCCAAAATTTCCAAGCAATTTTTTTTCAGATGAAGAGCCTAGTGATTCGCAATTATCCTCAATTAAAATTACTCCATATTTTTCGCATAAATTAATAATCTTGCTCATTTCTGGGACTAAACCCAATACTGAAACTAAGATCAGGGCGCTCGGTTTTTCTTCAATACAAATCTGTTCAAAATGATCTAAATCAATTGAAAGATCATTTAAATTAATATCACATAAAACAGGTTCAAAGCCCAACTGAACAACTGGAGAGTAGTCAGTAGCCCAAGCTAGAGCAGGAACAACAACTTTAGAGTTTTTACTTACTATATCATTCTCTAAAATACATTGCAACATTAAAAGATTTGCTGATGATCCAGAATTACAAAAAACAGAATACTTAGAACCCATTTTTTTTGCAAATTCTTCTTCTAACTTTCTTGTAATGGGTCCTTTTGTTAGTCTTGGATAAGTTTTTAACCATTCTATTAAGTGATCAATATCATTTTTTGATACCGTATCATTTACTAGTTTAATTTGATTAGTTTTTTCACTCATTTTATACCGAATATTATATTACAAAAAATACTAAAACAAATATTTTAATTAATAGTCACGCTTAAATTTACACTAAATTAAAAGTGACAACAACAGATAGAATTATTGAAGCAATACTTCTGTCTATATTACATATAGCTAGCCATAAGCATATACTTTTTTGATAAATTATGATCAAATTGGTATATAGATATTAATCATAAAATCTCATTAATTTTCTTTTCTTTACTTTTAACAAAAATGTGGTTTTTTTTGCAAAATGAAATTTTATACATCGGTTAGATCGTCTTCTATTAATTTAACCCAATTAACTTCATCTTTCGCTTCATTTGATGTTGTTTTAGCATTAAAAATTCTATCAAGCTGGCCTTCTAAATTCTTTTTTAAATCAATTGTATCATATTGCACTGGAAATTTGCTCAAACTAAATGAATAATTATTTATAATTATAGGCACTCTACCTACTAAAGTTGATTCAAAAAGTATCGTTGAAAAAAAGCTTAAAATAAAGGGCGATCTTTTGATACTAACTTCGATCGGGGCTTCGTCTATTATAATTTTACTATACAATCCAACATCTTTTAAAACTTTAACAAAATATTTTTTGTTCATTCCTGGATGTTTTCGTAAAAAAATATCATATCCAAAACTATCTTTTAACAAATCAACTATAGGTATCAGCGATTTCACAGATTCTACAAATGAGATTGAAGTATGGCCAAATAAAACATTATGCTGAAGAGCAATTAGAGTTGATTTATGCACAACTTTTGTATTTAATGTTTCTAGATGGTAATTATCAATAAATGATCGATTAATAAGATTGGGACAATGAATTGCTTTTGAACTTTCTGGAATTTCATCAAAAAGCTCCTCATGAAAAAGAAGGTAATAATTAAATGGGCCTTTGAATGGTCCAATACCAAATTTTGGAAAGCCGAGGAGTAACTTATAAATTGAATTAATAGAATTAATTATCTTATCTCTAAATGGGCTATAGCTGTTCTTCATTAGAAAGCCATGCTGAACATTGACAAAATGAATGAGGTTTAAATTATATTTTTTTATCAAATGTTTTAAAAATTCTGACCAAACACCTTCATCTTGAAGATATACAATTGTTGTATCCTTACTTTTATTAATAGCTTTAATTAACATTTCTTCGAGCTCTTGAAATACAGAATAATAATATAACTCTCTAAAATATTTTTTAATTCCGAATTCAACATCTCTAAAGCGATTCATAGATTTTTCAGATAAATCAATATCGATACAATGATGATTATCTGTTTTCGATAATTGTTTTTTAATACCTAAATATTTATCATGATTTCTATCTAATATATTAATAAAAATATGTACAAAATTATTTTTCATTTAAATACCTTCCACTAAAGTAATTACTAAATAATAATATTGAAGTACAAAGTATAATACTTGGAACTAACAAAGAAAGTGCTCCTCCGTAAAGACCAAAAGTCTTAATTAGTAACGAGTTACAAATTACAGAAGCTAATACAAAAAACAAATTTGAAAACATTATTTCATACTTCATTTTTCTGATATAAAGTCTCATTCTCAATATCCCGCTAAAAGACAATAGTACCATAGCTACAATCATGATATAAAAAGCTGGCAAATATTCCAATAATTCTATATTAATGTAGGAAAATAGAAAAGGGCTCAAGAAATAAATAAGCATTCCAAACGTTAAAAGTACTAATAGGTTGAAGTATTCATATGTATTATTTTTCTTTAATAATTTAGATTTATAATTTTTTGCATAAGTAGGTAAATATATTGAATAAGATATGTCAGATAAGATTAATAATAGTGCTGAAATTTGAAAATAGATTGAAAAAATTCCAACAATTTCATTTGATAGCTCATAAGAAATAAAAAATCTACCTAAATATTGACTCAAGGTATGACTAACAGTTGCAATCAGAAAAGGAAATGAAAAAATTAATCCTCTTTTAATCCAATTTATCGATAGAAAAATTTTGAAATTGAAAAGAAAATATATATACTTTCTTATTGAAAAAAATCCATAAATAACAGCTAAGAATGTGGAAAGTATCCACAAAATTAAAATTAACTCAAAATCAATCAATCTATTGGTATAGATTAGTACCAATACAGTAACCATCCACGGAAATGACTTCAAAAAAACACTAATATACTTTGAAGCGGGTTTTGATAGTCCAATAAAAATACGCTCAAATTCTCTGCTAAATGTCTCAAAAAAACTTAGAATAATCACATACAAGAAATAAGAATCACCAATATTTGTATATTTAAATAATACAAAAAATAAGGGAATTGATAAAATAAATGAACTGGATACAAAAAATAAACTGTTGGAAATCATTTTTTTTCTATACTTATCTTTATTCTCCAATACTTCCAATGTGACATAGTTATGTAATTCGAAAGGAACAACTTGAGATACAAGCGTAGTTATGGCATAAATAAGACCATAAATACCTACAATTTCCAAGGAATATGTTTTGCTAAAAAAAATAATGAATAAAAATCTTATGAATAGAGTAAAAAAACGAATCAATAATATTGTTACAGTATTGCTAGATAAACTACTCACTATGTCCTACCTCACGAAAAAGACTGAAAAATAGACTGTAAAGAGCCGTAATCTGCAAAGCAAAAAAATATGAATCAAAAAACATGTTTACCAACATAACATAAAATATAGTCTTTAAAATAATTTGATCATCATACAATATAATTTGATCAATACGTTTTTTTGTTTTATAAAGAAATAAAATGAATAGAGATAGTCCTATTAGACCAAATTGATAGAAAAATTCTAAATATGTATTATGCGTTGATTCAAATCCACTATACCAATTGCCATCTGAAACAGGAATAAATAAATCTAAAGAGCCTGCTCCATTTCCAAAAATAATTATAAATGGATTTGACATTAAACTAAATATATGGGACCATAAAACTGTACGGCCCGATCCGGTAGCGTCATCGAAGAATGTATATCTGTTAAAAATTGAAATGAAATCAATATCTAAATTATTTATCAAAATCAATCCTAATATTGATGCTACAATTAAAAAACCTATAGTGCTTTTTAATAAATTTTTTCTGAAATAACTATAAAATGCTAAACCAAAAACTAATGATAAAAATCCTCCCCTAGATAAAGTAGAAACCTGCGATATTAATAAAAGTAATAAAGACAAAAATGAAAAAGTTCTAAATAAAATTGTTCGATACTGAGACTGGAGATGTATCAGGATTATCATAGCATATGAAGCTAATACTCCATAAACATTAAATCCGCCTAATTGATAAATTGATCCTCTACTATCTGTAGAAAAATTGCTCCCTAGATAAGCAAAGTCTATAAATTGAAATGATACTAAAGTGGCAACTATCATACCCAATGAGTAGGTCAGTAGTATATGATTTAAATTATATTTATTATATTTGAAAAATAAAGAAAAAGAATAGAATGTGAAAAACAAATACAGCCATTTAAGTCCATTAATCGATTGCATACCCACTAAAACAAAAAAAGATATTATAAGAAGCCAAATAGATTGATTTTTTTCACTATATAGCTCCTGCGGAGTTAAGTTAAAGATTATAACTATCGATATAATTAGTGATAAAATATTTGATAAATATAATACGCCATCAATAACAGTAAAATTAAATCCTATTGATAAAAAAAATGAAAGAAGGATAAATTTTAGCAATATATTCATCTATTGAGACTTAAAGATAAGAAAGATATTCACTAAATATTCCTACGTCTCGCCATTGGTCTTTTCTAAACCTGTAAACACCAACAGAAAAATTATTTTTCTGACAACTACTTATTAGATCAGTGGCATGGAATTTAACATTTTTTGGAATCAAGGAAGCTGCTTTTTCTCCACATAAGTATAAGCCTGAATTAATTAGATTCACTATTTGTGGCTTTTCTTTTATCTCAGTTAATCGAAAATTTTTATCAACTGAACATACCCCATATGGGACATTAATTACATCTTCGCATCCCGCAACGGTAAAATCGAAATTATTATCTTTGTGGAATTTATACATATCATAGTAATCTAAATCAATTAAAGAATCGCAATTTGCAACAAAAACAGGCCTATTATTAAAATCAAAATTTTGTAATGCACCAATAGTACCCATTTCAATATCTTCATGAAGATAATTTAAATCATAGAAATGAGATTGATCTTTAAAATGATTAATTATTTGTTGGGATTTATAATTTACAGATATAGAAAAATTATTAATTTCAAAATTTGAAAAATTTTCCATTACATGTTCTATCAAAGTTTTTCCATGCAATGGAACTAAAGGCTTAGGAATAAAATCTGTCAAAGGCTTCATTCTTGTACCTTTTCCTCCAGCCATCACTACAACATCACACTTATTCTTTAAGCTCATTAAATTATTTTTACTAAATTTTTGATTGATATTGCTGTAAATGTCTGATATTTGACTATTTTTAATCACTGGAACAATATCTATTTGTCCAAAATATCTTGAGAAGTTTTTGATCTGAAAATCTTTATGACTGATTGTTTGGCATTTTTGATTTGTAATACTTTTGATAGAATCATTTATGTCAACTTTATCTATTAGACCTCTTCGAATATCTCCATCTGTTAAAGTACCAAAAAATTTGTCGGATGAATGAACCAATAAAGTTTTAATTGAAAGCTTATCTAAAAGATTTAAAGCATCAATAATTCTTATGCTTGATTGAACGCTATTTTCTTTAATAATTTTTTGTTTATTCATTTTTAATTAGTTGAAAATTTATATTTTTTCACAAAAAAATTAATACTAGAATTTAAACATATCTTTTAATTCTTTTCTGCTTCTTAAGAGAAAAATTATAAAAATAGAAATTAATGCACCAAAGAATGAAAAAGATAATCTTGATGGATAGCTTTTTATTGCAGCAACTTCTGGTTTTTCTAAAATAAAAATTTTCAATGTATTTTTAACTTCATCTATTTTTGCTATCTCTAACTCTCTCCTCAATATTATATAAGCACTTTCTTTAACAGAAACCTCTCTCTTAAGTTCATTCCACTTTCTAAGCAATAATGGAGAATTTCCCATGAGTTTGTTTTCATTTAAAAATTCCTCTAGCTTACTTTCAGCCAGAAATAATTCACTTGCAACGTCTATAGATCTTTTTTCAATAAAGTTTTTTTTGTATGATGCTGCATTATTTATGGATTTATTAATATATAATGAAAGTTCTGTATAAAATAAATCTAAAATCTGCTTAGCAACATTTGGATCTTCTATTGAAACTGAAATTGATGTTATATTAGACCTTCTATCATAAGATATTGATAGCCTATCCTTGAATTTTTCAATTGTTAAAAATTTTTCTAAAGATTCTTCTTTTGGTTTGTTAAAAAAAGGGGTTCTTTTTTTGTTTAAAATTATACTAATGCTTGTGGCTTCGCCATTAATTTTTTCAAATGAACTATAATATATTTTATCTAAAATTAGATTTGAAGAAGCTATATCTGATAATGGAAAATTAGAACTACCAGATCCGCCTAGTCCAAAATCTTGCGCAAAGGCATTTAAGGATGAAATATTATTTTCATTTTGATTTGGGAAAAATTTAAGAGTTGAATTATATCTTTTTGGCACTAAATAAGAAATTAATGCAAAAATAAAAAATGATACAAAAAAGGCTAGAATTAATGTTTTCATTTCGCGCCTTAGCATACGAAATAAAATTATATATATTTTTTCATCAACCATTCATTTGCTCTCTTATTTTAGTTGCTGAAATTTTCTTAATATTTTCTGGAGGGAAATGTTCAATAATCTCATAGCCTACTCCTCTTCCATAATTAATCGATTCAATGTCTGGTATAATTGAAGTGATTACTCTACCCTCAGCTATTAAATTCTTCAATTCACCTTCATGGACCATTTTTTCTATCTGCTCTGCTGTCCAAGGATTATTTTCATCTGGCTTTACATCCCTAATTGCTAAACAGACGTTTTTACCTTCTTTTAATCTTTCATTAATTAGCCAAAGGTGACCTTTATGCAAAGGTTGCCATCTACCAATAAAAAGCGAGTATTTCATCAACACATTCCTCTATATTTAATTTGCCAGTATTTAACTTTAAAAAATTTTGTAATGGTACTTCATAGTTATTCACAAAGAAATTTTCTTTACCTCTTTTTTCGTCGGTATATAAAAAAATTTCTAACGTGTCTCTTTCTTTTTTAAGATCTTCCCTTAAATCTTTATATGGAGATACCAAAGAAGCTATTACAAGACTGCCTTTGCTCTGTAAAAATTTTGTTATATTTATTGCAGTCTGAATATTTAGTCTTCTTCCATTTTCAGAGTAGTCTTTGTTTACAAATATATCTCTTAAATCGTCTCCATCAACTGAAACTACAGCAATTGTAGGGTGTGTATTTTTAAGCCTTTCCTGAAGAGCATTTGATAGAGTAGTTTTTCCGCTACCAGGCTGACCTGTAAACCAAATGATTTTTTTTGTTGTTTTCATTTATTATAATGATTCATTGGAAAATACTTGGGTTATTTAGGACTTCAAAGTATTTTCGCGTAAATTAAAAATGTATAGGGCCCATAGCTCAATTGGTTAGAGCAACGGACTCATAATCCGCAGGTTCGGGGTTCAAGTCCCTGTGGGCCCACAAATGAGCAGTCATTCATATATATCAAATTCAAAAAATGAAGATATTTTTATTAATATCAACGGGGAATTACTTCATAGAGATAAGGCTAAAATCTCTGTTTTTGATAGTGGATTTTTATTAGGAGATGGTGTTTGGGAAGGCATTCGACTTCATGAGTCAAAGCTAGTTTTTATTGAAGATCATCTGGATAGGTTGTACGCAAGTGCGGAAGGTATTTCATTGCATATTCCCTACTCAAAACAAGAAATTCTTGATGAAATAAATAAGGTACTAGATAAAAATAATATGAATGATCATGTACATATTCGTTTAGTTATATCTAGGGGAGATAAAATTACACCATATCAAAATCCTAATGCAAATGTTGGTCCAATTAACCTGGTTATTATTCCTGAATACAAAGAAACAGATCCAAGTACCTATACTAAAGGTGTTAGTATTGGCAGAGTCCCTAATATTAGGCCGAATGAAAGTATACTAAGTCCTCATTACAACACTTTAAGCAAGCTTAATTGTATTTTAGCGAGCATAGAGGCAAATAAGCTTGGCTATGATGAAGGTATTATGAATGATATGAATGGTAATATTAGTACATGTAACTCAACAAATTTATTTTTTATTAAAAATGAAAGAATAATTACATCCACAGGAATTTTTTGTTTAAATGGAATTACTCGGGGAAAAGTTATAAGTATATGTGAAAACAATAGAATACTCTGTCAGCAGAAAGATTTTAAATATGATGATATTAAAAATTGTGATGAGGCGTTTGTAACTGGAACTTTTGCAGGTGTAATACCTGTTTCAAGACTTGAAAATAAAGAGCTGAAATCTACTAATCTCTCCTCATTGACAAATAAAATTAAATCTTTATATTTTAAAAAAATCCAATCATATTGTAGTCTAGATGCAAAAAATAAATAACAGCCAATCTACTTTTATTAATCTTATAAGGGGAGTTTCAGCGCAATTAGTTCTTATTGGACATTTATACGGCTTTTATTTTTCAGGTCAGAGTATATTTATACAAAATTTTGGAGTTGTTATTTTTTTTATACTTTCAGGACACCTAGTAACTCTTAGTGCTTTAAGAGTAATTCAAAATGATGTATTTAATTTTAAAAAATTCTTTATTGATAGGTTTTCTAGAATATACGCAGGTTTAATTCCTGCAATTTTTCTTTGCGTTATAATAGACGTATGCAATGTTATCTTTATTAGTCCCAATGAAAGTCTTTTAGGGCTTGAAAATTTAAACTTGAAAGCATTTTTTGTAAGTATTGTTAATATTGGAGGCTTGCCAAACCCTATAAGAATTGGAGAAATAATTGAACCGTTTGGATCGATGAGGCCATTATGGTCTGTTGCTCTTGAGTGGTGGATCTATATTTTTATAGGATTTATTTTTCTAATTTTTAAGAATAAAAAATTTGTCGGAATAAGCCTAA
Source organism: Fidelibacterota bacterium SCGC AAA160-B08 (assembly GCA_000402755.1). GTDB lineage: Bacteria > Fidelibacterota > Marinisomatia > Marinisomatales > Marinisomataceae > Marinisoma. Next base: position 43,832 of record AQSD01000002.1, on the reverse strand, counting down.
TAACTGCTGGCATAATTGTCTCTCTCTTACAAAGCATATTTGATCTTGATCATATTAGATACTTCATAGTAAATGCTTGGTTCATAGCATCAGGAATTGTACTTCTAAAAGCAAAAATTTTCAAAAATAAACTATTTCTTTTTGTTCCTTTGACATACTTAATATTTATTATTTTTAATAAAAATATAATTTATTTTTATGAACCTTCAGTGGTTATTTCACTGATATTGATTTATTTTTCTAGTTTTGAAAGTGTAAAAAATTTTTTGATAGGCGATAAGATTAAAATTTTAATCAATACGCTTTCAAGCTATAGCTATTCACTTTATCTGATACATTACTCTATTATAGTTCTTGCTAAACCTTTAATAAAAATTGATGGGATGATTGAATGCCTTTTAATTTTCTTTTTATGTAATCTGTTTGCCTATATTTTTTATATTTGTTTTGAATCTAGATATATTTACTTGAGAAATTACTTAAGTACTAAGTTTGTAAAATGAAAGTTAAGAAAATTTTAATTGTTGGTTTTGGCAGTATCGGGAAAAGACATTTTTCTAATTTAAAATTTTTGTTTCCAAACCGCGAAATCATAATACTGAGATCAAAGAAAAATTCAAATAAAATTAATGGGGCAAAGCAGGTATTTACATATGATGAAGCCTTATCTTTACGCCCTCAAGTTGCTTTTATCTGCAATCCATCAAGCTTTCATTTTGAATCAGCAAAAAAACTTATAAAACATAATATTCACTTATTTTTTGAAAAGCCTCTTAGTAATTCATTAGAAAATCTTGATGATAACTTAATTATGATTAATAAACAAAAAATCAAAGCAACGGTTGGATATAATCTTAGATATAATGATTCTCTTATAAGAGCTAAAGAGATATTAAAAAGCGAAAGATATGGTAAAATATTATGTAGTTCTATAGAAGTTGGACAATACCTTCCAAACTGGAGACCTAAAAATGACTATAAAGCTACTGTTTCATCGCAAAAATTACTTGGAGGAGGAGCATTATTGGAATTAAGTCATGAATTAGATTATTTACATTGGCTTTTTGGAAAGCCTTATTCGGTTTCTGCTACTGTCCAAAAAGTTAGTCAGTTAGATATAGATGTGGAAGATTTGGTTCTCGCAGATTTTGAAATTTTTTCTGATAATAGATCTTTTCCATGTAGAGTACATTTGGATTTTTTGCAGCATAAAAAGTCTCGTAATTGTAAAATTATCTTTGAAGATGCGGTTTTATATTTAGATCTAATAACTAATTCTATCAATGTTTATCAAAATGAAGAAAACATATTAAATTATCAAGGACAGTTAGATAATAATCAGACTTATCTTAATGAAATAAAAGTATTTATGGATTGCATTCAAAATGATAAAATCGTACCGGTTTCACTTGAGGATGGTGCAAAAACATTGAAACTTATTAATGATATTCAAAATTCTTCCAAATTGAGAAAACGAGTTCTATGTGAATAAAAAAAATATTGTATGTTTTATTTTTGCTCGTAAGGGATCAAAAGGTATTCCCAATAAAAATATTCAAATACTTGATAATATACCTTTAATTGCTCATTCAATTAAAGCGGGGCTTGATTCTCCGTCAATTGATCATGTTATTGTGTCTACTGATAGCCAAAAAATTGCAGACATAGCTTTAAAATTTGGTGCTGAGGTTCCATTTATACGTCCTAAAGAATTAGCTCAAGATAATAGTAATGAGCTAGATGCATGGAAACATGGCATAAAATTATACGAACAGTATTATAAAAAAAATATTGACGTATTTATAAGTTTGCCACCAACAGCTCCATTTAGATCTACTGAAGATATCGAAAACTGTATTAAAGAGTTTAATAATCAAGATTGTGATATTGTTATTACAGTTAAAGAAGCAAAAAATAATCCATACTTTAATATGGTAAAAAATAATAGCTTAGGATTCTCTGAAATTGTTATACCGGGAAGTGAAAGGTCTTTCTTTAGAAGGCAAGATGCACCAAAAGTATTTGATATGACAACAGTGGCTTATGTTGCTGATACTAGATATATTTTGAATTCAAATGGAATTTTACAAGGTAAAGTTAAGAGTGTTGTAATTCCAGATGATAGAGCACTTGATATTGACAATATAATTGATTTTCAATTTGCTAAATTTTTGAAGGAAAAAAATAAAAAATGAAATCTATAAAACAATTAGGTGATATAAGTAACCGAACTGCCCTAGTTACAGGGGGTGCTGGATACTTGGGCTATACAATATGTGAAACGCTTGCTGAGTGTGGTGTAAGAGTAATTATCGTTGACAATAATATAAGTGCAGCAGAAAATTGTGTAAAAAAATTGAATAGTAAATTTGACAATCAACACTTTTTTATATCATGCGATCTTTCGAAGAAAGAGTCTATTGATAAAGTAGTTGATTTTGCTGTCTTGCATTTTGACTCTCTAGATATCTTAATTAACTGCGCATCATTAGTAGGAACTTCAGATATTAAAGGTTGGACTACCAAATTTGACTTACAAGAATATAGCACTTTTGAAAAAGCTTTAAGTATAAACTTGACTAGTGTTTTCTATTTAATACAGCAGTGTCAAAACCTAATGGAAAAATCAAACACACCATCGATCATTAATATTGGTAGTATATATGGTTTTTCAGGACAAAAACTTTCAATGTACGAAGATTCAAACTATCTTACTCCCGCTGCATACAGTGCAAGTAAAGGTGGAGTGATCCAACTTACAAAATATCTCGCCAGTATTCTTTCTCCTCAAATAAGAGTGAACTGCATTAGTCCTGGAGGTATTGAAAATAATCATGATAAAAAATTTATTAACAAATATAAAGCATTTACTCCATTAAACAGGATGGCGAATAGAGAAGATTTAAAGGGTGCTATACACTTTTTTTCATCTGACTTGTCGTCATATATCACTGGCCAAAATCTTATTGTTGATGGCGGCTGGAGTCTTTAAAGTAAGGTTCATATGCTAAGAATAGCTTGTTGGTCAGGACCAAGAAATATATCTACTGCACTAATGAGGTCTTGGTCATCTAGAAATGATTCATTTGTTTCTGATGAACCTTTTTATGCTTATTACCTAAAAGAGCAGCAATTAAAACATCCAATGTACAAAGAAATTATTGAACATTACCCTACTAGGTATGAAGATATAATTTTAAACCTTACCTCTGAAGTTCCTAATGGTAAAGAATATTGGTATCAAAAACATATGGCGCATCACTTAATTGATTTAAGCAATATTAGTTGGATTAAAAATTTTGAAAACTGTTTTCTAATTCGTCATCCTAAAGATGTAATAAGCTCTTATATAAAGAAAAATACTCTAAATCATGTAGATGAGCTTGGATATCCTCAGCAATATAAAATCATGAAATATTTAGATAGTATCGATAAAAAATTTGTTGTTATTGATTCAAATATCTTACTAAGTAATCCTAAAAAAATATTATCGCAGTGGTGTAGAAGTATTGATTTAGAATTTGATATCTCTATGTTAAAGTGGGAGAAAGGGTATCACTCTCAAGATGGTATTTGGTGGAAGCATTGGTATGACAGTGTAATTACCACAACTCATTTTCAGAAATTTTCAGCAAATCAAAGGGGTTTAGATCAAAAATATCAATCAATTTATGATGAAGCATTAGATTATTATAACAAATTGTATTATTTTGCAGAACGATGAATTTATTATTAAAGCTATGGAACCAACCTAATTGGGTAAAATGGATAGTATATTTTGCTATCGTTTATATACTATTTGTAATTAAGGAAGCATTCGCTATAGTTCTGTGGTTTTTATTTTGTATTCTATTGTACTATATCATTTTTGCTAAAAACATGTTTCAATCAACCACTTATTATGAAAAAAAAATTTAGTATACTTATATTGATTGTATTGTTTATTGCTTGCAATGCAAATGTTGCTAATTTAAGACCTCATGGATCTCAAACAGATACGCCTGAATTAACGCGTAATAACTATTTAATGGGATTTTTAAATGAATATCGCAGCTCATACGATGTAACCTATTATGATATTAATATAGACTTTAATATTGAAGAAAAATCAATCGATGGATTTGTAACTATTAAAGCGATGGCACTTAATGATATTGATACCTTACAAGTAGATCTAGTTAAAAATTTAAATATTAAAAAAATTATTTACAAAGACAGCCCGATTGAATATAGTCGAGAAGAAGATGCTATTATGGTAGTCTTTAATCAAACTATAGATAAAGATACACTATTTGATTTCACAGTTCATTATAATGGAATACCTCAAAGTGCTGATAACCCACCTTGGGCAGGAGGATTTACATGGTCTAAAGACAAGAATGATAGAGATTGGGTAGCGGTTTCTTGTGAAGGAGAAGGTGCAAGAATTTGGTGGCCTAATAAAGATCATATTTCCGAAGAACCTGATAGCGTTAGAATGGCTTTCACTGTACCATCCGGTTTAATGAGTGTTGCTAACGGTCAACTAAGAAGCGTAGTAGAAAAAGATGATAATAAAACTACTTACGAGTGGTTTGTTAGCAATCCGATTAACAATTATAATATCTCTGTTCAAATCGGAAACTATGTTGCTGTTCAAGATACATTCATAAAAGAAAACAAAACACATTATATGAATCATTATGTTTTAGACTACAACAAAGAAATTGCACAAAACTACTTTCCACAGTCAAAAGAAGTGATTCGTTTCTATGAAAAATATTTTGGTGACTACCAGTGGTGGGACGATGGGTATAAACTAATTGAAGCTCCATATTTAGGAATGGAACATCAGTCAGCTGTAACCTATGGCAACGGATTTAGTATCTACAATGGTGTAAGAAGTGATAGTTGGGCTATGTATGGAGTAATTGATCCACTCATTATACATGAGAGCGGCCATGAATGGTTTGGAAATAGTGTTACTGCAATTGATCCAACACATATTTGGATTCATGAAGGATTACAGGTCTATTCTGAAGCATTATACTTTGAAGATAAATTCAATAGCTACGCAGTAAGTGTTGATTACTTAAAAAGTATTAAATCGAGGATTCAAAATAAAATTTCTATTGTCGGTCCAGAAGATGAAAATTATTGGGCTTTAAATGGTGACACTTATATGAAAGGTGCTTGGGTAATGCATACTTTGAGAAGTGCTATAAATGATGACCCTATTTGGTTTGCAATACTCAAAGAATTTATGGTTGAAAATGCAAAAAGTCATGTTAGCACAGAAGACTTTTTTGATAAAGTTAAAGAAAAAACTGGTACTGATTATTCATATTTTTCAGAACAATATTTTTATACCCCAAATCAACCTGAACTAGAATATTACCAAACAGATTCTAGCTTTTATTATAAGTGGAATAATGTTAATGCTAATTTTATTATGCCCATGGGTTTATTAGTTAATGGTGCTGAAAAAAGAGTTTTACCTGATCAAGAATTTCAGTCATTTGAAATAAGACAGCATTCAAAGATTGAAGTTATGGATTGGAAATTCTATATCAAGAAAAATAAAACTAGATAGTTTAAATTTTTATTTTATTTTTCAATTCATCAAAAGTTACTACGGATGTACCGATCTTAGATACACAGATACTTGCAACAATATTTGCAAGATTTGAAGACTCCAAAATACTCATCCCAGAACTTAAGCATAAAGCTATGGTAGCAATAACAGTGTCTCCGGCTCCTATAACATCAGGCGTATTTACTTTTATACCCTCAATATGATAACTAGAATTATTTTCTGTCACTATCATTCCTTTTTTACCTAAAGTAGTAACTATATTTTTAATATTATTTTTTTTAATTACATCATTGTTAGCTTTAATTATATCTTGATTTTTCTCATAAATTTTATCATTAGCATTTTCGAGCTCTTTCAAATTAGGTGTAATCAAATCTACTCCACTATATACACTTAAATTCTTTTTCTTTGGATCTACAATAATTGGTATTGATCGAGTGTTGTTATTTATATCAATTAACTGTTTAACTAATTCAGATGTAATAACGCCCTTATTATAGTCTGATATAATAATAACATCATAATTCTTAATAGAGCTACTAATAAAATTTAAAATTAATTTTGTAGATTTCTTTGAAATACTTTTCTTCTCTTTGTCGATTCTTATAATCTGTTGTTCGTTTGAATAAATTCTTTCCTTTGTTGTGGTTCTATGTTTATCATCTATAAATATTCCATCAGAATTAATATTATTGTCCAATAATAGCTTTAATAGATCTTTTCCACTTCGATCGCTGCCAATCAACCCGCAACAGGTTACCTTATTATTACCTAAAGATTTAATATTTAACCCTACATTAGAAGCGCCTCCCAAAACATTTAATTTTTTGAAACTATTAATAATCGGTACGGGGGCTTCAGGTGAATATCTTTGAGATTTACCAAATATATACCTATCTAACATAATATCTCCAATTACAAGAATATTAGAATTGCCAAATGATTTTTTTAATTGATTGAGATTTATTTTCATGGAAATGATGTCTTATAATAAACTACAAACTGTCTCAATTTCTTCTTTTTTTAAATTAGTGCTACATGGTACGTTGAATACTGTTTTATGTAACTCAATAGAGTTAGAAAGATCTACATGAAAACAGTCTTTAAATGGAATTTGTTCGTGATTTAACTTCCATATTGGGCGAGACTGGACATTATTTTTATTTAAGTATTCAATAATTTCTTTAATATTTCTTTTATAGCTTGAAGAGGTTTTAAGCGCATAAAACCAGTGATTACTTTCACCATATTTGGGTGGATTTAATAATTTGATATTTTCTTTTTTTTCTATTAGTTCTTTATAAAAATTAAAATTTTCTCTCTTTTTAATTAGAAATTTATCCATTTGCTCTAATTGCCCTAAGCCAATAGCTGCTGAAACATTTGTCATTCTAAAATTATATCCTACTTCATTATGTACATAAAATATTTTATCATCCTTAGCCTGTCTTGTTAGGTAAGAAGCTCTTTCAGCTAATTTTTTATCATTAGTTAGTATCATACCTCCGCCACCAGTAGTAATCATTTTATTGCCATTAAATGATAGACAGCCCATTAAGCCTGCGGTCCCAGCATGTCTACTTTTGGTATAAAATGAACCAATCGCTTCTGATGCATCTTCAATAATTGGGATATTGAACTTATCTGACAACTCTAATAAAGAGTCAATATCAAATGTATTGCCAAAAACATTAACAGGAATAATTGCTCTAATTGTTTTATTCGTAATATTGTTAGTGAGCTTACCTTTCTTATATGATGTATGTTTTTTTAAAAAATCATGTAATTGATTGATATCAATATTAAAAGAGTTGTCACAATCAAAAAAAATAGGGTCTGCGTAAAAATATTTTATCGCATTAACCGGTGCTATAAATGTTAATGTAGGAATAATTACTTCTTCTCCCGGTTTTAAATCAATCAATCTCAGGCAAGTTTGAAGTGCGCTTGTACCGTTAATGCATGGAATTGCATATTTAGCTTTAGTATAATCCTGAATAGCTTCTGAAAATTTTTCTACATAGGAACCTTCAGTTGAAACCCATTCTGATTCTAGGCAATCAGTAACATATTTTGATTCATTGCCGCTTAGATTAGGGATTGATAGAGGAATTGGCATTAAAGCAGGAAAGTATCTTTACCGTATTGATCAGCATTTGACTTGAACCAATCATAGGTTATTTTTAATCCAGTATTTAAATCTACCCTACTTTCCCAACCCGTAGTTTTTTTCAAAAACGATGAGTCGCACAGCAATCTATTTACTTCACTTTTTTCAGGTCTTAATCTTTTAGAATCAGTTTTATACTCAAGTTTTTTACCGGAAATATCAAAAAGCATACTACATAGGTCTTCTATTGATATATCAACACCTGAACCTATATTATAAACATTTCCTAAAACATTGTTTGCTTCTCCAAGTGATAAAAATCCATCTACCGTATCAGAAACAAAATTGAAATCTCTTCTTGGCGAAAGATCTCCAATATCAAGAAAACTTCCATTTTTTTTATTTATTAACTGCTGTATTACAGCGGGAATAACAGCTCTTAAGGATTGTCTTGGACCATATGTATTAAAAGGTCTTGCTGTGGTAATAGGCAAATCAAATGATCTGTAAAAACTATCTGCAATTACATCTGCTGCAATTTTTGAACCTGCATAAGGAGATTGTCCTTGCAAAGGATGCTGTTCATTAATAGGTGTATATAATGCAGATCCATAGACTTCACTTGTTGATGTATGTACTATTTTTTCTATACCATATCGCCTGCAAGATGTTAATAGGTTTGATAGTCCTGTAATATTTGTATCAATATAGCTTTGATAGGCAGTATAGCTGTAGGGGATTGCAATTAAGCTACTTAAATGAAAAACTGTGGTAGCGCCATCTACTATTCCGTCAATCATGTGAGCATCTCTAATATCTCCTTGAATGATTGTAAGATTATCTGGTTTTTTTATTTTATAAGCCTCATCAAGCCACCCGTTATTTCCGCGAGAGTTGTAATAACTTAGTGCGGTTACATTTGCATTTAATGCAACAAGCTTCTCAGTTAAATGGCTTCCAATAAATCCATCAGCGCCAGTTATAAAGACATTATGTTCATTCCAAAAATTATTCATTTTTTACTCTCCGCTCTTCCTTGTTTAGCTATAGCATTTAATTTTGAATTTAGACTATTTTGATCAATTAAAAATTGTTTATCTACCACATTAAAATTATCATCAAATGTATATACCAATGGTACTCCAGTAGGAATATTTACTGACATAATATCCTCATTTGATAAATTATCTAGTATTTTTACTATAGCTCTTAATGAATTACTGTGCGCTACAATGAGATGATTGCCTATATTTTTTTTTATTTTTATAAGGTATTTTTGCCAAAATGGATCTAAACGATTAATAACATTTTTTAAACTTTCTCCAACTGGCAATTTGCCTTCAATCGATCTAAATTTCTTATTAAATCTAGGGTGACGTTTATCGTCCTTATCTAATAGTGGTGGAGATATATCATAACTTCTTCTCCATATATGTACTTGGTTTTCACCATATTTTTTAGCTGTTTCAGATTTATTTAAACCCTGAAGTGCCCCATAATGTCTTTCATTTAAGCGCCAATCATATTGAATATCTTCTTTGGAAAAATTAATAATATCAGTAACAATATCTGTGGTTTCGGTTGCTCTATTCAAAAGAGAAGTGTAAACACTTTTTATTTTAATATTAGCTTTAAGTAATTGATTCCCAGAAAAGCTAGCTTCTGCAATACCTGTTTCAGTAAGTGAAACATCCTTCCATCCCGTAAACCTATTTTCAAGATTCCATTGACTTTCACCGTGACGGAGAAGGATTAATTTCACAATGCTTTAATTGTTTTGATTATCAACTATTAGAAGAATAGCTGCTATGTTAGCTAGTGTTGTTGATAAGTCTGCTACAAAAGTTGTAATATCAAAATCAGATGGATCTGGATTCAATGGAACAATTACAGTGTCTCCTGGAGATAATCTCTTAGTTCTGCCTCGGAATAGGTTTGCTTTATCTATTTCTCCGTTAGCTTTTCTAACATATGCTCTTTTTTTCATACTATAAGGCTTATAGCCTCCAGCTTGCACAATTGCCTGAGACATGGTAAGGCCTCTATCATATGCAACTAATCCAGGCTTATAGACATTCCCCTCTACTCTAACAACATTCTCAAATGGATATGCAATAATTACTGAATTACTTCCGATTTCAAAATCTAAGGTGATACTACTAACAGGCTCTGAAGTAATAATTTCATTTCCTGCGTCATCCACTGTAGTGAACTCTTGTTTTACGGTAAGATTTTTTTCAGAACTTAATTCTGTTAAACCTCCAGCTAATGATAATGCTTCACGTAAAGTTATCTTGTCTTTGCCAATAGGATAAGTTCCTGGCTTAAAAACTTGACCCTCAACACGGTAAATAGGGCTATTTTCATAGTTTATATCTTCGTAAACAAATATTTTATCATTTTGCTCTAACTTGAATTGATCTGCATCCTTGTAAGAAACTGCTATCTGTGTACTATAAAATTTATTGCTATCTTGCCTTAGGATAAGAAGTTCGTCTTCGCGAATAGTTTTTCTAAATATTGGATCATCAAAACCTCCTGCAATATCTAGGATATTTTTTAAAGTATTATTCATAGCGGGATATTTCCCGGGAGACTTTACCCTACCATAAACAATGACCTCTGAATCGACTGATGGAATAGATAGAACATTTATAGAATCACCATTATTTAAAATTGTTAATTCTGCGCTTTTAAAATTTACTGCAATACTAGTTCTTGCATTATCGTCAGAAGATCTTTCTTTAACCGGAATAACTTGACTTAAAATAAGAGTTGATGATGCATCGCTAGTAAAACCAGATGCATATCCTATAATATCTGATATAGATTCATTGAGCAATAATTCATAAGTAGAAGATCTGTTCACTTCTCCGGATATCAATACGCGGTTTTTAACATTTGGAATATGTATTACATCTCCATCAATAAGCTTTATATTAGAAAAATTATTTTTTCCGTCCATAAAAAAAGAATAAAAATCTACCTTATCAATTATTTTTCCATTTCGTATTAATTGTATTTCTCTCAAAGAGCCCTTATCATTTATTCCTCCGGCTTGAACGATAGCTGAAAAAATATCTGAGAAAGGATGTACGAGATTAATGCCTGGATTCTCAATATGCCCAGAAAAATAAATATTTATAGATTTAAGCTTCCCAAGCTCTAACATTAGCTTAGTTGGATTATTTTTATCTTTCAGCGTTGAGTAAATTCTAGAAAGCTCTTCTGTTAATAATACCTCTGCTGATGCGAGCGTTTTATTAGATAAGTTTATAAATCCAATATTCTCATAGTATATCATTCCATCTTTATTGATAGTTATATTTGTTCTAGAATTATTTTCTCCCCATAAAGATATAATAATTTCATCTCCTGGTCCTAATCTATAATCAGCTGGAGTAGGGATATTATCAAAGAATGAGATATCTTTTCTGAAGTAATTATATCCAAAATAATCTCCTGTAGCTACTGCAATAGCAGTTGACGTAATTGCAATGGGGACTGATTTGTCTAATCCTTCAGAAGTAATACTTTCTATTGTCGTCGCTTTTGCATCAGATTGTAATTCTGCCTTAATTGCATCTAACTGCTGATTACTTAATTTATTAATATCGCTCATAGAGACTTGAGCAAAGACCGTACTTAAGAAAAGTAAAAAAATAATTTGTATGTTTTTCATGTTTAAAATTTAGTTTTAAATATAATGGTTACAAATATATTATATCGCCAACCACCTCTCATTGTCTAAAGTCCACTTAATTGTAGATTCTAATCTTTCAAAGGCAGATTGTGGTGTCCACCCCATATTTGCCATCTTTGATCCATCCAAAGCATATCTTAAGTCATGGCCAGGTCTTTGTGAGTGAAAATCAACCATCTCATAGCTTAAGTCTTTTTTTTGTGTTTTAGCAATAAATTCAGCTAATTGTAAATTATCAATTTCATCTTTACCTACAATATTAAATTTTTGACACTTAGCGCCAGTATCGTCAGCAGTCATAGTAGATATATTATAATTATATAAAAATAATAATGCATCGGCTACATCTTCAGCATGAATATAATGTCGAGAACCTGCCACTGTTTTTTCAGAGTTTGCATGTACGGTAACCGTCTCATTGTCTCTTACTTTTTTTATAACCATAGGAATATATTTTTCAACATTCTGTCTTTCCCCAAATACATTCATTGTATGTGTTATAAATGATGGCAATCCATAGGTATTTTCGAAAGCTACAACTAACTCTTCTGCGCCAGCTTTAGTAGCTGAGTAAGGATTGGTAGAATTATATCGATCATTTTCTTTATAATTTACTCCTTCGGGTGCTGGCCCAAATACTTCATCAGTGCTAAAGTATGCAAATCTTTCTAAATGATCACACTTCCTAGCATAATCTAAAATATGAGCTGTTCCTACAACGTTATCCATTACAAATTCTAGTGGGTAAGTAATTGATCTGTCGACATGAGATCCGGCTGCAAGATGACTAATATAGTCGACTTTACCTATTGTAGCAGAGATTTCAGGATTGAGCTCTGCTTTTAAATCATGATGAATTACTCTCACTCTTTTTTGTTCAGATTCAGGATAGGCGCTTACAACTTCTTTTAACCTATTAAGATTACCGCTAAAATCTAATCGATCTAACGTAATAATCTCCCAGTCTGTAGTTGATAAAATTTTATCAATTACATGGTGAGCAATAAACCCTGCACCTCCTGTGATTAGTATTTTTTTACTCATTATTTTTTTATTGTATTAATAATTGAATCAATTTCTATTTCAGAAAGATAAGGATGCATTGGTAAACTAACAATTGTTTGTGATAAATTTTCTGATACAGGAAAGTCTCCATCTTTATAACCCAAATAATGAAATCCTTTCATTAAATGGATAGGATATTTATAGTATATAACATTTGGTATGTTATTTTTTCTCAACTTGTCTACTAATTCTTCTCTTTTTTTATGTGAACCTAAAGTAATGGAGAATAATGCATGTGCAGAGTGGTAATTGTCTGGTATATACTGTGCATTATTCAAAAACTTCCTGTAATAATCATTTACTTTATTTCTCATTTCTAGTTCTTCATCAAAAATTGTCAGTTTTTCTAATAATACTGCAGCTTGCATACTATCTAGTCGTCCATTTAATCCAATCACTTCGCTATTATATTTATCTGAACTGGTTCCATGGATACGTATTGCTCTACACTTATCTGCTAAATTATCATTATTAGTAAATATGGCTCCACCATCACCATAACACCCTAGTGGCTTAGCAGGATAAAATGAAGTGGCAGCAATATCTCCAAATGTTCCTACTTTTCTATCTCCAATTGATCCACCAAAGCTTTGTGCTGCGTCTTCAATCACTTTTAAACCATATTTTTTTGCAATGCTATCAATTAAACGATAGCGAGCTGGGACACCAAATAAATCTACTGGTATAATTGCTTTTGGAATTAGCTCTTCATTTTTAATAGTATCTTGAATAGCAATTTCTAACTTTTCACAATCTATATTGAATGTGGAATCATATACATCAACAAAGACAGGAGTTGCTCCCAATAAAGAAATAACTTCTGCGGTAGCAACGTAAGTAAATGGAGTAGTAAATACAGCATCTCCAGGACCTATGCCCCATGCCATCAGGGGAATTAATAGTGCATCTGTGCCCGAAGAACATGAAATTGCATGTTTTACACCGCAATAATCTGCTAATTTTTCTTCTAATTCATGCACTTCAGGGCCCATGATATAACTGCCATGGTCTAATATATCGCTCAATCTTTTTTCGAGAGATTCACGAATTCTACCTTGCTGCTTTTTGAGATCTAAAAATTTCATAAATTCTATAATGATCTGTTATGCTTTCATCCTACTTGAGCTATAATAAATGTTTTTTTCATATAATTTTAGAAATAATATATTCATATAATGAAACAATTTAATTGTAAATTTTGTTTATAATTAACTATAAAAAATTATGAAAAATATATATCTAATAGGTGGTGGTGGACATTGTAAATCTTGTATCGATGTAATTGAACAAGAAAATAAGTATCAAATAAAGGGTATATTTGATTTATCTGATAATATTGATAAAAATATTCTAGGCTATAAAGTTATAGGAGGAGATCATGATATTGAAAACTATATTTCAAAAGAAAACTACTTTTTGGTTACTATGGGCCAAATCGGTAATCCGGGTAAAAGGTTGGACTATTTAAAATTAAATTTAACAACCATAATATCTCCTAGAGCATATGTATCCAAGAATAGTACCGTAGGAGTCGGTACGATTGTTATGCATGGTGTAATAATCAATGCAAATGCGAGCGTAGGAAAAAACTGTATTATTAATTCAAAAGCTCTCATTGAACATGATGCAATCATTGGAGATAATTGTCATATTTCAACTACTGCAGTAATTAATGGATCTGTTATCGTCGGAAATGATACATTTGTTGGGAGTGGTGCAATCACTAAAAATAATACCACTATTCCAGAAAAATCATTTATAAAAGCAAATTCAATATTTAAATAAATGAGTGTAATAATCATAGCAGAAGCTGGTGTTAATCACAATGGGGATATTGAGTTAGCAAAAAAATTAATCGACGCAGCTAGTGATGCTCATGCAGATTATATAAAATTTCAGACATTTAAAGCAAAAGATTTAGCTAGTAAAGATGCAGAAAAAAGTGAATATCAAAAATTAAATACAAAAAATAATGATACACAATATAATATGCTCAAAAGCTTAGAACTAAATAAAGCAGACCATAAAAAATTAATTCATTATTGTAATTCAAAAAATATCAAATTTCTATCTTCTGCATTTGATCTAGATAGTTTAGATTTTTTATTAAGTTTGAAATCTAAATTAATAAAAATACCAAGTGGCGAAATTGATAATTACTGCTATTTAGAGAAAATTTCTCATCAAAAAACTCCTGTAATTTTATCTACAGGTATGTCTACAATGAATGAGATTGAATCTGCAATCAAAATTCTTACTTCTAACAAGCTCTCAATCAATGATATTACGGTTTTACACTGTAACACTGAATATCCTACCCCTATGAACGATGTGAACTTGAAAGCTATGCTAAGAATTAAAGAACATTTTAATGTTAGCGTTGGTTACAGCGATCATACATTGGGTATAGAGGTTCCAATAGCAGCGGTCGCTTTAGGCGCTCAAGTAATTGAAAAGCATTTTACGATGGACAGATCTTTAGAAGGACCCGATCATGCTTGTTCATTAGAGCCCTTAGAACTAAAAAATATGGTAAATGCGGTTAGAAATATAGAAATAGCATGCTCTGGAGATGGTATTAAACAGCCAACTGCATCAGAGATAAAAAATAAATCTATAGTGCGAAAAAGTCTCTATTTAAATAAGAATATAAAAAAGGGTACTAAGCTTGCTCAAAATATGCTTACTGCACTTAGGCCGGGAGATGGTATCTCTCCAATAGAGACTCCTAATTTAATTGGTAAAAAATTGAACAAAGATTTAAAGGTAAATACAAAAATAACTTATGAAGATTTTGAAGAAAAATAATAAAAAAGAGATCAGAGTTGGCTTATTAACAAGTTCAAGAGCTGATTATGGTATATATAAGCCATTGCTCAAAAAAATATCTCAGAATAAAAAGATTGATTTAACTATTATTACTTTTGGAATGCATCTTAAAAAAAAATATGGGCATACAATTGATACTATTAATAAAGATAAGTTTGGTAATGTAGATACTATAAAAGGTATGTCAGACAAAGATTCTCCATTTGATATTGCGAATATGTATGGTGAATTGATAAAAAATTTTTCTAGATATTGGGAGAATAATATATTTGATTATGTTATAGCTCTTGGAGATAGATTTGAAATGAGTGCAGCGGTACAGTCAGGAATCCCCTTTGAAGTAAACTTTATTCATCTACATGGCGGAGAAACAACTATAGGTTCAGTAGATGACATTTATCGTCATCAAATAACATTAGCCTCTAAAATTCATTTTGTGGCAACAGATCATTACTTAAGGAAAGTAGCTAGTATCATTGGGAGTGAAGAATATATATATAACTATGGTGCCTTGAGCTTAGATGGTATAGACCAAATTAAATTACCTGATTGGTCACATGTTTGTAAAAAATTTGATATTCATCATAAAAACTATATACTAGTTACTTTTCATCCAGAAACAATTGGATTAGACAAAAATAAGGGTTATTCAAACATTATATTTGAAGCTCTAAAGAAGATTAGCGAAGATACTAATATTGTTATTACTATGCCTAATGCTGATGCTGCAGGTGATTTATATAGAAATTCTATGATTAAATTATCAAAATTGTTTCCTAGCAAAATATCTATAGTAGAAAATTTTGGTCGTGAAAATTATTTTTCAGCTATGCACCATGCTTCAATGATGATTGGCAATACTTCGAGCGGTATACTCGAATCCGCATCATTCAAAAAATATGTTATTAATGTCGGTGATAGACAAAAAGGTCGATTGAGAAATAAGAATGTTTTTGATATTCCTTTTTCAACAAATAAAATTGTTGAGAAATACAATGTTGTTAAAAAGTTAGGCGACTATTCCGGTAAAAATATCTTTTTAAAACAACATACAGCAGAAAAAATTGTTGATATAATAACTAGCTCCTAAAAAGCTCAACTAAGGAATATAATTCAATTTAATGAATAGAAATAAATTTTATCTTTTAGTATTATTATTTATTAATCTGGCTTTCTCCCAGAATCAAGAATCAATACTCAAAATCTCTCTCAATCCTACAAATCATAATTTCTGGTGGTTAGAACACAATAATTATGGTAAATCTGTAGTTGACACAGAAATTGAATATCAATGGAAGCTAAAAAACAAAAAAGCTACCTATCAAATTACTTTTTCTAATGCATATAAAAGCTATAGATCACAACATGAAATGTCATATAATGGCTTTGTTGATTATAAAATTAATCATTGGCTTCTTTTGGGAGAGTCTTTTATTAAGTATAGTTTTTCTGATAAAACATACTTGAGATTTGGTCAATATTATAGAGACTTTAGCACATACTTAAATGATGAACTCAGCTCCGGTTCAATGCTAGTTAGTAAGAATGCACAAGCTATACCAAAAATAGGACTGGTAAGTCATAAAAAAATTAGCAAAAATATGAAATTGCATTTTGGGATTGCACATGGTGTTCTTAGCAATGAGGGCTATTATACAGAAGCTCCACTTCTTCATGAAAAATTTCTTTACTTACATATAAACCGAAATAAAACGGATAAAATTAGTATTGGCTTTGCCCATGCAGCAATGTGGGGTGGTGACACGCCAGAATCTTCAGAATATCCAGATTCATTTAAAGATTTCTTAAAAGTCTTTATATCGGCTGATGGTCCTTATAGTCCCCCTCACGCTAATGCACTTGGAAGCCATATAGGGATGTGGGATTTTTACTATGAAAAAAAGAAGAATGAAAAAAAAATGAAATTATATTATCAGCATTTTTTTGAAGATACAAGTGGCCTTAGATTTGCTAATAGCATAGATGGGTTATGGGGAATAGAACTTAAAAATTATATTCCCAATACAACTACATTGATTGAATACTTAGATACGTCACATGCAACTGGATCACCCTATAAAAATGATTATTACTATTGGAATTATCAATATCGTCCAGGCTGGTCATATAAGGATAGAATTATTGGAAATCCTTTTGTAAATACCAATTATTTTGTTCAAGAGCAGTCTATTAAATTGATTAATATCGGAATAAATGGAACATTTTTTTCTAATCAATATCAAATTAAAGCAGCAAGAAATATAGATACTCATGGTAGTATTATGTTCAAAATTGCAATTAATAAATCAATATCTAGTACAATTGATATGAATACATTCTTAGTTGGAGAAAATAATAACTATGGTTTAGGTATTTCTATGTCTTATTTCTTTAATAAAAATCAATAAATCTTATTGAATTAGTTCGTTAACAACATATTAAGCTTTATTTATAGTCAAATTGGCTTTTAAATGTATGAGTTTTATTGATAGTATAATTAATGGTTGCGGTTCTTCAATAAATGGGCCAAATTTGCGGAGAGTACATAGCTTGTACTCTATAAGTTAATATATTAATATATGAAGATAACCGAGAAAAAGGAGTTAACTATGAATCGAATGATTCTTGGTGCGCTATTTGGAATTGTAATGATTTCTAGCGCTCTCTTAGGTCAAAGCACCGTGTCTGGAACTGTTACAGATGCAGACGGGAACGCTTTACCAGGAGCAAATGTTGTGGTTGAAGGAACTGCATTGGGTGCAGCTGCTACGTTAAGTGGTGCTTACTCAGTAAGTGTTCCTAATGGTACATACACAGTAACCGCTAGTGTAGTGGGTTATACATCAGAAAGTGCAACTGTAAAGGTTTCAGATTCTAACGCATCTGCAAGCTTTTCTTTAGCATCATCTTCCGTCGCGTTAGGCGGAGTTGAAGTACTAGCTGACCGTGTAGACAATACCTCAGCAATCCCTTATGATGACTATACTAAAGCTGATATTGATTTCAGATTAGGTGGTCGAGGATTGCCAAAAGCATTATCAACCCTACCAAACGTTTACGTTGAAAATGGTGGTGGTTGGGATGATGAAAATGTATATGTTCGTGGTTTTGACGATCGTTATACATCTTATCTAATTAACGGAATCCCTATGAATGACATGGAAAATGGTAATTTATACTTCTCTAACTGGAGTGTATTAGCTGATGTTGCATCAGTAGTACAAGTTCAAAGAGGAGCAGGATCTGTTAATTTAGCAACACCAAGTTTAGGTGGTGTGGTAAACTTTATGAGTATGCCAGCATCTTCTGAACCAAGTGTTGTAGTAAAACAAGAAGCAGGACAACACAGCTATTCAAAAACAGGTATTACTATTAATACTGGTTTAATGATGGATGGCAAGCTTGCAATGGTAGCATCAGCATCTAAAAGAACCGCTGATAAACTATTTGCAACAGGTACCTACACAGAAGCATGGTCATATTATTTCAATACGTCCTATTCTTTTGATGCAGATAACCGTCTTGAATTTGTTGCACTTGGATCACCTCAAATTCATGGTCAAAATTTTTGGAACAATCGTGTTTCAAACTACAGCCATGAACTAGCCCGCGATATGGGTGTTGCTGAGGAAGATCTAAGAACTGAATACGGAATGGATTATAACCCAAGAGCAGACAATCTTGATACACCTTTTACAGGTAAAAAAGCTACTGCTAGTTGGCTACCATTTGATGGCTGGAACAATCGTTCAGCTGACATGTATTCAAGTACATTAATTAATGAAAGAGAAAACTACTTTCACAAACCAATTGTACAATTAAACTCATACAACAAGCTAAATGATACAATGACTTTAGCTAGTTCACTTTACTACTCAGGTGGTGAAGGTGGTGGTTCAGGATCTGCTGGTTCTATAAGATGGAAAGCTGACGGTTCAGGACGTGATTATGATGAGACTATTCGTCGTAACAGATTGGACTTTGAGGATGGTTTCGGCTATGAATCTAGAGGGATTCTAAGAGGAAGTAGAAATAATCAAGCAACTTTCGGTGTAGTTTCTAAACTAGACATGAAAATAGATGACATGTGGTCAGCTACTTTTGGTGTGGATCTAAGAACTGCAGAAGTTGAGCACTACCGTGAAGTTTACAACCTATTAGGTGGTGACTTCTACTTTGATGATTCTAATCCAAACTGGAATGCAGATGAAATGAGAAGAGGTCTTGGCGATAAAGTGTTTTATGATAACACTAATACTATCGACTGGATGGGTGGTTACGCTCAAGCAAATTATAACGATGGAATGGGAACAACTGGTTTCGCGATGTTTGGTGCTACTACAGCTAGCTATACAGCTGAAAACCACTTTTCAATTGAAGAAGAAAAAATCGAAGCAGATGCTGAGATGGGCTATCAAATGAAAGTTGGTGGAAGTAAAGCATTAAACGATACATGGCAGTTGTTTGGTAACATGAGTTACTCAGCAATGACACCATCGCTTGATAAATTAATAGATGATGTTAACTATCAACTAAACTCAAGCTTTGAAAATGAAAAAGCTACTTGGGTAGACTTTGGTACCAGATTTAAATCAGCTAACGGCCAATGGGCTGGTAGTATGAATTATTACTGGGCACTATGGACTGACAGAAACCAAAGTGGTACTTCAGAGGCTTTAGATGGTACAGAGTCATTCTTTAGTATTTCAGGATTGAACGAATTGCATAAAGGGTTAGAATACTCTATTGCATATCAACCAATTCCAGTACTAAGAATTGATATTAGAGGTCACGAAAGTGATTGGAGATTTACTGATGACTTATCATACACTTACAATGAAATTGAAGCAGACTTAAGCAGCGAAGAAACATTCGAACTTTATGTTAAAGACGTAATGATTTCAGGTGCTCCACAGTCACAAACCAATTTAATTGTAACTGGATTCTTCAACAGATTAAAAGTATCTGCTGAAGCACAGTCATTCTCTAAACAATACCCTAGATGGGGTTATGACGGTGCTATTCAGGACTTAGCATTCTTACTAGGTGAAGATAATACTTTCGCTGAAGATGCTTATGTAACTGGTAACACAACTCTAGTAAACTTTAATAGTGCATACACAACAGAGCTTATGGGTAAAGCGGTTACTTTCAACGCATCCGTATTCAATGCAACTGACGAACTTTATGTTGGTGACTTTGTTGACGCATTTGATGGTTCTGGAGACGTTGCGAACTTAAGAGTTCGTGTCGGTCAACCAAGATCATATAATATTGGAGTGACTATTAACTATTAATCTTATTATTATAGATTAGTATTAAATAAAAAACCCTTCAATTTATTGAGGGGTTTTTTATTGGAGTTTTTTTTGGAGAGCACTGAGTTCTTCAAGCAGTGCTTTGTCTGGACTAGAATCGTCCTCTTCTAATCTGCGAATCTTATCTCTCAGTAGTGCAATCTCTTTTTTGATAGGCTGACGTTCTAGGGTATTAATACAATCACTTAAAATAACAGTCTGATATGCTTTATCTGGCGCTTCTATTGCCAGTGAAGCAATGAGATTACGTTGCTCTGGTGAACCGCCTATTAACTCAAGAATCTGACCTGGATTATAATCTTTATCACTATTGTCGATTAATACCTTTAAAACATTATAAAGCAGTTTATTGCTAAATAGTGCTAAAGGCATTCCTGTGGCAAGTGTTGGAGAATGTAGAGCTAACTTAATTAACTCTAACTGTGCTTTATCTTCAGACGAATTATAGTGGGTTATTTCTGTAGGGCTCACCTCTTCTTTATGAGAGCTCTTATATCTTTTTTGTTTAAGATTGCTAAAACGTTCAAATACTTCGGCCTCTACAACACCTAACTGATTCGCGAGCTTACGAACCAAATCATTGCGAATCATTACATCTGGTACTAATTGTATCTCGCCAATACATTCATTCAAAAATTTTGATTGGTCTGCAGCCCCTTGGCTTAAGATCTCTTTTTGGGTAATAATAAAACTAATAGGATGCGCTGCTGTTTTAATTAAGGTTCTAAAATCTTCTTTTGTAGTATTCTCTTTTTTGAAAAAATCATCTGGATCATCACCGTTTCCTAGATGTAATACTCTTGTTTCAATCCCATTTTGTAATAATACATAACTTGTACGGATAGCTGCATTAATACCAGCGCTATCTGAATCATAACACAAGATTACTCTATTAGTATATTTTTTTAAGGCAATGGCATGCTTACTAGAGAATGCTGTTCCAGATGTAGCAAGCACATTATCAAATCCTTGCTCTACAAGACGTAAAAAATCTGTCTGCCCTTCTACTAAAATAGCAAAATTTTGTTTACGGATATTTGGTAATGTTTGATAGGACCCATAAAAAATTTTACTCTTTTCAAATAGTAATGTTTCAGGAGAGTTCAAATATTTGACATCTTCTTTTTCCGATAAACTTCTTCCACTAAATCCAATCACTTTCCCTGACAAACTAAAGAAAGGAAACATAATACGATTACGAAAGCGATCAATAAGTGGTCCTTTTTTTGATTCAGAAAACAATCCAGATTTTTTCAAAATATCATTTTCAAATTTATCTTTTAATTCTTTTACAAGGCTATCCCAGCTATCTGATGCAAATCCAATTCTAAACTTGTTAATAATATTGTCATCAAAATTTCTTTCTATTAAATATTTTTTTGCTTTACTTCCAGATGCAGCCTTTAGACTATTTTCAAAATATATACATGCTAATTCATGGATTTCATACAATTGATCATAGAGGTTGTTTTGTTCTTTATTGCCCAACTCAGTAATTTCAATACCATACTTTTCAGCTAAAGAACGTACAGCTTCCGGAAAGCTAATTTTTTCATATTCTATTAAAAATTGTACAGCATTACCCCCTTGGGCAGATCCAAAATCATACCACATATTTTTATCGGGTGCTACACTAAATGAAGGTTTAGTTTCTGATCTAAAAGGGCTTAACCCAAAATAGTTTTGGCCTCTTTTTTTTAAATCTACGTATTGAGAAATGACATCTAAAATATCTACTTCTTCTAAAACGCGATTAATAGTTTCTTGTGCTATTCTTCTCATATGGGCATCGAACTCGACATTGATTTACTAATATAATCTTTCATAGGCTCGAGTAAAACAAGAATTTGTGATTCACTATAAAGAATATCGTATATTTTACTTGATACAAATGTATCAAAAAACCAAATAAAGATAGTTAACAGTAATATTGTTTTTAATCCTCCAAATAAGAACCCAAATACTTTATCTACTAATGTAAAAGAATTTGATCCACGAAATAAAAATAGCAATACACTGGTAATAAATCTAGAAACTATAATAGAAAAAAAGAAAATGATAACACCGGAAATAAGGAGGGTCCATCCTGTTCCTATTGTTAAAAATGATGATAAAAATATTGTTAAATCAATATAAAACGCTAAAGCAAAGAATATCCCTACTCCAATATCAATAAATTCAAATACAGCATCAAAAAATCCTTTTTTAATACCTAGAATAGCATTAAAAAATATTAATAAACAAAAAAGAATATCAATTACCATATTATGATAATAATTCTTTTAAGATATTTTGTGCAACCCCTCCATCAATCTTACCTGCACCTTGCTTCATAACTTGTGGCATTACTTTACCAAAATCTGCCATACTAGAAGCTCCTGTTGTTTCAATCGCAGAGACTATAATGGATCTGACTTCATCTTCTGTCATCATAGACGGTAAATAGCCTTCTACAATATTCAGCTCTAATGTTTCCTGATCAACAAGATCGCTTCTTTCTCCTTGGGTATATAGCTTGATAGATTCTTTGTGCTGTTTAGCGGTAGTCTGCAATACCTTCATGACCTCGCTGTCTTCTAATGGCTTACCTGTTGCAATAGACTTATTCTTACATTTAGAAATTAAAATACGCAACACACCCACCTTTGCTTTATCTTGATTTCTTAATGCATCTTTTAAATCATTTTCTATTTGATGTAACATAAATTTATTTTCCTTCATTAATAGTTTTCATGGCCAATAATAATTGATCTTGATTGGACTCAAATCCAATAAATCGTCTACCTCTTCTTTTGGCTACTGATCCAACGCTACCAATACCCATAAATGGATCTAACACCCAATTCAACTTGAAACTGCTTGCCTTTAGAATCCTATGAATAATTTCATCATAGTCTAAATGAAACCATAAATTATCTTTAATTTCTTCTGGATTAGGGCTGTTTATATTTTTACCATCCACAATATAATTTTGGTTAAATACATAGTCATTAGTTTTGGTAGCAAACCAAATATCAGATACTGTATTTTTCCACTGAGATAAACCTTCTTGTTCAGACTTTCTTTCCGATGTAATTCTGGACTGAATGCTAAATTTTTTATCTAGTATTGAATGGTACATTGAAGAAGATTGCCATGGACAAATAATATAAATTGACCCATTGGGGCTCAATACTCTCTTAGATTCTTCTAGCCATCCATCCACCCAATCTATATAATTTGTAAAGGTAGGACTTTTACCAGACAAGCTATCATTTTTTGGTTGTAATGTAGGCTCTGTAACAATTAAGTCGATAGATTCATCAGGAATATTAGCTAACCCATCAATAGGGTCAGATAAAAATAAGCCTTCGCGAAGCTTATCTCCCCCTACCATATCTTCATTTGTTTTAATAGCAGGCAAATAACGATTTAAATCTTTTACTGTAAGTATCTCGTTTTGCATGATAGCTATAATTTAGTCTTATAAAGTTAATTTAAAAATTGTAAGTTTATTATCTTGATACAGTCACATAAAATCAAAATTGCCTTGAGTGCCTTACCAAAAAATGATTGGTGGGGTTCTGGTATCGTTGCGTATGAAGACAATGATATGATGCTAGATGGAGCACAACCTAATCAATCTGTATTGGAAAATGAATACCACCAATTAGTAGATCTCACTAAAAGTTTAGGCCTAGAAACAGTAATCGTTCCATTTTCAGACACATTAGAAAAAGAAGAAAAATTTGATTTTATCTTTATGAGAGATCATTTTTTGTGTAACAAGAATAAAGAGATTGTTATGTGTAATATGCGTCTTGACGAGCGCTTAATGGAAGGAAAATTTGTTATAGAAACAATGCAAAAACTTGGTTACGCCATTCATTATTTACCAACACAAGAATGCTTAGCAGAGGGCGGAGAATTTTTTTATCTACCTAAAGAAAATATTTTATTAGCAGGTCTATGTCGTAATAATCTTAAGGGCGCTGAATCAATGGCAAAATTAATGGGAGTAGACCAATTACATATCATTGAGTCGAATGGGTATCATCTCGATACAGCAATTTGTCCTATATTCAATAATGAATATGATTGTATAGGCATCAATTGTGCTAAAGAGGTATTTAATCAACAAAATTATAACATTTTAAAAGATATGTGTACAAAGTATAATTGGGAATTATTAGATATTGAAAATCAAGATATGAAAAAATCTTTAGTAGCAAGATCGGCGATGAATTGCTTAACCTTGCCAGGATTATTAATAGGTACAAGCCCAATTAATAGTAAAAATGTCACAGATTTTGTTCAACAAAATAATATCCATATGCATGTATCTAATGTATCTCAATTTAATTTGAGCGGTGGTTCAGTGCACTGTCTGACTAATGAATTATTTTAGACATTTAGGCTGGAAAATCATCATTTAACGATGCCCATAGATATAGGGTGGCAATACTTTTATAGGGGGCCCATTTATCTGCAATTAAATCTATCTTATCTATACTATCTACATTATATAAGTTTTTAATAACATTAATTACTGCGAGATCTCCTTTAGGAAAAATATTTAAGTCATGTTTTGAAAAAATTAAAAACATATCAATTGTCCACGGCCCAATACCTTTTAATTCAATTAATAGAGATCT
Organism: Fidelibacterota bacterium SCGC AAA160-B08; assembly: GCA_000402755.1. Taxonomy (GTDB): domain Bacteria; phylum Fidelibacterota; class Marinisomatia; order Marinisomatales; family Marinisomataceae; genus Marinisoma. The sequence continues at coordinate 18,598 of AQSD01000002.1, read as the reverse complement.
AATTTTTTTACTGTCATTCATAGCATACAAACTATCAATCATTTCTAAGTTATTTTTATGAAATAAATTTTCTATATAAGATTTTTTTTGATGAGATAGTCCAATTTTTTTCCAATCTTTATCTTCCCATTCAAATGAATAATCAGATTTTTTAAAGCTATAGAATTCTAAAAATCTATTATATATGGTATTGCCAGCCTTAGTAGATATTTGTTGAAAAATAATATATTTAATGAGATCATGTAAAAAATTATCTGATCGTTTTAGGGTTGGAACAGGATGATTAGCAATTAATTGTTTTAATATAGGATCATTATTTGATAGAATATGTAGGTGGTCCGCTTCAATAGCCATATGCGTTATTTATCTTTAAAAAATTCCCAAATCAATCGTGAAGTATCTACGTCATGACCCCATTCTTTCTTAAACCATGTATGACCTTCGTTTTCCATAGTATATAGAATTACTTCTCTATTTCCATTACAATCATACGAAGTCAATTGTGTTGATACAACTCCATCCCCGTTAAAATCTGGAATTGTAACTTCTGAGTTGTTTTGACATTCATTGTGATTTGCCCACAACGAATGGACATTTTCTACATTTATACTCCAAGAATTTCCATTGTAAGGTACAACTGTATCAGCTGTGCCATGAAAATGAATAATGCTTTTCTGATTTGGTGGAACACAATTGTAATATGCAGCCATTGATCCAGTCACTGACCCAATACTATTTATTTCTTCTAATTCACATGCCAGTCTATAGCTCATAAATCCACCCATAGACATTCCAGTTGAAAAAATCTTACTATCAGCAATATTATAGTTTCCTTTAAAATACTTAATCAATGCAGAAAATAATCCTACATCATCTACATTAATAAAGGTGCCTACGCCCGCATTCCAACCAGTATTATTGGTAATTTGATCAGCAACACCTTGAACATATACTACTATAAAGTTTTCTTCGTCTGCAATACTATCAAATCCGGAGTAATTTCTTATAGAAGGTGCTTGACCTGTATATCCATGCAATACAAATAGTAATGGGATTGGTCCATTATTTGGGTCATAATTAGGGGGAGTATGAACAATAAAGCTTCGAGTATAATTACCAAATACTGTAGAAAAAGATGCTGTATCATCATTATAAGAAGAAATTAACTCGACAACAAGGTCTGGGATAGAGCCATCTCCGCTATTGCCACCATTGCCACCATTGCCAGTATTAGGATCTATCACTCCACTAGATGATATTATCTTAGATCCTGTGTCAGATCCACATGCAATAATTAAAAAAAGGAATAAAGCTTTAGCTAATTTTTGCATTTTCTCTTATTTCTTTTACTAAAAATGTAATTGAAGATTTTAATTTATCTAAAGAGTCATTATTTTCCAGAATATAATCTACATAATCTTTCTTTTTATCATCATCCCACTGTAAGTCCATACGCTCTTTAATTGATTCTTCTGATAGATTTCCCCTAGATAATGCGCGTTGAATACGTTTAGCTTCTGAACTAATTAATAATATAATATATGCTCCAGAATCATGATAATATTTATATGAACCACCCTCAATAATAAGTGCTGCATCAACAACAAAAATGGAATATTTTTTTTTATGACCAATGCTTTCAATTCTTTTTAAGAGCTCTATATTTAGAGCAGGATGTAGAATAGCATTTAATTTTTTTTGATTGTCTTCATTTTTAAAGACAATCTTACTCATAGACAGGGGATCTGTATCTTGTAAATCGGGAAAGGTATGAAGAATTTTTTCTGATATTTCCTTATTGAGTAAAAGGCGTTTTGCTTCTTTATCTGCATCAAAAATATATGCATCATGCTCTTTTTGAAAAATTTTAGATACGGTACTTTTACCAGAAGCGATCCCTCCAGTTATTCCAACAATAATCATTATTGAATCTGTTTTAGAATCCGCTGTGTTACTTGATCAATAGAGCCATCTCCATCAATCTGAATAATATTATTCTTATAAAAATTAACCAATGGGGCTGTCAATTTTGTATAGACTTTCTGGCGCTTAGTAATTACTTCTTCAGTATCGTCTGGACGACCAGAGTTTTGAGCTCTTTCGATCAATCTGTTAATTAAGATCTGTTCTTCTACGTGGATATTTAATACATAATCTATTTTTGAATCCAGATTTTCAACGATTGTACTTAATCCTTCCGCTTGTGGAATTGTTCTGGGAAATCCATCAAGAATAGTGCCTGAATCTTTTAATGATGTCAAAGTACTATCCATTATAGCTAATAAGACGTTATCTGGTACTAAATTTCCTCCATTCATATAAGACTGTGCTTCTAGCCCAATAGCTGTTTTTTTCTTTATTTCTCTTCTTAAAATATCGCCAGTTGATAAATGTATAAGATTATATTTTTCTGCAAGGATTTTAGCCTGCGTCCCTTTTCCTGCCCCAGGTGGGCCCATTATTAGAAGTTTCATCTTGTTTATTGCATTCCTTTTGGCTGTTCAAAAATAGCCTGCATTGTCATTGCAAGTTTGGTGGGATTTTTTCTATATTTTTTTTGAATTAACTCAAGTGGTTTCTTTTTCTTGACTACCACTTTTTTGACTTTACGATTTAATCGTGAGGATATACTATCTAAATGTTGATCTTTTATTGCAATACTATCTAGGTGTCGATCGTCAACGATACTTAAATCATGCTTGCTGTTAAAATGATCTAGAAATTTATCTTGAATAGCATGCTCACTTTTATTAGACAAGACTGCTTTTTTGAGCACTTCTTCTTTGCGTGGTGTTGTAGACTCCTCAAATGCTCTATTCAAGAAATCTAATACATTAATTTCTTGATTATTAGGTATCTGAGGATTCTTTAAATCCTTTTTAGCAGGAGCCTGGTTAGGAACAAGTTTCTTAGCCTTCTTTTGATTGCTTCTATAGGCAGACCAAAGATAAAAGGCTGCAATCGCCCCCCAATACAGTAATTCTTCCAAACTTATCCCTCTGAGTCGTCTTTAGATTCTTCTCCTGTGCCAGCAATAGACTGTCTCATGCTAGTATCGGAAGCAATATTATCAAGCTTGTAATAATCTAAAATTCCTAAATTACCTTCTCTAAATGCATGGGCCATAGCTTTAGGCACTTCAGATTCTGCCTCAACAACCTTAGCTTTCATTTCTTGCTCTAAGGCTACTGCCATTGCTCTTCTAGTTTCTGCTTTTGCTTGAGCAACTCTTAAGTCTGCTTCTGCTTGATCAGCTTGTAACTGGGCACCAATATTTTTTCCTACATCAATATCAGCAATATCAATTGAAAGTATTTCAAATGCTGTTCCTTGATTTAATCCTTTATCTAATACATTTTTAGAGATTGAGTCTGGATTTTCTAATACTGCCTCATAAGACTCTTTTGAACCAATCGCACTTACAATTCCTTCTCCAACTCTTGCGATGATTGTATCTTCTGTTGCCCCTCCAACTAAGTTAGGGATATCAGTTCTCACAGTAACTCTTGCTCTTGCTCTCACTTCAATACCATCTTTTGATACAGCAGATAATTTTCCATCTACCGGCGCATCAATTACTTTTGGATATACGCTTGTTTGTACTGCAGATAAAACATCACGCCCCGCTAAGTCAATTGCAGTAGCAATTTCAAAAGTCAGTTCAATACCAGCCTTGGCTGCGGCAATTAGTGCAGCAACGACTTTATTTATATCTCCACCAGCCATATAATGCACTTCTAGATCATCGCTTTCTAACATGATTCCTGCTTTACGAGCTGCAATTAGTCCATTAACAACAATGCCTGGAGGAACACGTCTAAATCGCATTCCAATCAAATTAAAAATAGTAACCTGGCCACCTCCAATACTAAATATGGCTTGTAGCCATAGTCCCACTGGAACGACCCATAATAATAATAATATAAATAATACTAACGGTAAGGCAACATAAAGTCCCATTACTCCTCCTTTTTTTGTCTAAAAATCTTATACAACTTATTCATAAACTCTGATATAGTCCTACACCTTCCCTCTTTTTTTATAATTTTTTTTCAGCGTACTTTTGTTAGAGTCTGTAGTAATAAATTTTTCTAAAAATTTTGATTTCAATAACAGATTAGCTACCATAATTAAGGCTATAATTCCTCCAACAACACCCCAAGAAAATCCATCCATTGCTTGCGAATAAATTTCATCGCTCACAGGGACTCCGGGGATTAATAAAAGATATAACCCATAAAATAAAACGCCAACCCCTGCAATACCAAAAAATCCAAATCCAGGAATTGCTATAAACTCTATTACGAGCAATAATAAACCGCTCATAATAATTAATAAATCCATAGAAGAGGCCAACTGTGTCAAGTATCCTGCTCCCAAAGCTAGTGTTAAACATACAATACCGATGGTGCCTCCAATACCCCATCCAGCGCTATATAATTCAGATATAATTCCAATCGTACCAAAAGTGGTTAATAGGGACGATATAGTAGGATCTGTGAGGAAACGTACTAGGTCTTCAGACCAGTTTTCATTTAAAGTAATAATATTGTAATCTTCTATGCCAAGACTAGATAAAATTTCTTCTATTGACTCGCCTTTTCCGTCAGCAATACCATACTTTAATGCTAATTCTGTAGTTAACGTAATAAGCTTACCTTCTTTTCTTCCCTCTATATCCTCAACTTTTAATGAGTCTCCCTGAATTACTAAAAATTCAAAACTTAATTCTTCATCAACCATTCCTCGGGCGATACTAGAATTTTTTCCTGTCTTTTCTGCAGTAGCAGCCATTTCTTCTCGCATATAGCTTTGAGATTTTTCTGATTGTTTCGATCCTGTCATATCTACAACACTAGTAGCTCCAATAGTTGCTCCATCTGTCATATAAATTTTATCGCATGATAAAGAGATCAGGGATCCAGCTGAAATTGCTCTACGATTAATAAAAGCTATTGTGGTAATATCTGTTGCTGATATAGCATCTTTAATTTGAGTAGCCGCATCGACCCGACCTCCAAAAGTATCTATATCAAAAATAATTAATTTGCTATTATTAGATTCTGCTATACTTATAGCGCGCTTCACAAAACTAGGGATTCCTAAATCGATTGTATCTTGTATGGGAACAATATAAATATTTTTTTTATTTTCTTGAGCTATACCACTCCCTAGAATGAGTAATAAAATAAATAGCCATATGTGTTTGAATTTTGTTTTCATTGCTAATACAAAGATTTACATTTACTTAATGTATATATTTCTGAAAGTGCTTTCATTTTTTCTAAGAACTGTTCCAACATTCTTAAATAAATTTACCTATAAATGCTTCTATAGTCTACTATTCCATCTACTAAAATTAAGACGAAAAGTAGTATTAGCTAACTTAAAAAGAGCATTTCCTGATAAAAGCCAAAACTGGTACGAAAAAACAACTTCTGAGTGTTATAAATTTTATGTAGAGGATTTTTTAGAATTTCTTTCTTTCCCGAGATACTTCGATAATAAAAAGATAGAGTTCAACAATCTTGAATTATTAGATGAAGCATTAAAAGAAGATAGGGGGGTTCTTTTTGTTGGTGGACACTTTGGATCATTTGATAAGCTCTTCTATGATCTTTCAAATAAAGGATACTCTTTATGTGGAGTGGCATATAAACAAAATGATAGTGCTGCAGATCAATTTTTTAAGAAAATTAGAGAAAAATATATGAAAAGACAGCTCTATAAAGGAGAATCGGGCATTCATCTTAAAGCTGCGTTAAAGAACAATGAAATATTAATCTTATTAAGCGACCAAGATGCCAGAGAAAAAGGGAAATTTGTTAACTTTTTTAATATTCCATCTTCTACCCCCTCTGGAGCGGCCATATTGCATAAGCGAATAGGCGCGCCCATTATTTTCTTCGCCATCACAAAAAATAATCATGAATATAGTGTAAACTTTACAAAAATAAACGCAGCTGGAACGTTAGATATAGATGAAGTTGTTCAAGAGTACACATTAGCATTAGAAAACGTTATTAAAAAAAATCCAGAACAATATTTTTGGTTTCATAAAAGATGGAAAACTGCTCAAAGAGGAATATGAAAAGGATCGCAATAAATCACCCAGATGTTATTCATCACACATTATTTGCGTTAAAAAATAACCAAGTAATTGTATACCCTACAGATACAATTTATGGGATTGGAACAGATATAGACAATGATCTTGGCATAAACAAGATTAACCATCTTAAGAATCGACAAGCTCCTATGAGTATTATTACCCATAGTCTTGAAAGTCTTTCTAATAAATTGGTTATCCCCTTAAACATGAAAAATAAAATGGACGGTATCATTGCAAAAGGCGATACATGTATTGTAGAATATAAATCAAATAGCTTTAATAGTTTAATTACTAAGAATAACATGATTGGATTTCGTGTTCCTAACTACCCATTCTTGAACACGCTTTTATCTGAATATAATAAGCCTATAACAACTACAAGTATTAATACTACTGGTCAAGAACCAGTCAATAATCCAGATGAGATAGAAAAAATGTTTGGTTCTAATATAGATCTCATAATAGATGGTGGTATTATTAATAATAAGTCTGCTTCAAAAATTTATATGTTTGATAAAGATAATATTTCTCAAATTCGATAATAATGAAAAAAATTATTATACTCCTATTCATGTCTTTCTTATTAGGACAAACATCTTTAGAAAAATCTCCATCTTTTGTACCTGGAGAAGAGTACAAATATGATCTATTTGTTGATCTCATTAAAATTGGCCCTGACTTAATAAAATTAGGTTCAGCTACGCTAAGTATAAAAAATATAGAAATAATAAATGGACGTGAAGCTTATCATTTAAGCTTTTCCGTAAAGACTTCTAAATTGGGTGATGCTCTATATAAGATTAGAGATACAATAGATGTATGGGTTGATACTGAATCGCTTGGCTTAATTAAGCAGGTTAAAAAATTGCGCGAAAGGAATACCCGACGCGAATCAACAACTATCATTCAAGGTAATAAAGCTATTACTAATGGAAAAGAATACATAATACCAGATAATATATTTGATCCATATGCGTTAATAATGATTTTAAAAAATGAAAATATCTTAGAACAAGAATCAAAAAAATTTACTACCCTAGATGAAGGAAAAGTGAGAGAAATTGAGATACAAAATATTGGGATGAAAACCATTCGTACGCCGGCAGGGAAATTTGATGCTTATACGTACAAACCTTTACATAATGGCAGATCTGCATTAAAAAATAAAGGGGATATGCAAATATCGTATGGAACCATTAATAGCCGAACTGTTCCTGTTAAAATATCGTTGAAACTTAGTAAGGGAGTAATTGTTTTAAAATTAAAAAAGTCTAAGAATATCATTGATTAGCAGAAATGCCATTAATGATAATAATATAAACATTCCTACTGATTGGATACGCATTCTCGCTTTAACTGAAAGTTTTCTTCTCATCAATACTTCAATTAAAATAACTGCAATATGTCCACCATCTAGTCCTGGTATCGGTAACATATTAATGAATGCTAAATTTACACTAATCAAAGCCATCAATAATAAAAATGGACTTAGCCCAGCTTGTGCTGCATCTCCAGCCATTTGTCCAATCATAATAACGCTACCTACTTCATCTTTTGAAACATTGCCTTGAAAAATCATTTTTAAAGAAGAGCTCATCAATACCATTGACCATGCTGTACGATTGTACCCATATTGAAAAGATTCTATAACTCCTAGTTCTTTGACTTGCATATCTTTGGCAATACCAATTAATCCAATAGTTTCGTCTACCCTACCTGCTTTAAAGTTTGGTCCAGAAGATAGTGTAATATTTTTTTGATATAACTCCCCTTCTCTTATAATTGTAATAGGTATTTCTTGATTAGGATTTTTTTCTACTATGCTTACAGCAGCTGTCCAACTTGCAACTTCAATATTATTAATTGAAATAATTTTATCTCCAACTAACTAATCAGCACCTTCAGCCGGTCCGTCAGGAGCAACAAAATCTATAACAACATCTTGATCAACAGGTACTACATCTCCATCTAGAGCGCCGATAGCAGAAAAGACAAAAAAAGCTAAAATGATATTCATGATAACGCCTGCACTTAAAACCCAAATTTTTTGTAACGCACTCTTTGACTCTAGTTCATCATCGGCACCAACTAGTTCAGTATCCATGTTCTCATCTAACATGCCTTTAATTTTGACATATCCACCCAACGGTAGAGCTCCAATTAGAAAAACTGTATTAATATTTTTTGGTTTAAACTTATAAATCGTAGGAGGCATCCCAATTGAAAATTGTTCAACTGTCACACCTATGCTTCGTGCAGCTAAATAGTGACCAAGCTCATGCACAAAAACAATGATGCTAATAAGTATAATGAATGCGATTATATAGATCATAGAATTAGCCCAAATATAGTTTTATTTGTTGATTTAATGTAAGTAAATCTTCTACAGATGGACTTGAATTATCTTCAAATTCATTTATCACTTTTTCAAGTAAACTTTGTATATCTGTAAATAAAATCTCTTTATTTAAAAATTGACTAACAATATAGTCATTTGCCATACTCATAATAGGAATCCTATTGCCTCCTCTATCAATTAATTCTGTCAGCAACCCTAACACGGGGTATCTTGCATAGTCTGGTTTTAAAAATGTGAATTGACCAATATCTGCAAAATTTAAACTGCCGTAATTACTATGGATTCTTCCGGGAAAAGATAGGGCATACTGTATAGGAATTTTCATATCTGGAATTCCAAGATGTGCTTTATAAGAATCGTCTATAAACTGTACCATAGAATGTATAATAGATTCAGGATGAATAATAATTTCTATGTCTTCTTTATTTACATTAAATAACCACATTGCTTCTACCAATTCTAGTCCTTTATTCATCATAGTGGCCGAATCGATTGAGATTTTTTTCCCCATATCCCAATTAGGGTGCTTTAGAGCTTCTTCTTGACGGATAGAGCTAAATGTATTTAATTCTCTTTTTAAAAAAGGTCCTCCGCTACCAGTTAAAATTATTTTTTTTAACACACTGCTTTCTTCTCCATGAAGACATTGAAAAATAGCAGAATGTTCACTATCTACTGGAATTAAATTGGCTGTATTTTCTTTTACTTTTGGCATAATAAGATGTCCTCCTAACACTAAAGACTCCTTATTGCTCAATGCTAATTCAATATTATTATTAACTGTATTTATAGTAGGAATTAAGCCATCTGTTCCTACAATAGCATTAATAACAAGATCTATATCTTTATACTGTGATAAGATATCAGAAGAATTTTCTCCAACGATTAAATCAATACTATTTTTTTTACAAAACTCTGTAATTGGATGGTGCTCAGATAATGTGTTAATGCCAATTTTTTCAGGCATAAATTTTTTGGTTTGTTCGAAGAGTAAGTCTGCATTATGATTACATGACAAAGATATGACGTCAAATTGATTTTTATTTTGATCTATAACTGATAAACTTTGAGTGCCAACAGAGCCCGTTGAACCAAATATTGCAATTCTTTTCATTGAAGCTATATTAAATAATTCCTCTATCACTTTTTTCCATAAAATTAATAATTTCATCAACATGTTCATTGTTTTGAAATTCTTCTTTTATTTTTTTAAGCGAAATAGCTGGATTTAATTCAGACCTAAAATAATAACGATAAACTTTTTTAATTATAGCTTTATCTTGATCGCTAAATCCTCTTCTAGATAAACCTAATGCATTAATTCCTGCATATCGAAGAGGATGTTTTCCTCCTAAAATATATGGAGGAACATCTTGAACAACTTTTGAATTTGCTGCAAGCATTACATGTTTTCCAATTTTACAGAATTGATGTACACTGGTAACACCGCCTAGAATAGCCCAGTCACCAACTTCAACATGTCCGCCTAAAGTTACTAAATTTACTAAAATAGCATTATTCCCAATAATGCAATCATGGGCAACATGAACACCTGTCATTATTAGAACATCGTCTCCGATATTAGTTTCTCCTGTAGCCTTTGTTCCGCGATTTAATGTAACAAACTCTCTAATAATTGTACGTTTACCAATTATAAGCTTTGTTTTTTCTCCACCAAATTTTTTATCCTGAGGTATAGCCCCAATACTACTATTATGAACAATACTAGATTCATCGCCAATCTCTGTATACTGGCCAATGGTATTAAAATTACCGATAGTTACATTATTACCAATGATAACATCATCTTCAATAACGTTGTAGGCTCCTATCGTTACATTATTACCAATTTTTGCTGAATCTGCTATAATATTTGTTGGATGTATCTTATTCATTTTCTTTATCTACTATTGTGGCAAAAAATTCCGTTGACGCTATTTTTTTATCTTTTACAAAGCATGTAGCAGCAAATTTAAAAGAACCTAATTTGTGCTGTAATAATTTTGCTTCAATAAATAACTGATCTCCAGGGATTACGTTATCATATATTTTATAACTTAATACTTTTGACATAAATACTAGTTTTTTAGATGGATCTTCCATGAAATCTACCATCAATAAACATCCTGACTGTGCAATGGCCTCTAAAATTAAAACACCTGGCATTATAGGCCTTGTAGGAAAATGTCCTTGGAAATAAGGCTCATTTATAGAAACATTCTTGAGAGTTCTGATGCTTTCTTTTTTTTTATGTTCAATAATACGATCAACCATTAAAAATGGATAACGATGCGGCATTACATCTAATATGTAGTTAATATCATTCATTTAAAATTGATCCTTAAATTCTTTTCGCAATAATTTTGCAAATTCAACATTGCCTTTATGCCCACTTTTGATTGCAGTAATATGTCCTAAAATTGGCTTACCTAATAGCGCAAGATCACCCACTAAGTCTAATGTTTTATGTCTGACCGGTTCATTCTTAAATCGTAAAATTTGTGATTTATATAAACCTCTAGTCCCTTCATAAAATTTAATTCCAAATCTTTTTCGAAAGAATTTTACTTGTTGGTCATTTATATCTGTATCAACAATAATAACAGCATTACCTAGGTTGCCGCCCTTAATCAATCCCTGTTTTTCTAGCTGTGCTACTTCACTTAATAAGCAAAATGTACGTGCTGGTGCAATCTGTTTTTCATAATTAGTATACATATTTTGTACAGAACTATATTGTACATCTAGTGCATCTAAATCATATTGAATAGTAAAAGTTGTTTTAAATCCATCATATGGTACAGCAAATACTTCAACATCTTTTTCTTCGTCAGCATAAAAAACAGGTTTAGTAATTCTTAAAAAATCAACATCACTGTCTTGTTTTGTAATTTGGCCTTCATTTAACGCAGCAACAAAATCTTTTGAACTACCATCCATTACTGGAGGTTCTTTACTATTAAGCTCAATTAAAAGGTTAGTAACACCCATACCCGCACATGCAGACATAACATGTTCTGTGGTATGAACTCTTACTCCATTTTCTTCAATGGTAGTTCCTCTAGTTAAGTCCACTACATTGTCTATATCTGGCGTTATAATCTGATCTTTTTGATCATTTCGCATGAACTTGATACCAAAATTTTCTTCAGCTGGATGAAAAGTAATAGTACTCTCTACCCCTGTATGTAACCCAATTCCCGTACAGGATACTGGATAATTAATTGTTCTTTGTTTTTTTATCATTTTTTTTCAATCTTTTTTCTAATAATTCTAGTCTTGTAAATACTGCATCTCTCTTTTGTTTTTCCTTGATAGGTCGTGCAGGATTTCCAGCATACATTTCTCCTCCATTTAAAGATTTTAATACACAAGAACGTGCAGCCAAAATTGATTCTTTTCCTAATACAATATGAGGTCCAATATCAGACTTTCCACCTATCATAGAATGAGCCTTAATTACTGTACTTCCTCCAACAAATACTCCACCTGCTAATAAACATCCTTGTTCAATCTTTACATTATGTGCAATATGTACCTGATTATCTAGTTTGCAATAGTCCTCAATAACAGTATTCTTTACAGAACCTCTATCGATAGTGCAAGTTGCGCCCAACTCTACAAAATCGCCGATAACAACACTCTTGATATGGGGAATTTTATGATGGACTTTATTGATGGTAGTAAATCCAAAGCCATCACTCCCAATAACAGACCCACTATGAATTAACGTATTATCTCCAATCACAACATCCTCATAAACAATTACATTGTCCTTTAAAGTAGAATTTGATCCAATAATAGCTCCAGAATTAATTTTTACGCCAGAGCCAATAATGGTATTGTCTCCAACAATAACGTCTTTTCCAATTACAGCAAATGCAGCTATCCCCACATTTTTTCCTAAAGATGCTGAATCAGCAATAGCTGTCTGATTGTGGATTATATTTTCTTTAGGTGTCTTTTTAGAAAATAATTCTAGTATTGCAATCATAGCTAGATATGGATTTTTAACGACAACGCCAGGGCGTTGTTGTAAATCTTCTTTGCTTGTAACAATAAAAGCTGATGCTTCAGAAGATATAATTCTCTTCTTATATTTTGGAAGAAAGGCAAATGATATTGATCCAGCAAGGGCTTCTTCAATATCGTCAACGCTAGTAATGATAATGGAACTATCGCCGACTATTACACCCTTTACCTCTGAGGCAATTTGTTTAAGTGTAAACAAGAGAAAGCTCTATGTTATTCTTTTGATTTTCTTAATTCGTAAAGAACGTCATCTGTCAAATCATGTGTTGGCTTAGTATAGAGAGATGCTTGAGATCCATCCATAATAATATCATAACCTTTTGATATGGCTACAACATCAACAGCTGCTTTAAACTTCTGAACTAAATCAAACTCTAATTGTTGCTGTTTTCTAGTAAGCTCTCCATTTGGACCAACTTTTGCTTGTTGATAGCTTTGCATCGCGTTATTCATGTCTACGATATCTTGTTCTTTAGCTTTTTTTAACTCTTCTGACATCATAAGACTTTGTTGTTCATACTCTTTTACCATGCTGTCAAGTTCGGTAGCCATTGTTTGATACTCTTTTTGAATGACTTGTAGGTCAAGTTGTAATTGTTGTTCTACTTCTTTGAACTCTTCAAAATCAAGTCTAATTTTTTCTGAAAAAACTACACCAATTTTCTCTTGAGCAAATGATACTCCAATTAATAATAATAACATCACTATTTTTTTATACACTTTATTCTCTCCTTTAGTACGTTTGTCCAAATGTGATAGTATATTCCCACCCTTGTGGATTACCATCACCATTAATATCGTCAAATCCATATCCCATATCAAACCCTAATTTACCAATACCTGGCATAAAAAACCTAACACCAACACCGGCAGATTTTTTCATAGAAAGAGGGCCATTTCTATCTATATAAAACGGCTCAGACATTTTTGAGCTATTCCATACATTCCCCATTTCTCCAAAAGCCATTACATATATTACAGGATTTTCTGATAATGGAAATCTTAATTCAGTTGTTACTTTACCCATTGAGTTTCCTCCAACAGCTTGTCCAGAGGCTGTTTGTGGTCCAATAGAATTATCTGGATATCCCCTTAAAGCATTACCATAAGGGATCCCATTTCCTCCCATAATAAATCTTTCATCAAATGGAACAAAACTTTGTATATCATCTCCCACATCTAGGGTTTTAATAACACCTAATTTGAAAGAGTTATATAATACAACTTTAGAGAAAGTGGGTGTAAACCAATTTAAGTCTAAGATATGTTTTTGAAAGTTTTCATTTCCTCCCAAAAATCCACCTGAATATGTATTTTCAAGTTGAAATCGAGATCCTGCAGTAGGAAATTCTGCTCTATTTCTACTATCCCTAGAAAGCATTTGAGAAAAACTAATTCCTCGGGTTGTATCTAGTCCACCAATATATTGATCAATATCTGCTTGTGTCCCTTGATATTGTTTTTCCATAATTTTTGCAGACCACATAACTCTAAAGAAGTCATCTGGCCATTCTAATCTTCTACCAAAACTTGCTACTGCACCTGCTACTGTGAAATCTAAAGGAAAATAATAATTCGTAGAAGAACCTCTGTAGGAATAAAATACTGAAGCTCCTACTAGATACGGACTATCATTAATCATAGGGTCTTGAAAACTAATATTTAAAGATCTATACTTTGAAGGCTCTTGATTAGAGTATAAAGAAAAATTAGTCCCCGTACTCAGACCAACGTTAAATTTCTGACCTCTTCCCATAAAATTATCAAATTCTACTCCCGCTCCACCTGTGATACCGTACTCACCAGTGAATCCAAGATTTGCATTAATTCTTTGTGTTGATTTTTTTTCTTGAACAACAAAGTCTAAATTAACCTTGTCTTCTGATATCGGGTTCACATCAGGCACTACATTATCAAAATAATTTAAAATCCATATATCACGCTGACTACGCATTAATTTAGATTTATTAAATACATCTCCAGGAAATAGTTTTAATTCGCGTCTAATAACATTTTCTCTGGTTTTGTCATTTCCTGATACAAAAATATTTTCTATATAGACCTTACTACCTTCATTAAATACAAAATTAACATCTAAAGAATCAGACCCAAATGGAACAATTTCAGGGTTAACGCTACTGAAAATATATCCCTTGTCTTGATATACGCTCATCATATTTTCATAGACAAGTTTATCAAAATCTTCTTTCGAGTAAACATCGCCCTTTTCAATCTTTAGTAATTGTTTAAGAACAGACTCCTCTGCGATTTCATTGCCTTCAAATGTAATGTTGCGATAATGGTACTGCTTTCCTTCTCCAACAGATAGTACTAATGTCAGCTCAGAATTTTCTCTATCAACTACAAGGCTATCGCTTATGACCTGAAAGTCTCTATACCCTTCATTTTGATAAAAAAGTGCTAGGGTCTTTTTATCTTCTTCAAATGTTTTTTCATCAAAACTTTTAACCCAAAAAGCCCACCATTTTCTTTCTTTGGTATCAGTTAATTCTTTTTTCAATTTACGTGCTGAAAAATTGTCATTACCGACAAATTCTATATTTTTTAATCTAAACTTTTCATTTTCTTCGACAGCAAAAACCACATCTCTTGCATAGCCTGTACGTACCAAAGTATCTGTTGGGACTTCTATCCTAGCATCAACTTCTACATCAAAATATCCATCTTCTTTATAAATTTCAGTTATCTTTTTTGCCGCAGCATCCAATGAGTTTGGACGAATTCTTTGTCCCATTCTTAGCTCAATTTTTTCTGTAAATCTTGACTCTCTAACAGAAATACCCTCAAATAAAACTTTGTTTAATGTAGGGCTTTCCTCCACCTTTATAGTAATTTCAACTCCATATTCAGAGTCATTATTAAGAGTAATATCAATATCATTGAACAGGCCTAAATCCCATAGTCTTGTTAGTGCAGTGGAAATATCTGATCTTTGAATCTGTGTCCCATCTCGTAAGCCCGCAGAATACTTAATCATCTTATCTGATGTAGTAGTATTCCCTTCAATATTTACGCGATAAAGCGTTACTTCTTGTGCATATAAAATATTCACAAAAAATAGTAAGGCTATTGTTATATATATATTTTTCATATTTAATCAGTTAATTTACCAAAAGTTCTGTTCCTATGGTTAAAATCTTCTAGCGCAGTCATTAAATCTTTTTCTTTAAAATCTGGCCAATTTTTTTTACTAATATACATCTCTGAATAAGCAGATTGCCATAATAAAAAATTGCTTAATCTAAATTCTCCTCCCGTCCTAATTATTAAATCTGGGTCAGGCATTTCAGGGAAATATAAGTGATTTTTTACAATCTCTTCATCTATTATTTTACTTTCTTTATTTTTTAGTATTTTGTTCATTGCATCTATAATTTCCTGCCTACCGCCATAACTCAATGCAAGAGATAAAACCAACCCAGTATTATTCTTTGTTCTTTCTACGGTATTGGAAACAATTTTTTGTACGCTTTTTGGTAAATCCTCTACTCTTCCAACGACCTTAAAGACTATATTGTTCCCCTCTAATTCTTTAATTTCATTATTCAGCATTCCACTCAACAAAGCCATTAAACTGTCTACTTCAAATTGTGGGCGATCCCAATTTTCTGTTGAAAATGTATAAAGAGTAAGGTATTTGATATTTAAATTAGAACAAGTCTCAATAATTTTTTTGGCAGACTTAGCCCCTTCTTTGTGCCCAACTATACGATCTAGATTTTTATCCTTTGCCCACCTTCCATTTCCATCCATAATAATAGCAAGATGCTTGAGGTTGGTTAATGCCGGGGTCATATTGAAGCTATTTGTTCAGCTAATTTTAAAAAAATTTGTGATATGGGAGATTCTTTATCATAAAAAACAAGCGGCTCACCATTGTCAATTGATTCCATCAATTTATGTGAGTACGGTACTTCTGCTAATAAAGGGATGTCAAGCCTGGTACTCTCCGTTTGGCCTCCTCCATGTTTAAATAAATCAAATTTTAAATTGAACTTACCATCTTCATTGGTTTTTACTTTCTGGCCATTAATAGTGATATCTGAATTTTTATTTCCAGGAGTTTCTCCTGAAATTTCCATATAAGACATATTCTCTATAACTCCTAATAACTCGGTATCTACTTTCTTAAACATGTCAGCACCTTTTCTAACATCTGTTAACGCGATATCGTTTGGTGTCGTAACAATAATAGCTCCATCTAGTGGAATTTTTTGAGATAGAGTAAGTTGAACATCGCCCGTTCCTGGGGGTAAATCAAGAATTAAATAGTCTAAATCTCCCCAATTGACATCTTTGAAAAATTGTTCTGTCATTTTAGCTACCAATGGCCCTCGCCATACTACTGGAGCTTGATTGCCGCTAATAAAGCCAAAACTCATCAGCTTTAAATTGTGTTTTTCTAGAGGAATAATTTTTTGGTTTTCGTCTACTTCTGGATTTCCTTGAATCCCCATAGTAAGAGGAAGGGAAGGTCCATATATATCCAAATCAAGTAGTCCGGTTTTGTGTCCATTGCTTGTTAAGGCTGCAGCTAAATTAAGTGCAATGGTAGATTTACCTACACCGCCCTTACCACTAGCTACTGCAATAATTTTTGTAATATTTCCCTCTACATTTTGATGCTTATTTGAGGTGTCTACTGTCTTGGTCTCAACTGGACGATCCAATACTTTGATTTTAATTTCAAAACCTTCAGCAATAATAGTTTTATCTATATCTTTAATAAGTTGCGCTTTTTTTTCTTCATTTTGAGAAGAAATAGAAAGCATGATAGTGATAGTTTGATGATCAATTAGGATTTCTTTAACCATCCCGAATGAAACGATATCTCGATTGAAGCCAGGATAATTTACTGACTTTAGTTGATGTAATATTTGATTTTTGTTTATCATATAATAAAGGAAGTTAAAAATAGAAAAGACTACTATAAAATGTTATATAAATCTATCAGGGAGCTTCTTGGCCGAAAAACTTATAATTACTGGTAATAGATGATTCATATTCTTCCGGTATTTCATCTTCATCGTAGATAGCATCTACTGGACATTCAGGTTCGCAGGCTCCACAATCAATACACTCTTCTGGATTAATAAATAGTTGTTTTGATGTAGCATCAAAATCGGGGGCTTTTGCCTCCTCGCCTGATCCCTCTGGATCATTTGGGCCATGTATGCAGTCTACGGGGCATACTTCGATACAAGCAGTATCGCATGTACCTATGCATGGGTCTGTAATTATATATGTCATAAATATTCTTTATTTTCTTCGTTGCTAGAGTACATATTATACGTAGTTTCATGTTCAAAATCAACCCTATGAAAAAACAAAAAAAAGTAAATATATTCTTATGGACCGTACCTTTAGTTAACTCTATTGCGAGATCTATTTATGATGTTGCATTTATATGGCTCATATTAGATATGACTAATTCTGAAAAAATTACAGGGTTTGTTGCAATGACTACTTATTTCCCTGCAATTATTTTTGGATTATTTATTGGATCTATTGTAGATCTTTTTCCTAAAACTAAGATGATTTCCTTTGTTACTATTATGCAAGGATTGGTTTTATTATGTATCCCTTTATTGTTTTTTTATAATATTGAATCTGTCTGGCTTATTATGTTATTGGCCTTCTTTCATAATGGATTTGGGCTACCTTTAGTCCCGGCATTTAATGCCTATTTACCTACACAGATTAAAAAAGAAAATCTTCTCAAAGCAAACTCTATTGTAAATATTTCATGGCAAACTGCTGTATTAATTGGTCCAATTATTGCAGCGCAATTACTCACATTTTACCCAGTAGAAAATTTATTCTATTTTTGTGTTTTCTTTTATTTTTTTGCTGCCGCACTTAGTACTATTGCTCCCATTGATACTGTAGAAAAAGAAGAAATTAATGCTAAAAAAATAATAGAAAAGACTAAAGAAGGTCTTCAGTACTTAAAAGAAAGAGCTACTCTTCGCGTTATTATCATTTTAACATTATTAAGTAATTTATTTGTTATGGGCCCTGCAATAATAGGAATTCCGATTCTAGTTAAGCTCTATCTTGGAGGAGACGCATCC
>AQSD01000001.1 GCA_000402755.1 Fidelibacterota bacterium SCGC AAA160-B08 | reverse complement strand
TACTACCTACGCTTCTTTTTTTTGTATCCAGATTGCTTATTAAAACGACGTTGCTTCTTGCCAACCTTAGAAGTGCTTTTTGCTATTGGACTACTAGGTTCAAACCCATCTACTATATGTTGGGCTAGAGTTTGTTTCAATAATTTTTGAATATCATCTAATAATTCAAATTGTTCACTACTTACAAATGATATTGCTTTACCTGATTCACCGGCTCTTCCTGTTCTGCCTATTCTGTGAACATAGTCTTTTGCTACAGTAGGGAGATCAAAATTAATTACCTGGTTCATATTTTTAATATCAATTCCACGCGCTGCTACATCTGTTGCAACTAATATCTTTACGCGATTCTTTTTAAAGTCATCTAACGCTCTTGTTCTATAATTTTGTGTTTTATTACCATGAATAGCTACTGCTGTGATATGCGCTTGAATAAGTTTTTTAGTAAGTCTGTTAGCGCCATGCTTTGTTCGTGTGAATACTAATGCCTGTTTCCATTTTTCTGTTTTGATAAGATGAATCAATAGCTCTGATTTTCTAGATGTATCTACAGGATGAATATAGTGTTCAATATTTTCAGCAGTCTCGTTGTCTCTTGTTACTGAAATCTCTAATGGGTTATAGGAAAACTTGTTTGCTAGCGCTCTAAAGGGATCAGAAAAGGTTGCTGTAAACATTAAATTTTGTCGTCTATCTGGTAATAGTCTCATAATTTTTTTGATGTCATTGATAAAGCCCATATCTAACATCTGATCAGCTTCATCTAATACCAACACTTCTACTTTGCTAAAATCTATTGATTTTTGATTATATAAATCGAGCAATCTACCAGGAGTGGCGACTAAAATATCAACACCCTGTCTTAATACTTTCTTTTGATTGCGAACAGAAGTTCCTCCGTAGATAGCTGTGGATTTTAAATTAAGATTACGCCCATAAGTAACAGCACTTTCTCTTACTTGAGCTGCTAATTCTCTAGTAGGCGTTACAACTAATGCTCTTATTACATGACCTTTAAACTTATGCTTAGGATTAGATAGCATATGTAAAATTGGTAATATAAAACTTGCTGTTTTTCCAGTACCAGTCTGCGCCGCAGCCATCACATCTCTTTTTTCAAGTATTGCAGGGATAGCTTTTGCTTGAATTGGAGAAGGCTCTTTATAGCCTTTTTGTTTTAGAGCTTTGAGAATAGGTTCGTTCAGACCAAGTTTATCGAAAGACATATAGTTTTATTTTGTTATTACCATAGAAGAGCGAACTTACAACAAATTGACTAGTATCCTAACTAATCAGAAGTATGTTGTGAAAAGAAATTCCAAATGATTTCTTCCATAGCATACCCATTGTAACTGAGATTAAACCAATCATGCCCGCCATTATTTATTTTGTATAACTCGACAGCTGAATTAGAGTCTCCATTTTGATATGAAAAATATTCAATACTACCTTCTGTACCTGTCTGTGGATCAGTATCTGTATTGTTATATTCAGTCCAATAGGTAATCGTTTCATCAACAGGCATCATATAACCTGCGATTCCATCATAAGGTCTACTATCATCACTCGTTCCATTAAAAATTACACTAGATACTGGTCGATTAGGATTGCATTCCTGAGAATCATCCATAGGCATCAGTCCTGATACTGGACTAATTGCAGTGATAAGGTCACTCTGATAGCATGCCATTGCATATGAAAAACCTGCACCGTTTGAATAGCCTGTCAGATAAACTTTTTGTGCATTAATGGTATAATTATTTGAAATTTCATTTAATAATGCAGCAAAAAATCCAATATCATCTTGACTACATTTATTATCTCCTCCGGGTTCAGCTGTATTCCATGTTGTCCCATCACCACAGACTAGAGCTTGAGGGTATATTACAATGAAATTATACTGTTCAGCTAAAGATCTAAAATCAGCTGTATTGATAAAATTCTGATTATATCCACTAAATCCATGGAAAGCAAATAGGACTGGTATCTCACTTCCTGTATCATATCCTTGTGGAACATAAATCAAATATTCCCTGGTGCCATTGTCATGATTCATGGTTCTACTTAATAAACCTGTTTCTGTAGATGTATCAGGCTCTGTAATAATTATAGCATCCGTCTCAACTGTAGTACTTTGACCACCAGCCCCGGTTACTATTAAAGATACATCATAAGTTCCAGCATTTTGATACGTATGAGTAAAACTCTGACCATTACTTTCATAATCAGCGTCATTATCAACATTCCACAACCAAGAATTTATATCTCCAGTGGATGTACTGGTAAATGTAATATCATAAGGAGCTTCACCTTCAGATGATGAGAAGGTAAAATTAGAAATAGGCGCAGGAATTTCTTCGCCTCCATTATTTCCCTCATTATTATTGTCAGTTTGAGATGAAGTAGCAGAGCCGCCAGAACATGCGACTAATAAAAAAATGAAGATAGATTGTTTAAACATAAAGTGCTTTTAAATTAAAAAAAAATTTAAGAAAAAAGTTAAATAATTATATCTCTACACTAAAAATAGCTTTTAATGCATCCGATCCACCAATAGGTACTCCATCAACAAAGATTTGAGGTACCGTTTTAGACACACCATACTTGGCAAGTTCTTCTCTAGGAATATTGTTTTCTTCCACATCAATTTCTACAAAAGGAATTCCTTTTTCATTTAACAACGCTTTGGCAGATTGACAATATCCACACCAAGACGCACCAAAAAGAGTGACCCCCGCTCCTTCAAAATCTGCTGGGGTAATCGTTTCTTTGGTGAATGAAGGGTTTTCATTATATACTAGAATTGCATCAGGAATATCAAATGTATTAACAGCGTTATAGAAATAAACACTCCACAGTAATAATGCCGTAGCTAAAATAGATAATTTTTTATTCATGCTAGTTTTCGTCTGTTATAAATACAAGACACATCAATAGTAGCGATAGAGGATACATTACATTTTTAGAGCCAAAAGCATCGCCCCATACTCCATAATGCATATAAGCTGCTCCAATCATTACAATACCAATCATCAATGCTCCCAAGCGGGTTAATGATTCATATTTGATGCCAATAAGCATAAATAGTCCACCTAAAATTTCAAATAAAACCACAAGGTACACCAAGAACAATGGCAAGGCATTGGTTAAGCCTTCTCCTCCTACAATTGGTAGTTTCCCCATCCCTGCTTTAATAAAAATAAATGCTAAAAATAATCGCATTACCATTAACACAGATCCTTTATAGTGACTACAATCGCAGTCTAATAATTTATTCATATAGATTATCCTCTTTAGAATTTATAAGCTTAAGTGTGTACCATCACAATATGGTGCATTTGTTGATTGTTTGCAACCACATAAATGCATATCTCCATCTTTTTCTGCTTTGAAAACAATTGGCTGTTTATCTGTTTTAGCATGACTTCCATCACAAAATGGTTGGTTTGAAGACTCAGCGCATGAACACCAAGCATAATTCTTATCTTTTTTTCCCTTAACTAAATATGGTTCTTTTTTTGTATTCATTATTGCTCCTCGCTTTTAATTAGACTAAATTTATTGAGTAACATTTATTTTAACAAGTAGGCACTATTTTTTAATATAGTTAGATAAAAAGGACTATTGTAATGGAAAACAAAAAAAATTGTTGTGAAAAAGACTCTAATTGCAGTCAAACAAGCTGCCCTATTACCTATTCTATGTCAATGATTGGTGGTAAGTGGCGCCCTATCATCCTTATGAGAATTTCACAAGGAATTAATCGTTTTGGAATTTTAGATCGTAGTATTGATGGAATTAGTAAGAATATGCTTACGCGTGAATTAAGAGATTTAGAAAAAAATGAAATTCTTAATCGTAAGATTTTTGCTGAAATTCCACCAAGAGTTGAATATAGCCTTACCAAAAAAGGTGATTCTCTTATGCCTATCTTTAATCATCTCAACGATTGGGCATTAAGATATATAGAAAAATAAATAGTGCTTAGTGTTGGTGAGTATTTTCACCATCATGCGAATGTGATTCACTATCCTCATGAGAATGTACCTCGGTATTATGTTCATGCACTTCTACCTTAACAGAATGATCTTCTTCATGATGAGTGTCTGTAAAGTATCCATTGAGCTGATATCCTAGTAAGAATATACCAGAAACAATCAGTCCCCAATTAACCAAAATAGATAGCCTTTTGAATGAATCTCCTCGAAGCATTAGAATAATAGGATATGCTACTAGAAGTGCGGCTATTTGCCCAAACTCTACACCAAGATTGAACGAAAGAATTGATAATAATAGACTGTCTTCATTTAAATGCAATTGCTGCAAACGAGTAGACAATCCAAACCCATGAATTAGTCCAAAGAGAAAAACCATGAGAATCAAATTAGGAGCATTTCTGGAGAATACTTTTTTAAAGCCATCTAAATTTTCAAATCCTTTATATATCACACTAAATGCAATAACAGCATCAATCAAATAGTAGTTTGCAGTTATCTTATAAAAAGTAGCAAAGACAAGCGTGATACTATGCCCTAATGTAAAAGCCGTAACAAATTTTACAATATCTAGAAGTTTTGTCAAAAAGAAGATTACGCCAATTAAAAATAGTATATGGTCATAGCCTGTTACCATATGCTTTGCGCCTAAATAAATAAAATCTAAAAAACTTCCATCTGTAAATTCAGCTTGATCAGATTTAGAAAGTTCATGAGCAAAAATATTATTAATCATTAAAAGAGGTGTTGCGACAATAGAAAATATTTTCATATTGAAAGAATTTACTACTAAATAAGAGGTTTTATTACTTAAGAATTACTAAGAGTTGTTATTAAATCTATTTTACGTTTTCCATTTTTTTGCATACCAAAATGTTCTTCCATTGACATCTTTCATTTTAGAGGTTTTTCCATAGAACTGCATCCATTGATCAAACTGCTTATCTTTATGTGTTTTATTTTCGTTCTTCCATGAATAAAGTTCCCCGCCACCCAATCGATAGGTGTCATGAATTTGACTAATTAAATGATCTAAGAATTTTTCATTTATAATATTTTTTAAAGGTTGAAATGGATTCTTATTCCATTTTCCTAGAATTTCAGCTCTTAAGTAATTTCCCATTCCGTTAAACCACCTTTGACTCATAATTGCGGTATGCGCCGGCTTTGAAAAATCTCGATGATTGATATTATCCAGAATATTTCTTCTAAAATTTTCTTGATCATCAAAGATATCAGGTCCTCTATTAGGATTCCATTCTGTAGAAATACTTTTTCCAAATCTTCTTACATCACTCCAACAAAACCAAGTATTGTCGCTCATTCGAAACCTTATATGGCCATGTTTCCAATGCTTGTTTTTATATCCTCTTTTTTCAAAATTTTTAAAGCATCCTGTCATCCCTAGAGATATAACCACGGGATGTTTATCAAAAAAAAGTTTTAATTCCTTTCCCCTGCTTTTAGCTGAAATTTTTTTACCTATTACATTAATATCTTCAATTAGTTTTAACTTATTTGTCTTAAGGTATTTTACGTCGGTGATGTATCTTTTTTTATTAGCATTTGTAATAAATTCTGACGTGAGTTTGACTTCGGATATTTCAGGCATCTATAATTGTAGTCATTTTTTATTTAATAATTTTTTTTATTTGCTCAAACGCATGTAAAGCAATATCCCGTGAATGTGTAATAGACACAATAGGTTTTGGATAATTTACTCCATAATCAATTCCTGATTCTGTTAAAATTGTATTATCTGCTTCCCATGGCTCAAATAAATATTTTTTAGGTAAATGTTTTAATTCAGGGACATACTTTTTAGTATAAGATCCATCTGGATCAAATTTCTTACCCTGTAATATAGGATTGAAAATTCTGAAATAAGGTGCCGCATCAGCTCCGCTTCCTGCTGTCCATTGCCAACTAGCTGTATTATTTGCTAAGTCGGAATCACATAAACAATCATTGAACCATTCCAATCCTATTCTCCAATCGATTAATAAATTTTTTACTAAAAATGAAGCAACAATCATTCTAACGCGGTTATGCATATATCCAGTTTCCCACAGTTCGCGCATTCCAGCATCTACAATAGGATATCCTGTTTTACCTTGTTGCCACGCTTTTAAATATCCTGCATTCATCTGCCATGGAAACTTATCAAATTGTTTATTCAAATTTTCAGTACACATGTGAGGAAAATGGTAGATTAAATAATAAGAAAATTCTCGCCATCCCAATTCGCTATGAAAATGAACTATATCTTTTTCTGAGGCTAATACTTTACTATCAAACCAAATTTGATGAGGTGAAATTTCTCCAAAATGTATGTGAGGAGATAGCATAGAAACATTTTCTTTAGCTGGAAAATTTCTTCCTTGTTTGTAATCCAATAGCCCGCTATCTCTAAACTTTATATATTTTTCCATTGCTGGTGCTTCGCCAATATTCCAATGCTGGCCAAGCTTATCTTTCCAATGATGTTTTGGTAAGAGATCTAATGATTTAATATCTAGTGACTCTATTACCTTATCATTTAAAACAATATTTTCTATTTTTTTAACAACTTCTCTTGGACCGGAATGATTTTTTAAGCACCCTTTTTTGTAAAACGGTGAAAAAACTTTATAGGGAGAATTATCATCTTTTAATACTTCCCAAGGCTCCCATAATAGCGAACTATTAAATGTGCTTACCTTAATATTATTTTTTTTAAGATAGGTTTTTATTTCAGTATCTCTTTTTATTTCCCATGGACTGTAACACCTATTCCATGAAACAGATTCTATATCATAATTTTTAATTAATAATTTGATAATTTTGAAAGGATCACCTGAAAAAAAATTTACTTTTTCATCTAGACTTTTATTTAATGCCTCTAAAGAATAGTGTAACCACCACGCACTTGCTTCACCAATATTAAACTCTTTTTGAGCATTATTAATTGTATCATTAATAAAAATAGGGATTACTTTTCCATTCTCTGCAGCAAAATTTAACGAAGGATTGTCGTTGATTCTTAAATCGTTTCTAAACCAGTGTATTGAAATTTTTTTCATCCTTTATCCTCTTCAAAGTAGAATAAATTTGTTGAAATGAGAAATAAAAAAAGGACTACCGGAGTAGTCCTCTCTGTTTTAAGATTTGAACTTTTCTATATAGAATTTTTTTATCTCTGGTTTGAGCAACTTAGTTACTTCGTGAACATCTTTTACGATAATAATATTATCAAAATCAGCTTTATCCATTAACTGTGCTTGTAATGGTTCTGATTTAACCCAGTCGAGAAAACCGTTCCACATATCGCCAACTAGAATTACTGGCCTTGCTGAAATATGGTTTACCTGAATCAACTGCCAAGTATATAATAACTCAAGAAGCGTACCAATTCCTCCAGGAGTAACAACAACAGCATGACTTATGCGGAGAAACTCGTCTAAACGAGAAGAAAATCTTTTGTGATGATACCTTACATCTACATGTTCATTTGGAATATCTTCAAAAGGAAGCTCAATGCTAAGCCCGTATGATTTTGATTTTGATGAACTACCTTCTTTGGCACCTGCATTCGCTGCTTCCATCAAGCCTGGTCCTCCGCCAGTAACTATATCTGCACCGCTCTCTGCCAATTCTTTAGCTAATATATATACTTCCTTATATTCTTTTGTGTCCGGCTTTATTCTTGCTGAACCGAATATACTTACTCTATAAAACTCAGTGCCCATATCAGTGATCACTGTATCCAAATCAGCTACTATATTATTCAACTGTTGTATCTGCTTAGATAAAAACTTTCTGACTTTCTTTTCTTTGTCATTCATCTCATTCTCCTTTTCTTCTAATTAAACAACATAGTTAATTTTAATTGTAGGTACCAATAGGATAAAAAAAAGGACTACCGAAGTAGTCCTCTCTATTTTCTTCCTATAAAGATTGCCGCGAAAGAAAGTGTCAATGTACAAAAAATTAATCTATGAAGTATCCATTGTTTTGTCATCAAAACGAATAGGTTTTGGCTCATATGATTTAATATTCATCAAAAATATCATTTAATGTGTTCGCCAAGCGCACACCAGCTACAAACAATTGCGATTTTACTATATCAAAATTTTCAAAGATGTAATCGTATCCTAAATAATCGCCATCTTGCGTTTCAGCATAGATTTTTTTAACTATTTGATGTGATTCATATACCCACTCATTCTCTGATAGTGTTTTAATGTCTTCGCTATTAAAATTATTATCTAAGTGTGTAGCAAGCTCAGTATAGCTCATCAAATAAGTGTTAATCATTTCACTATCCCACACTCTATGTAAGTTAGTGGAATTGCCAAACCATTTTAACTTAATACTATTTCCACCTCTGTCTTCTGCTCTTCCAACATGCATAGGTTGATGAATATCACCAATAAAATGCACTAAATAACGAAGATAAAAAGCCTTTTCTTCCATTGTGGTATCCGAGTTTTTTAACTTACTCTTACAAAGTTTAATTGCTTGAACAATATCTCCTTTGGTAGATGGAACAGTTTCTGAATATTCTTCGTTGATAGATATGTTTGCATAATGCCAAGTATCATATATTCTAAAGTCAGGATTTGAACGCATCTCATCCGCCCACGTACTGGCAACAGCTAACGATGGATCTGATAATATTTTTTGAATTTCTAATTTTGTTTTGTCGGTCAAATACGTTTCAGCAACTTCTCCTGTTACACGATGTCCTGTTTTCCCCCAAGGAAATAATAGTGAAATCATTAGCATTAGAATTATGAATTTTTTTTTCATTTTAACTCTCAGTCTTTTTATTTATTCTGTACTTGTTACTATAATTAAAGAATTTATTAGAAGTTTTTTTCTTTCTTTAATTTATAGCATTATTTACTTAATTCAGGTAAGATTTTTTCACCAATCAACATACAGAATCAATAACGAACCATTTAATCACCTGCAAATATAGTTCCAAATATTCCCACTCCAAGTTCAGCCCAAATAAGAAGGAATATGACTATAATAATTGCTATAAATAGTATTCT
This sequence comes from Fidelibacterota bacterium SCGC AAA160-B08, assembly GCA_000402755.1. GTDB lineage: Bacteria > Fidelibacterota > Marinisomatia > Marinisomatales > Marinisomataceae > Marinisoma. The sequence continues at coordinate 209,776 of AQSD01000001.1, read as the reverse complement.
ATTTTTGGAAGTTTTAAACTTTTTAAGTGTTATTCCGATTAATAAACCAGTTATGGTGAGCATTCCCCCCATAATTATAAAATCAAAAAAAGACCAGTTTACTTCATTAGTTAATTGCATTGCTATCAATGGAATTAAAAGTAGTAGTCCTACTATATAAAAGATTCTAATTATCATATAAATCGTTGGCTTAAGAAAAAGTCTTTCAGTTTTAAAGGGTTTGTATTTTTTCTCATACTATATCAATTTATAAAAATTATTTTAGATTGTGCATGCTTGTTATATATGTTACCTACCCCTCGATATCTTGTTTAGGTTGAGATAATTAGGTTGAAAATTCGGATTTAATGTTGAAGTAAGCCTCACGATCTTTGCTATCACAAAGTCGTTCGGCAGTTGTCGTCCCATTTGTCGTCCCTTATTTTGATAGTATTTGAATATATATGAAGTATTATAGTAATAAAGAAAGGCTACCGAAGTAGTCCTCTCTTTCATCTTAAGCTTGTAGATTAAGATAATGTTTTGTTATAGCTTTCTCATCTGCAGAAGCATATTGTTGATGCCAATTCTTTAACCATGGCTCCATTTGAGATTTTGTATATCTAGGGAAAAAGGTGAATAATACAAAATATGTTAAATTGCCATACGGAAGTACCATCCCCTCGCTTTCACAAGGGTTTAATTCCCAGAATTCTTTTTTAGCATTCACATGATGATCGGAATGCCTGGTCAGATAATATGTTAAGTAACCTGTCATACGCTTGTTCGAGTTCCATGAATGATGGTATTGAACAGGCGTACCTTTTATACGCACTAACCCATAATGCTCAATAAAATTATTGAGTTGAAAAATATAGTTAGCAACGAATCCTAAAGCAATATACACTAACATGGCTACCCAACTAAATAAATAACCAATTAATCCAAATACAATTAATGTTCTGATATAGCCGTTTAAAATACGATTATGAAAAGAAAAGATTCCTTGCTTTCTGCGTTTTAATTGTACGGTTTCAATGCCCCAGGCATGCACGTGCTCTTTTAAGAATGCTTTGACTGTAAAAAGGTATGGATTATCTCCATAAGAAGCTGTGACTGGATCTATTTCAGTGATTCCAACATTTTTGTGATGTCCGTATACATGCTCAACAGCAAACGCAGGATTCCAAGCAGTAGCTAATGCCCAATTTCCAACCTCACAATCAAATTTTTTGCTCGTTCTATGTACTAATTCATGTCCTGTATTAATCAAACTTAAGGCCATCTGTAATCCTAGAATTGGAATATATAATAGATAATACCATTCAAAGGCATTAGAGATTGTATCCAAATACAAATAAAGTACAATAAAAAACAAGGGTATGGTCATAAAGAGTGAAAAATCTAATATAAAAGGATATTTATAATTTGGGGTAGAAACATCATCTCCAAGAAATAATTCACCAATTACGATTGAAGTAACTATCAAGAATGCAATTAGGAGACCATTTAGCCCACCTATAAGCAACGATGATGCCATCATACAAAGATAAATTGGAGCTAAATAGAATTTTAAATATTGCATTTAAAAAAGATAATTAATTTCTATAAATAAAATCAATAAGAAAAATTAATATATAATAAACAAATGAGAAAAAGCAATATATGCGATAATGAACCACCCTATTACAAATAGAATAAATCGTATTACTACAAGATTAAATGTTACCTGTACCATTGAATGCATAATTCTTGTAAAAACAAATGCCCAAGCAAATTGAATTAGCATTGGATCAAAATTATTTATGATGGCAATGGATAAGGTTACTGCATAAAATGCAACTGGCTGTTCAAATAGATGATTGTAATTATCAACAGTTCTTTCAAGCCAATCAGGTCCTACGCTTTTGACATTTTTTGTATGTGCTGCGTCTTGAGGGTTTCTTAAAAATCTTACTCTACCATAGGCCATTATCAAGAAAATAATAAAAGTCCAAAGTATTAAAACAAATACAGGAGTTAAAAGTTCAAATTGATTATTCATATAAAAATATACAAAAAATTATCTAAGAATGTGTACACAAGATATACTACTACCCTACTCCACCTTGTTTTTGATTTAGGTTGAGAATTTTAGGTTGAAAATTTCCATTTATAAGGATTGAAATATAATATCCCTATTAATATCCCTCTTTTTTGTCGTCTTATGCGTAATAGATGAGTAGGTATAGGTACAACAAAGGCTACCGAAGTAGCCCTTGTTTTGTCGTCAAACAATGTGTCTTATCGACGAAGTGGGCGATGAGAGATTCGAACTCCCGACGTCCTGCGTGTAAAGCAGGCGCTCTGACCAGCTGAGCTAATCGCCCCAAAAGTGAGTGAAATTAAATTTTTAGATTAAATAATCCAACAAATTACTTTTTAAGATCTGGGATCGCCACATCGATGACATCCATCACTTCTTTTGCAAAGTGAAATTTTAAATCTTTTTTGATATGTGCCGGAATCTCTTCTAAGTCACGCTTATTTGCAAAAGGAAGTATGATTGTTCTAATACCTGCGCGATGAGCAGCTGTTACTTTTTCTTTAACACCGCCAATAGCAAGGACATTTCCTCTTAACGTAATTTCTCCAGTCATAGAAAGCTTACTCTTTACTGGCTTATCTGTTAATAAAGATACCAATGAAGTAAACATTCCTACACCCGCTGAAGGACCATCTTTTGGAATAGCTCCAGCTGGACAATGAACATGGATATCCATTTTTTCTGCAAAATCTTCTTTTAATCCTAAAATATCTGTATGTGATTTGACATATGTAAATGCAGCAGCAGCAGACTCTTTCATAACATCACCCAATTGACCGGTCAAAGTAAGTAAGCCTTTCCCTCTCATCTTGCTTGATTCTACAAATAAAATATCTCCACCTGCGGCAGTCCATGCCATTCCTGTCACCACACCCGGTTTAGTAGTGCGTTCTGCTAAATCAGATTGAAACTTAGGAATTCCTAAATAGTCATTGACAGTTTTCTTAGCGATAGTCACTGTTTTCACTTTTTTATTTACTACGTCTACCGCAATCTTTCTAAGCACATTAGCAATTTCTCTTTCTAAGCTTCTTACTCCAGATTCTCGGGTATAAGAACGGATAACTTCCTTAATACCAGCTTCATTAAACTTTACTTGTTTTGGAGTTAATCCATTTTCTGTAATTTGTTTTGGAATTAAATGCTTTTGAGCAATCTTAACTTTTTCATCATCAATATATCCTCTAAAATCTAACATTTCCATACGGTCATAAAGTGCATGAGGAATATTATCAGGGTAATTTGCTGTAGAAATAAACATGACTTTACTTAAATCAAAATCTACTTCTAGATAATGATCGCTAAATGCATGATTTTGTTCTGGATCTAATACCTCAAGCATTGCTGAAGAAGGATCGCCTCTAAAGTCTGAACCTAGTTTATCAATTTCATCTAACATAAAGACCGGATTATTAGTTTTAGCTTTTTTTAATGACTGAATAATTCTACCAGGTAATGCTCCGATATAGGTACGTCTATGCCCTCTAATTTCCGCTTCATCTCTTACTCCACCGAGAGAAATACGAACAAATTCTCTACCCATTGATTTAGCAATAGACTTCCCTAAAGAAGTTTTACCTACACCTGGAGGGCCTGTAAAACAAAGAATAGGTCCTCTAACTGTATCATTTTTGGTCACTTTCTTTTTCAGAGATCTCACTGCTAAATATTCCAATACGCGCTCTTTAACTTTTTCCAGACCATAGTGATCTTCGTTAAGCGTTTTACTGGCTTTTTTAATATTTAAATTATCTTTACTAGATTTACTCCATGGCAAATCTGTTAACCATTCTAAGTAAGTTCTTGCAACAGAATACTCAGGTGATTGTGGTGAAATTCTTCCAAGACGATCTAATTCCTTATGAGCTACCTTAGTAGCTTCTTTACTCATCTTAACATCATCAATTTTTTGCGCTAACTCATCTAATTCTACAGTTTGATTGTCTTCACCTAGTTCTTTTTGAATAGTTTTCATCTGCTCTCTTAGATAGTATTCTCTTTGAGTCTTAGAAATCTCATCTTGAACTTCTGTTTGAATTTCTTCTCCCAGCTTAATACGCTGTATTTCTTTCTGTAATAAATTAATCGCAATTTCAACGCGTTTTCTAATATCTAGCTCTTCTAATACTTCTTGTTTTTCTGAATTTGATACAGATAAAAGAGAGGTTGCTCTATCAGCAAGCCTAGAAGGGCGATCAATATTCGATAACATCCCTGCATGCTCTTCATTTAGATTTGGAGAAATTTTTATTAGTTCAGTAAATGAACTTTTTAAACTTTTAGCTAAGGCTTCAACTTGGACATCCGGAGTGGTAATTGATTCTGCAATTCTTTCTATGTCAGCAATAAAATAATGATCCCCTTGTTCATATTTTAGGATCTTTACTCTATCTACTCCTTGTACAATAGCAGATTTACTATTATCTGGCATATCAAAAGTCTTTAATACTAAGGCCAATGTACCATAAGAGTATAAATCTTGCTCTTTTGGATCTTCCACTGAACCATCTTGCTGCGCGACTACTACCAAATATTTATTCTCTGGATCTAAGTCTTCAATCAGCTTTAGTGACTTTTTTCTTCCTACATAAATAGGAATAACCTGTTGAGGGAATAATACCGTATTCTTTAACGGCATTACTGGATATTTTTTTTCTATTGTGTCCATATTTTTTTTCCTACTACTATTGATGCAAAAACTATGCCTTATATCAAATATAACCTAAAACTATAAAAATTCATCAAAACCATGCCAAAATGGCAATAAAGTCTGCTAATTTAGTTCAATTGAGTATAAAAACTCTTCAAAAGACATAGAACTTGCTTTTATTAACTCCTCATTTCCTACCGCTTTTAGAAAGTATAAGCTATTAGGAAATTCTACAACTCCTCCTAAGAGCCCATAATTAGATTGAACAACTGTTGGAGCTGTATTGTTCCCCATTGTAGGAACTTCATAAGTACCATACATTTGAATTGATGTAACATACTTACTATCTAAACTATCTCTTTTAATGACAATATTGTCTTTATTTAATGATTGGTCTTGTTTGAATTGACCAATCCAACGATCTATATTCTGATCTGCTGTCCCTTGAATATTGTTAAATACGACGAGCGAAAAATCACTATTATCTTTTAAGCTTATCTCTAATAAGCGAAACTGTTTATCTGAGCTTGATGCAACCCATCCATCTGGTAATTTATAGGAAATATTTTTTACCAATTCTCTGCCTATAAACTCATTCGTACCGTTAATAGATATATGGGATACAAAAAAACATGTACCAATAATAACTGCATATAATATAAATCTATTCATTGTTGCTAAATATAGTGCGAGCTTGCTCATCTGCGCGATAAGAACTTCTCACTAATGGACCAGACTCCACTATTTTAAAACCAATTGATTTACCAAAAACTTTATATTCTTCAAATTTTTCTTTTGAAACATATTTTTCTACCTTCAAATGCTTCTTTGTTGGTTGTAAGTATTGACCGATTGTAAAAATCTGTACTCCTAAGTCTGCGATTTGCACCATAGTATTTTTTACTTCTTTTTCAGTTTCTCCCAATCCAACCATAATGCCTGTTTTAGTACGTAGTCCATAGTCTATTGACTCTTTAAGTACGTCTAGTGAGCGTTGCCAATTTGCTTGAGCTCTGACTCCCTTACTAACCCTTTCTACGCATTCAACGTTATGGCTAAATATGTCTGGCTTTGAATCGAATACTGTTTTTAACGCTTTTTTATCTCCCTTAAAATCTGGAGTTAATACCTCTATAGTACATTTTGGATTTAATTTTCGAGTAGTATTAATTGTTTGTGCCCATATCGTAGAACCATAATCACCCTTCAGATCGTCTCGATCTACTGACGTGATAACGACATGCCTTAATTGCATTTTCTGTACTGCTTGTGCTACACGATACGGTTCAAGAGGGTCATCCCAAGTAGGTTTTCCTGTCTTGATAGAGCAAAAACCGCATGCTCGAGTACAAGTATCTCCCAATATCATTAAGGTAGCTGTTTTGCGACTCCAGCACTCATAAATATTTGGACATCTCGCTTCAGCGCAAACAGTATTAAGATAACTTTTTTTCACCATTCTCTTAACTGACTTATAATTTTCATCAGTTGTAATATTAATTTTTGGTTTATGTAGTCCTGCTCGAATCATTATGCTCTAAATAGTTGATTAAAATGTTTTATAATTGACTGTTTAATATCATTCATAAAAAAATTTGTTCCAAGTTCTTTCTCCATGGATGTCATTAAAACATCATCAATCCCACAAGAAATAATATTAGAAAAATAGTTCATATCCGTATTTACATTTAAAGAAAATCCATGGGTGGTAACTCCATGAGATACATGAATACCAATACTACCAATCTTTTTATTTTGAATCCATACTCCAGGTTGATTGTCTTTTGTATGCGCATTGATAGAGTAATCATTCAGCGTAGCAATAAGTAATGATTCAATATTTTTTACATAAGACTTAATTCCCATTCCTGTCTTTCTTAGATCTATTATTGGATAGCCTACTAGTTGGCCAGGACCATGATACGTAACATCTCCACCGCGATCTGTTTGAATGATTTCACAATTATCTTTTAAGATATTTTTAGGATTAGCATTTTTTCCAAGGGTATAAATATGGTCATGCTCAACTAAGAATAAAGTATTCTTTCCTTTATTCTGAATTAGTTTTTCGCGTGTAAGCTCTTGCTTAGATAGGGTTGTGCTATAGTTACATAGCCCTAAGTCTTTGACAGTTATCTCCATTTACTTTAACTGTAATAATGTTTCAAATATAGCTTCAGAAAAAGTAGGGTGAGGATGAATGGCATTGAATATACTATCAATTGTTAAGTTATTTGATTTGATGACACTGAATTCTGAAATCATTTCTGTAGCGTTCGATCCCACAATATGTGCGCCTAAAATATGCCCATTCTTTCCAACTAGTATTTTTATAAATCCATCAGTGGATCCCACAGCAACCGCTTTTCCGTTCGCAATAAAAAATGATTTAGCAACTTTAAAATCTATTCCATCTTGTAATAATTGTTCCTCTGTAGATCCAATGGAAGCGACTTCTGGTTTTGAATAAGTACAAGCGGGAATGCTATTATAATTAATCTCTCTTGGATTTAATCCACAAAGATGCTCTGCCGCATAAAGACCTTCTGCTGCAGAAACATGAGCAAGCCATGGTGCACCAATTACATCTCCTACTGCATAGATATTATCAATATTTGTTTTTCCATTTTTATCTACAATAATATGATTACTGGCAGACAGTTCTATTCCTAATTCTTCTAATCCCATTCCCATAGAATTTCCTTCTACTCCAACTGAGATTAATATTTTTTCATCATCAATTTTTTTAGCTAAAGTATTCGTTAGAACATTAATTTTTTTCTTCTTAAAGGTTTTTTCCACCCAACGGGAAACTTCTTTGTCTTCATGCGGAAGGATAGTCTCTTCTGCTTCAATGAGCGTCACCTGAGTTCCAAAACTATTGAAGAAATATGCAAACTCTACTCCAATAGCCCCTGCTCCAATGATTGTCATTGATTTAGGAATAGATGTCATCTGAAAGATATCTTTTGCATACACAATTTTATCCTGATCTGCATCTAAGTTGGTTAATGTTCTTGGTTTAGACCCTGTTGCAATAATAAATGTTTCTCCAGTAATGGATATATCATTAACTATCATAGTATTCTTATCGGTAAATGTTCCAAATCCTGCGTGAAAATCTATATTATTTTTTTTGACTTGATGATGTAATCCTCGCGATAAACGCTGTCTTGCTTTAACGCTTTTATTAATAATAAAATTAAAGTCTACTGTAATATCTTTTACAGAAATACCATACGATTCAGATGCATTAATTAGGTCCATTGCTTCCGCATTTTTTAATAGTGATTTAGTCGGAATACATCCCCAATTAAGACAGACGCCTCCTAAATTATTATCATCTACGATTGCGACTTTCTTTCCTAATTCAGCAGCACGAAATGCAGCGTTATATCCTCCAGGACCTCCGCCTAAAATAACTAAATCATACTTATTCAACAGTTTCTCTCTTACGTTTATACGTTATTTGTTTGTACTAAGTTTAAGAATTCATTTCTTGTGGTATCTTTCTCTTTAAAGGATCCTAACATTGCACTTGTTGTTGCAACGCTATTTTGTTTTTGAACTCCGCGCATTAACATGCAAAAATGCTTGCCTTCCATTACAACTGCCACTCCTTTGGGTTGTAAAATATCTTGGATAGTATTGGCAATCTGATTGGTAAGACGCTCTTGCACTTGCAACCTTTTAGAATAATGATCAATAATTCTTGGAATTTTTGAAAGGCCAATAATTTTTCCATTAGGAATATATGCAACATGCGCTTTTCCGTAAAATGGGATAAGGTGATGTTCACAAAGACTGTAGAACTCTATATTCTTTACAATGACCATATCTTTTGCAGGTTCGTTAAAGATAGCATCATTAATTAATGTATCGAGATCTTCCTTGTATCCTTGCGATAGAAATTCCCAAGATTTTGCCACTCTTTGTGGTGTTTTCAACAATCCTTCCCTGCTTGGATCTTCTCCAATAGATTTTAATAGTTGTTCGGTAATTTTTTCTAAATGTTTTTTATCTTTTTCTTCCATTAGTGCTCCTTTAGATAACTTGTAGGTTGAATTTTATCTTTTAATGCCCATAAACAAAAATAAATGATTGGGGTATCAAATAGTGCAACTAAGACCTTAAATAGCCATCCCATCATCCATAAACTATAAAAACGCTCCCAATCAATAACGCCAGCTGAACAAAGAATAACTAGAATGACTGATGTATCTACTAATTGAGAAAACATCGTAGACGCATTATTTCTAAGCCATAAATGTTTTCCTTTAGTAAGGCGTTTCCAAAAATGAAATATTCTCACATCTATTAATTGTGCAGTCAAATATGCTACCATAGATGCAAAAAAGGCAGGACCGGTCAACCCAAAAACTTTTGTAAATGTTTCGTTATCTATTGGAGACCATTCTGCGGCAGTAGCATTCATAGAAACCATCACTAATAAGGTTGTAAAAATGCTAGCAAAAAAACCAGAGACCACTACTTGATTTGCACGCTTTTGGCCATAAAGCTCAGAAATTAAATCAGTCACTAAGAATGTTACAGGGTATGCAATAATACCCACAGATAACTCAAATGTCATTCCAAGAAAATTCCAGGTAAAAAACTTCTGAAAAATAAGATTGCATGCCACGAGAGATGCAATAAAAATGCCAGTTAAAATTAAATAAAATCTTTCTTGAAAATCATTCACTATTACCCCCATAATAGTCTGTATAAATAGTTGGTGTTTCGACTATGCGAATATGATGCAAAGTGCATCCTTCTAAATACTTAGAAATAGTATCCCAAATAAAAACTACTAAATTTTCTGTTGAAGGCTGCTTCCCTTCAAACCAAGGAATATCTTTTTCAAACTGAGAATGATCTAATACTGATACAACATGCTTCTTTACAATTGTCTTTAAATGGCCTAGATCTACTAAAAATCCTGTATCTGGGTCTACATCTCCAGTAACTGTAACATGTAATGTATAATTATGGCCATGCACTCTCGCGTCTTTTCCAAACACTTCTAAGTTTTTTTCCTCAGACCATTTTTCATTTCCATATTGGTGCGCTGCTGCAAAAGTAAATACTTTTGTTAGATATATATTATTTTTCTTTCCCATTTGAATAGATAATTTATCTAAATAAAGACCTTCTTCCAACTACTGAAGTGATTGGACATTTTTCTGGATTAAAATTTTTAGCAGGACAATAATCTCTGCCATAGAATATAATTTGAAGATGAAGCTTACTCCATTTATTTTTTGGAAATAGTCTCTTTGCGTCTTTTTCTGTTTCTTTTACGTTCTTGCCGGAAGATAGCCCCCACCTATACATTAATCGATGTACATGAGTGTCAACAGCAAATGCCGGAACGTCAAATGCTTGAGACATTACAACGGAAGCAGTTTTATGACCTACGCCGGGGAAAGACTCCAACGCTGCAAAATCTTTAGGCACTTTTCCGTTATATTGATCAACCAACATGTGAGATAATCCTAAAATTGCTTTTGACTTAGCTGGACCTAACCCGCATGGCCTAATAATATTATAAATAGTATCATAATCTAATGTGATCATTTTTTGCGGCGTATTTGCTTTACCGAATAGAGTTGGGGTTACTTTATTTACTGATTTATCGGTTGTATTTGCTGATAATAAGACTGCAATTAATAACGTATAATGATTAGAATGTTTTAAGGGTGCTGAAACCTCAGGGTAGATTTTATCAAGATGATTTATAATAAAATGAACTTTATCCTTTTTAAGCATTAATGCTTATAGCTGATTTAAAGCATCAAAAGTCAAAGACTTTGGTCGTGTTAATGGAAGTCCCATTGCACGACTTAATACCAGCTGTGACACAATACCCAATGATCTGGACATGCTGAATAAAACAGTATAGAATTCAAATTCTTTTAATCCGTAATAATGCAATAATGATCCAGAAGCGGCATCAACATTTGGCCATGGATTTTTAGCTTTTCCATGCTCTTTTAATACATCAGGAATGATATCAAATAATTTGGTTACTACCCCAAAGACTTCACTGTCATTGATATGGTCTTTACCAAATCCCATAAATGCTGTAAATCTTGGATCAGGACATCTTAATACGGCATGGCCATATCCAGGGATTACTTTTCCTGAGTTTAATCGATCCCAAGCAAATGCCTTTAAATCTTTATCGCTTGGCACTCCCTTAAAATGATTTACAATATCTAATACAAATTTCAAATTATTTTGATTTGCTAAGCCATGCAAAGGACCCGCTAGACCATTAAGGCCTGCAGATAAAGAATAGTAAGGATCAGACAAAGCGGAATTAACTGTCAGTGCGCTAAACGTACTAACATTGCCGCCTTCATGATCGCAGTGTAACATTAAATAGAGTTGCATCATTTTTAGCCTATCTTCAGACTCTTCAAATCCCATCATTTGCAAGAAACTTTCAGACCAATCTTCAGAGCCTGCATGCTCTAATCTTTCGCCTTTATCAAATCTTAATCGATAGATTCCTGCTGCAATAGCGGGAAGCTTTGCAATAATATTTAAACCATCTTCAAGAGTAGTTTCCCAATAGTCATTTTTTGAAACTACTAAATCGTAAGCTGATGCAAATTTACTTTCCTTCTGCATAGTTAAAATTGCAGTATTAAACATTGCCATAGGATGTGAATCTTTTGGCATGCTATTTAATACATCCCAAACATACTGTGGTACTTCACTTTTAGAGTGTAAACATTTTTGTAGATCTGCTAATTCTTCCTTATTAGGTAATTCTCCAACAAGCATTAAATAAAGAACTTCTTCAGGTTTAATATGAACCAGATCAAGTATATGATGACCTCTAACATGTAATCCAGCATCTGCTGTAACAGATGAAGTATCACATATCATTCCTTTTACTCCTCGCATACCGGAAAAAGCTTTTTCTATAGTGACTGTACTCGTGACATGGTCACCTTTTTGATCAAGAAGCTGTCGATAGTTATATCGCCAGTCAGGTATTTTTTTTGCTAAATTTTCTTTTAATTTCCCCATAATAGTGCCTCAATTTAAGTTTGAAATTGCATATTGTGTAATTGTTTATATATACCGTCTCTATTGATGAGCTCTTGATGACTGCCCTGATCAACAATTTTTCCTTTATCAAGGACAATAATCTTATCTGCATTATGTACAGTAGAGAGCCTATGTGCTATTACAATAACCGTACGATTACGCATTAATTTCTCAATAGCTTGCTGTACTTTTTTCTCTGATTCTGTATCCAGTGAAGATGTTGCTTCATCTAAAATTAAGATTGGTGGGTTCTTGACTAGCGCACGTGCAATAGCAATACGTTGTCTTTGTCCTCCTGACAATGAAACACCTCTTTCTCCAATAACAGTGTCATATCCATCAGGAAGTTTCTCAATAAAATCATGTGCATTTGCTGCAACTGCAGCCGCTTTAATCGTGTCGTATTCAATGGATTCTATTCCATAAGAAATATTAGCTTTTACAGTATCATTAAATAAGAATGTTTCTTGTGTGACAATTCCCATTAATGATCTCAATGAAGTAATATCAATATCTTTAATATTATTGCTATCTATAGAAATTGATCCCTTAATAGTGTCATAAAATCTAGGCATTAAATCTACTAAAGTAGATTTTCCCCCACCGCTAGGGCCAACAAGTGCTATAATTTCACCTGACTTAATAGAAAAGTCGATATTACTTAATACTTCTTCATCTTTATTGCCGTAATGGAAACTTACATCCTTGAACACAATATCTTTTTTTAAGCTATCAATATGTAAGGCATTTGGAGCATTAGTAATATCAGATTTAACATCTAGAATAGAAAAAACTCTGTCAGCGGATGCTAATCCATTCTGCAGCTCATTAAATACATTACTAAGATTTTTCATTGGTCCAAATAAACTGAATAATAATAGGATAAATCGTATAAAATCTTCTGAAGTAATAGACTGAGCTAATAAAACATCACGCGCTCCTACCCATAATAATAATGCTGCAATCGATGCTCCCACAATTTCTGATACAGGAGATGAGACTAATCTTAGAATATCTTTTCTAAGCATTAATTTATAATATTTTTGTGTCTCACTAGAGAAGCGCTTTACTTCATATGCTTTCATGGCAAATGCTTTAACAATTCTTATCGAACCTAGAGTTTCAGCTATAACAGAGGTAATCCCCGCTAATTGTTCTTGGGTTCTTGCTGCGCGCCTTCTAATACTCCTCGCAATACCAAAAATAATAACCCCACTCAAAGGAACAACTGTTATTGCAATACTAGCTAATTTTGGACTGATGATAAAAAGCAATATTAAGAATGTTAAAATATTAATAGGCTCTACAAATAATTTCTGAAAACTAGTAGATAGTGAATTTTTCATATTATCAATATCGCTAACAAGGACAGATGTCAGTTTACCGGACTTATTTTTATTAAAATAAGACAGAGATAAGTAGTGGAGATGTTCATATAACTTATTTCTGAGATCTCTGATAAGCTTAAACTGAATAATAGATAGGGTAATATTCTTGATATATAATGCAATATTTTTAAATGTAAATACTACTATCAAGGCAACGCAAACAGCTGAAACTGTATCAATTGCTGTTTTCTTTAGAAGTAAGTTATTTGAGAATAATTTTAATTTTTCATTTGCAGACAAGCTTTCTAAGGCCAACAATCGACTGTTTTCTGCATCCAGAGCATTGAAATCAATTAATACGTTATTAATCATTGTTGCCGTTATCCAAATAGAGGCACTATTAAATAAGACAAAAATAATGGCTGCTATACTAGAGGCAATTAATAAAGGCCAATAGGTTAATATGATTTTGAATAGACGAATATGTGAAGATTGATTCATTTTTTATACACTATAATACTGTTTTATAGACCATTTTTGCATGCACTATGTCAGCTTCAATAAATGTACTGCCAATAATTGTAAATCCTAAATCTTTATAAAATTTTATAACACTTTCTTGTGCATGTAAATATATCATAGTGTCAGGTGGAATCTGAGATAAAACAAACTTTACAATCTCTCTACCAAAGCCCTCGCTTCTGAATTCTTTTAATACTGCAAAGCGTTCTAACTTATATCCTTTATCAGTTTTTCTCCATCTTCCAGTTCCGACTGGAAAATTATTTTTCAAAGCCAGTACGTGGAATGATTCATCTTCATTCTCAATTTCTAAGCTTTCTGGAACATTTTGCTCCTCGATAAATACAGTTCTTCTAATATCAAGAACAATGTTATAATCTGCTTCTGTTTTTACTAATTGTATCTTAGCGTTCATTTTAGCAATTTCAATATTATACAATGAGAAATCAAAGACTAATTATTCTAATTATTTTATCTTTATTATTTAGCACATCTACTGCTCAAGATAAATTTGATTCATATAAAGATCTTAAAAAGATTCCTAATGGTATGAATATTATTCATGAAAATGATCGCACTAAAGCAATAGTAGGGGTACATGGATTCTATCCAGTCTATTGGGTTAAAATTCATCATGAATGGGTACAGCCATTTAATTTTTTAATCAAAGAAGATGTATCAACATTTTTCTATAAATATGACTGGAATGATTGTCCGGGTAAAGTAGCTCAAGAATTTTCAGTTGAATTACAAAATTTAATCTCACAGTATCCGGAGGTTGATGACTGGCAAGTTGTTGGTCATAGCATGGGTGGTAGTGTGGTAATGTTTACCAATCAGTCTTTTGCTTATAATGATAAAGTTACGTTCAATACCGTGGCTACTCCCGTATACTATGAACGTGAAAAGGTTCCTTTCTTTGTTCGAGCTTATGAGTCAATATTTAATAAACGTTGCTCTGAAACTATCAACAGCTTGGATAATGAATTTGAAAATGGATTTACTAATAAGCATGTCCAATGGAGAAATCTAAAAGAGTTTGATTCGCAATTTAAAAAATATGATTTTGATCCATATGACAATACTATTAAAGACTCAATTGTATTTCAATTTCCTGATAGCTTAGACGGAAAAAGAGTTGGGCATACATCTAGCCTATATTTTTCTATTTTAGAAATTGTCAATTAGTTCAATTGATACTGGGCAATGATCTGATCCCATCACGTCTTCATGTATTTCTGCGTCTGTAATGTTTTCTATAAATTCTTCATTAGTAAAAAATCCATCTATCCTCCAACCAATATTACGTTGGCGAGCACCAAATCGATATGTCCACCAAGAGTAACGATCTGGCTCATCGTGAAATAATCTAAAAGTATCTACATATCCATTTTCAATATAAGTATCAATTTGAGCTCTTTCGACTGCCATAAATCCAGAATTATTTTTATTAGCTTTTGGGTTAGCTAAATCAATAGCTTGATGAGCTGTATTCCAATCTCCACCCACCAGGACATTTACTCCAGAAGCTACTTGTTCATTTAAAATTTCTAACAAGTCATCATAAAAATCTAATTTATATTGTAAGCGATGCTCATCTTTTTGTCCATTCGGAAAATAAATGTTATATAATAAAAAATCTTCAAACTCTGTAATTAAGACTCTTCCCTCTCTATCATATTTTTCAATACCAAGACCATATTGAACATGTAAAGGTTCTTGTTTTGAAAAAGTAGCTACGCCACTATATCCTTTTTTTTCTCCAGAATGCCAATATCCATGATATCCTTCCATATTCTGTAGGCTATCAGGTAATTGTTCAAAATGAGCTTTTGTTTCTTGAATACATAGGATGTCAGGAGAGGTAGCATCTACCCAATCTAACATTCCTTTTTTTTCGATTGCTCTTACACCGTTAACATTCCAAGAGAATATTCTCATTTTATTTTTTACCTCTTTAATTTTAAAATTTAATTAATAAATTAAACTATGAACTTTAAAGAAGAATTCAAAAAAATTATAGATGAAAACGCAATTGTCTTATTTCTAAAAGGAACTAAAGACATGCCTCAGTGTGGTTTTTCCAAAACTGTTGTGAATTTGCTTAATCATTATGGAGTTGAATTTCAGGATGTAAATATCTTGGAAAATCCAGACATGAAAGTAGCATTATCAGAACTATCAGGATGGCCTACATTCCCTCAATTATTTGTTAAGGGTAAATTGCTTGGCGGTTGTGACATTGCAGTAGATATGCATGAGAATGGTCAGTTATTAGATGCTTTAGATGTAAATGCCTAATAAAGAAAGGCTATTGTAAAAATAATATCTTAGCTCTATATTTTGCTACGTTTTTGGCCCGTTCGTCTAATGGTTAGGACTCATGGTTTTCATCCATGCAATAGGAGTTCGATCCTCCTACGGGCTACACCTTTTTATCTCCCTTTATAATTGCCAATTATAGTCATTAAAACAATTAATAAACCGACCAGTCGGTTTTTGTTGTTTTTTTAAATAAAAGTATATTATATTCTTTATGTCAATATGAAAGTTAGTTGGGGCGGGGGAAATCCTTGATTAGTTCAAAACGTTAGATATTACATTATTTGTACCTTCAAACTCTGAACATTCATCTCTCGCCCTTTATCTTCTTATAAAAATCAAAAAAATCTAATTTTAGCTATTGGGATGTGGTCTAATGGCAAGGCACGACACTGTTAATGTCGAAGATGGTGGTTCGAATCCATCCATCCCAGCTCTATTCTTTTATTATTTATCTAAGAACTGAGCAATTAATCTTTGGAAATGGTGGACGCCTTTTTCTCTAGTGGGAGAAAATCTTCCAGATTGATAGAATGAAGACTGAATACCCTTACTTTCATTCTCTACAATAAATTCATCTTCCCTTTCAACTTTATCAATATCATTTCCAGCTCCCTTATGAAGTTTACTAGGATCATATATGTAAGTAAGAAAAGAAACTTTTGTACGATTGGTACTAATTGGCTTGACAATATTTACTGATAATCCCCATGGATAAAAATTGAACATCATGTTTGGAAAAACCCAGTAGTAGTATGCAGCTACTTGCTTTCCATAGTCAATATGGTCTTTTGGTAGGTCGAATGTTTCATTTGATTCATCTGAGTATCCAATTTGTAAACTAGAATATTTATGTAATTCAGTAGTATAGTTGCCATAGTCTAATACTTTATTTAATCCTTCATGAACAAAGGGGATATGAAAACCTTCTAGATAATTATCGCAGTATAATGCCCAGTGTGCTTGTATTAAATAGTCCTTAGACATACTAGCATCAAACGAAAATTGTTCTAACGGTAAAAATCCAATTCTTTCATTAATTGGAGCAAGTACTTCTTTAAAATCAAAAGAAGGGTTTAGGCCCGCAAATAGAAATGGTCCCCACTCTGACAATGGAAACTTATATAGATTGTCACATTCTCTTGGAAAATCTTTTGCCTCTTTAAATTCTGGCATTGATTTAAAATTTCCATTTAAATCAAACGATCTCCCGTGATATGCACAGGTAATATTTTTTGACTTGCCTGGCCCTAATGCTAAAATATGACCTCTATGAGTACAAACATTAGTCATACAATTAATGCTTCCCTCCTTGTCTCTAGTAAGCAAGATAGGTTCTGTTAAGAATCCATCTAACAGAGTAAGAGGTTGAATCGAATTTGTTAATTTTAAGGAAGAATTATCTCCAAGCCATTGCCACGATTTTAGAAAAATATTTTCTCTTACTTGATCAAAAATATCTTGGCTTTTATAGAAAGATGATGGAAGTGTTTCTGCTCTAGAAATGTCTTTATGAATATTAAATTTTGGAGACAAATATTTACCTATAAGCTAGTTAAATAGGAACCCAAATCTAATTCCAATATGCGTAGTGCCATACTTGTTAGATATACTTGGTTCAGCAAAAAATTGTGATGATGAACTTTCATCTGTTACAACTCCTGGTTCAAAAATAAAGGGTAATGCTAACTCTGTATAAACGCCAGATGCATTAAAAGATGTAGTCCCATCTAATTCAACATCAGAATCATAAATATTTCTTTCTCTTATCATGTTAATTTTAAGTCTTGGAATAATTATAAACTGTGCGTCTGTCTCAATCTCTTTGCTTACTCCAAATTCAACTCCATAAGATTTTCCGTAAAAATCTTGATCTAAGCTATCAAGAGCAACACTACTGAAAGTCGAACTTTCATATCTCAGTCCTACAGAAAGATTTACTGGAAAATCATTTAATTGAGCTGGATCTAGATAATAAGTTAAACCAAGAGAAAAACCTTTATCTCCTACCTTAGGATTGTCACTTCTAAATGATTCAGTAAAATTAAAGCAAGGACAACCATCAGGATTAGACTGCTCTCCTGTTAAATCAAAAGCATAGGAATCTTTGCGATCATAAGAAGAATATCCATATGCAAAGTCTAGTCCAAACATTCCATTATATACATATCCAATATTGATTCCATTTCCATAACTATCTCTAAGAAATTTTCCTTCTCCAAAAAAATCTACATTTTGATCGTATCCGAATGATACGGTTGTAGCTGTCTTTCCTTCTTTGACTAAATGTGTTTGTGACGATAGGATAGTTGGAAAAAGTAATAGTAGGGTGACGATGATTTTCTTCATGCCATAAAATTACTACATGAATGAGTGATTAAAAATTTATTTTTTATTTTTTTCGATAACTGAAACGAGACGATTGTAAATCTCTGAAGTATTTCTAGGTGCTCCAATTAATATATCACGAACAATACCTTCCTTATCGACGATAAAATGCGCTGGAGAGACTGGTGTAAAATCATACATAAATGCTCGATCGATACCTGCTTGCATATATGTAAAATCTGTTCTTGCTAAAAAATTGGTAATATCTGGAATACTATCAAAGCTTAATGCTAAGAACTTTATGTTTTCATCTTTGTAGGTTTCGACTAAGTCATTTAAATATGGCATTTCTGCAATACAAGGACCGCAGTTGATATACCAAAAATTGATTACCAATAATTCGCCTTCAAAATCCTTAAAAGTTTTTGTTGAACCATCTAACATAGTAAAGACTCCGTCGGGTAATTTTTGGTCTTTCCACTGATCTATTACTCTTTTAGTAATAACAGCACCTCTACCACCGGCCTTCATCAGGGTTGATTCTTCGATAAGATTGTCAATGACATCATCTGCTACAAATCCACGTAAATCCTCATAATTTTCAAATAATATATACTCTGTATTATTTAATTTATCATCAAAACGTCTAAGCGCTTGTACGGTTGTATTTTCAACTATACTATCTTTTTGTGACTCAGATAATATATTCCCCTGAGCATCCTTGAAGACAATTCCATTAGATATAGATAAATCTTCTTTTGGATTTGATTTTTTTTCAGCAACAATTTGCTCCTGAACTTCTTTTTCTATAGGAATAGGAGTTTTTTCTTGGCAAGAAAAAAGGTTAAATAGAATAATAGTTGTTAATAAAATTTTCATGTGCGATATCGGTTGAAATATAGCTTAGCTATAAATAAAAAAGATAAAAAAAGACACAATACACAAAACCAAACAAATATCTCTTCAAAATGATCTGCTATCCAAATTGCTGTTTCAGATAGTTCTTCTTTTTGTACGAAATACATATTAGAATATCTAAACTTTTAAGGATAATTATGATAAAAATATTTCTTCCATACCATTATGTGATAATAGCGCTAATAGGATTCTCTTTGATGATTCTACTAAGTGGATTCTCTTATAAGGTAATAGCAAAAAAAAGCTCTGAAAAATCTCTGTCTACGGCAAGTTTTTATGATCTAAAGGCCATATCCATCGATCAAGAGGAAATTTCTTTTGAACAATACAAAGGAAAGAAGGTATTGATTGTGAATGTTGCAACAAAATGTGGTTACACGTATCAATATGAAGGAATGCAAAAATTAACTGACCTATATGGAGACAAAGTAGTTGTCCTAGGATTTCCTGCAAACGATTTTCTCTTCCAAGAACCGGGAAGCAACGATTCTATAGCAGAATTTTGTGAAACTGTTTTTGGTGTCACATTTCAAATGTTTGAAAAAATTACAACTAAAGGTAGGAAGCAAAGCTCCGTTTATACTTGGCTTAGCACTTCAAAGCTTAATGGATGGAATGATCAAAAACCTACATGGAATTTCTGTAAATATTTAGTGGATGAAAACGGAGAATTAATAGCTTTTTTTGATTCAAAAGTAAAGCCACTTTCTAAAGAAATTACTGGCTTACTATAAAGACAGTAAACTAGGCATACATTAGTATTAGACTAATTGACATTACAATAATTCCAGCAGTTACTCCCATAATAGGATCACTAGGTTTCCCGTACTCTTTTGCAACAGGTAATAATTCATTTAAAGCGACATAAATCATAATACCTGCACATAGTGCAAAAGATATTCCAAATAATGCTTCATTGTATACTGTGCGGAAAATCAAAAATCCAATGACTGCACCTAACGGTTCAGCAAGACCTGATGCAAAAGAAATCCAAAATGCTTTTGATTTACTTTTTGTAGCATAATAAATAGGGACCGATACTGCTAATCCTTCAGGAATATTATGAATTGCAATAGCGATAGCAAGCGTCATCCCAACTGCTGGATCATATACAGCTGCTGTAAATGTTGCAAATCCTTCTGGAAAATTATGGATTGCTAAAGCAATGGCAGAAAAGACGCCTGTACGAATTAGCAATGATTCCTCTTTATTGGATGATCGTGATATAAAGTCAGCAATGGAATGATGATCAAATAACTGATCAATGAATAACATCACCAATAGACCTGAAATAAAGGACGTCACGCCAATTAATTGGCCGTAAGTATGTCCATATATGCCTGAGAGTGAATCAAAAGAGAGTAGTAATAGCTCCATAAATGAAACATAAATCATTACCCCTGCTGAAAATCCAAGCGCTAATGATAGCAATCTCTTATTCTCAAACTTTGAGTATAGTCCTAGTAGACTTCCAATACCGGTACTAAGTCCAGCGAAAGTTGCTAAAGCAAATCCAATATAAACATTTGTTAAGTCCATGTATTCCTTACTTTTTTTCTTTAGATTATTATACACAATCTTTTAAAAAAAATATGTTTAATGCAACTAAAATCATCGTTTCAGCTCTTATCATCTTTATTGCATCTGAAATTGCAAAAAGAGATACGCTTGTTGGCGCCATCATTGTATCCCTACCTCTTATTTCTTTATTATCTATTATCTGGATCTATATTGAAACGCGTGACATAGAAAGAATTATATCTTTTTCTTATAGTGTTTTTTCTATGATTATTCCATCCTTATCTTTTTTCCTCACCCTGCCATACTTTTTAAAGAAAAATATATCATTTAGTATCAGTCTTACTCTTTCTGTAGTAATAATGGTAATATTATATTTTGGATTAGCAACGCTATACAAAAAAATAGGGTATGTTGTTTAAATGAAAACTTTACTAATAACACTATTATGCGCTGGTAGCTTATATGCGCAGGAGAATCAAATGAAAACTGTAGATTATGTAGATATAGAACGCTTTATGGGTAAATGGTTTGTTACAGCTATTGTACCCAATATGATAGAAAATGGAGCGACTAATGCATCCGATATTTATGAGCTCAACTCTGATGGAACAATTGCTATCACATATGATGCAATCAAAGATGGTAAAAAGAAACAAATTAAACAAAAAGGAACCATCATTAATAAAGAAAGTAATGCTGAATGGTCTATACAGATGAAAAAGCCATATATCCCTTTCTTAAAATTTCCTTTTAAGATTATTCTAATTGATAATGATTATAACTATATGGCAGTGGGTTATCCTGATAATAAAATGGGTTGGATTATGTCTAGAGAAGTTGAAATGGATGAAGCGTTGTATAATAATATTTTAACAGAGTTGATAGACTTTGGCTATACCAAAGAACAGTTTGTAAGAATACTACACAATTAGTGTTGATGGCCTCCGCCAAATAAGCTCAGCGCAAGATACAATATTCCAATTAAGATAATTAAAGAAGCGGCTATTAGATTGGTATTAAAATTTTGATTAACTGAGTTTAAACGATCGCTAAATCTTTCTTTAAACATTAAAAAGAGTACCATAATTCCTACCAACGTTAAAGCAATTCCTAGAACATAAATCATAATACTAGAATAAAGTGTTACGCTATCATTGCTAAACTTAGTTGAAGCAATTAAGAGAACTGCTACCGCAGATGGACATGGAATTAATCCAGCAACCATCCCTGTAACAAATGGGCTTGAAAATTTAGACTCATTGAAATGAAAGTGCATTGGTTCATCGCAACTATCATCATGTTCATGTCGAACTTCTTTTAGTGCCCTATATAATAAATACAGTCCTAAACAAATAATAAAAGAGGGTCCAATAGTAGATAATATAGGGAACGTATCATTTCCCGCCTTAAGCAAGAAGGCTAAGAAAGAAAATAATAAAAAATGTATGAAAATCAGTCCAGAGATTAATTGTGCTGCACCAGAAAAACGCATTGATCCTCCTGACATATAAGCCAGAATTAAAGTCTTTCCATGGCCTGGCTCTAGCGCATGAAACATCCCTAATACAAAAATGACTGAAAATGTAAAGTTATTATTCAGGGTTGTTTCTAAAAATGTAATCCATTCATACATACTTATTTATTCCTTTTTTTCCTTGGAATAGGGTCGTAACCACTCTCTGACCAAGGATGACATTTTAATATTCTTTTTAATGCTAACGCACTTCCCTTAAAAGATCCCCACTCCTTAATAACCTCAATGGCATAATGGGAACAAGTTGGTTGGTATCTACAATTTGATCCTAATAATGGTGATAAAAATGTTTGATATCCCTTAATAAGTGCTACAAAAAATAAGGAGGGGATATTTTGCATACAATTACTTCTTTTTGAAGTCTTTGTAAAGCATACTAGTCTGGATATCTCGATTGCCTTGATATTTACCACTCTGATATGGAGTATAATCACCTTCAACTGAATGATAAAAAATTTGGCAAATTTCTATAGAAGGATAAATTTTTATTGGTTGGACACAAAAGATTTCTAATGTCCAGTATCCCTTAAATCCTACATCTCCAAAGCCTGCTGTAATATGTACAAATAAACCTAATCGCCCAACAGAAGATCTCCCTTCTAGCATCGGAACAAGATTATTTGTCTCTGTATATTCCATTGTTCTTCCAAGATATAGTTTTTTACTTTCTAGTAATAAACCGTCTTCTGGAATCATAATCTTTGTTGCGGGATTATCTTCTTTCATATCCAGCACAGGATTGTCATATACTACTAATTCATTATGTAATCTTAGATTATAACTATTGGGATTAACTTGATTTTCGTTGAAAGGATCTATTACAATATCCTTTCCTTTTCTTTGAATAATTTCTTTTCCTGATAAAATCATAATACTATCTCTAGGTTATATATTTTTTTTTAGGTTACAAAGTATTTTTTGTACCTTACGATATGGATTTTATACTATGGTGGCAAACATTGCCTGCAAAAATGGACCCTACTCTATTAACAATTGGGCCATTATCAATTTATTGGTACTCTACCATGTATCTTGTAGCCTTTGGTGTAGTATATCTACTATCCAGCAGAAAGATTAAAAATAAAACCTTTACTAAAATTAATCTAGTCCAGTTAGAAGATTTAATGTCATGGATATTAATTGGATTATTAATTGGAGCGCGTCTAGGCTATGTACTGTTTTACAATCTAGATTATTATCTATCAAATCCACTTGAAATTTTATTACCATTCTCTATACAAAATGGTGTTTGGAAATTTACAGGTATTGCGGGCATGTCATATCATGGAGGATTAATCGGGGTTATCGTTGCTATATGGCTTTATGGTCGACAAGTGAATTTGCATTTATTTACTTTAGCTGATTTTTTAACAGCCTCTATTCCATTGGGATATTTCTTTGGAAGAATAGGCAACTTCATCAATGGAGAATTATATGGCCGTACTACAGAATCTGCTATTGGGATGTATTTTATGAATGCTGGAGATTACCAACTAAGACATCCTTCTCAGCTATATGAAGCATTTTTTGAGGGTATCGTATTATTTTTGATCATTAACTATTTCAATAGACATAAACAGCTAGGCTTTAATAGTGGTCTATATGTCTTTGGATATGGATTTTTCAGATTCTTTATTGAGTTTTTCCGTGAACCAGATGCTCACTTAGGCTTTATATTATTTA
The DNA here is from genome assembly GCA_000402755.1 of Fidelibacterota bacterium SCGC AAA160-B08. Classification (GTDB taxonomy): domain Bacteria; phylum Fidelibacterota; class Marinisomatia; order Marinisomatales; family Marinisomataceae; genus Marinisoma. The sequence goes on along the minus strand of AQSD01000001.1, from coordinate 185,843 downwards.
GTCTCAGTATGGGTCAACTGCTATGTATTGCAATGATGGCAGGTGGTATTCTAATCTGGGTTATGGGCAATCAAATTACTACTGAAAGCTAAACGCAAAAACTGGTTCATTGTTTGTCATGCTTGCAGATTGTAGAACACTCCCATTATAAAAATGCACAATATTGCGTTGCTCATTGTATAAATCCATAAATAAAGAATTAAGTATTGCAACATTAGAAGATGGAGAAAATTTCTCTACCTCTAAAAAGAAAACTGTATACTCTAAACCAATTTCCTTTCCGAGATATTTCCACCTATAGTCTTGAATCATAAAGTTTTCAGATAAATAATTAACTAAAAATATATCAATATCAGCACTCTCTTTATCGGTGCCCACATTTATTGTTTTATAATTAGCATTCTCTAACAATAAATACACATCATGGCTAAATACCTGAATAGTAATTTCAACTCTTTCTTCTTCGGGCTTAATTTGTATATCTGTTGTAGATATAAAAAATTTATGCGCAAAAAGTATGCTCAATAAAAATATTGAACCGATTATCTTTGAAGTAAAATGCATTTATTACTCAGTAGATTCAGTATCAGGAATTGCAGCATCATCACGTACGCGTTGCATTAGATTACTGCTTCCACCCCAACCTTCAGATTTATATGTTTCAAATCGTGTAGGCTGTCTTTTTTCAGGCCAATGATTATTACTTCTTTCAACATCAGCAATTTGAAAATGTGGATCTAGTGTCATATTTTTAATAGGCTTTTCTGTCTTAAAGACTTTTGTTACTTCGCCTCTATTGAATCTCCATATTTCTACTGGAATTGTAATCACTTCCTTATCTCCGTCTTCATATTCAAATTCAAGAATAATTGGCATAATTATACCGCCATTATCAGAAAATTTTACAGAATAAAAATGGTCATTCTTATCGATTAACTCACTCTCTTTTTCTGACAAATCATCCATGAATTCACGGTATTGTTTTTTATCTTTTTTGGTAACCTTATTTTTATCATAATCATCATAAAAATCTCTAGTTGCTGGATCACGATCTGTTACTGTTGATTCAATATCTTCCTCATCAAGCATTGCGCTATAATATTGACTCTTATTATCCACTTCTTTCTTATATGATTTTTGTTCTTCTGGATCCATTTCAAGTTGATACCAGTCAACAGATTCAATGGATAGATCAACATGATCGTTACTAAAGAACCATCCTCTCCAAAACCAATCTAAATCTACCGCAGATGCATTCTCCATAATTCTGAAGAAGTCTGTTGGGGTCGGATGTTTAAACATCCATGTTTTAGAATATTCTTTAAATGCATAATCAAATAACTCACGTCCCATGATTGTGTCTCTTAATATATTTAAGGCAAGAGTTGGCTTTCCATAAGCATTTGCTCCAAATTGATATATTGATTCAGAATTAGTCATGATTGGCATAATATTGGATTTATCGCCTTTCATGTAGTTGATGATATACTCAGTATTCTTTGATGGGTGAAATAATTCTGTATCCCATTCTCTTCCTGCTATATCATCCATAAAAGAATTAAGACCTTCGTCCATCCACGTCCATTGTCTTTCATCCGAATTAACAATCATAGGAAACCAAAAATGTCCTACTTCATGGATAATTACTCCAATTAAGCCTTTTTTTGTACGCTCAGAGTAGGTTCCATCATCTTCAGGTCTATATCCATTAAAACAAATCATTGGGTATTCCATTCCCATTCTATCAATATGGGCTGAGATGGCTACTGGATATGGATAATCAAATGTATACTTTGAATAGACTTCTACTGTATGTGCTACAGCTTTTGTAGAATATTGCCCCCATAAAGGTTCTGCTTCATTTGGATAATATGACATTGCCATAACTGTATTGTCACCAACCTCAACACCGATAGCATCCCATATATATTTTCTCGATGTAGCAAAAGCGTAGTCTCGAACATTTTCTGCCTTGAAGTGCCATGTTTTTGTTTCTTCGGAATGAGTTTTTTCATTTTCTAATGCTTCAGAATTTGTGACAATTTTTATAGGCTCATCAGCAGTTTTAGACTCTTGTAATCTAGCCATCTGATCTTTAGTTAGTACTAGCTGTGGATTTTGTAATACGCCAGTAGCACCCAATACATGATCAGCTGGTACCGTAATTTTGACATCATAGTCTCCAAAAATTAATGTGAATTCTCCTCGACCTAAAAACTGTTTATTTTGCCATCCGTATATATCATTATACATACACATGCGTGGAAAAAATTGTGCAATCGTGTAGATATAATTATCATCTTCTTCAAAATATTCATATCCAGATCTTCCGCCATCTCTAATGTGGTCATTGATATTATACCACCATTTAATTTTAAATTTATAAGACTGTCCTGCGCGCAACGGTGTTGGTAAATCTATGCGCATCATTGTTTTATTGATGATATATGGTAAATCTCTATTTAATCCATCCTTTACATGTTCAATTTTAAATCCACCATCAAAATCTCTGTAGAAATTTTCAAGTGTACTCAAAGGAATAGATTCTCCTACTGTCATTTTTTCACGGCCACGCTGTGCACCAAAATCTCCAGAAGATTGAATTTTATAACTATCAGAATCTAATGCTCTGACATTCTGATCTAATTGTACCCATAAATAACTAAGCTGATCTGGTGAATTATTATGAAATGTAATGGTCTCTTCTCCATAGAGTCTTTGATTTTCATCATCAATAACAAGATCCATATCATAGTCTGCCTCTTGTTGCCAATAATCATGCCCAGGATAGCCTGCTGCCGTCCTATAAGTGTTTGGCGTAGTAATATCTTCATTTAGCTGTTTAAACTTGTCAAGATTGACTTGTGGATAGATAACTGATATTGCTAAAATTATAGTAATAAATTTTTTAATCATAAATTTGCCTCTTAGACTGTTATTATTGATTTCTATAAAATGTAATAACTAAATAATAATGTTGTTAGTAAAAAAAAGATGTTATTTTCATGTATAACAAGGAGAGAGTTATGGTAAAGAAAATACTTTTTATTCAAAATAGAAAAGATGTAAAACGTTCCAATTTTTTTGATCATTGGGAAAACATTCATGCCCCACACATGGTTAAGGTTCTAAAGCCTCAAAAATATGTACTTACATTTTTTGAAGAAGATCTTGAAAATGGATGTTGTGGAATGGCTGAATTATGGTTTCATTCACAGGAAGAATATACCGTAGCAATGGAAAGACGAAATACTGAATTTGGCAAATCTGATAATTGGCATGACGTAGCAAAAGCATGGCCTGATCCTGAACGATATGAATATACAGGAAGAGAAGTCAAAATTATTGATAATACTTAGCCTTACATGAATCGATATATATTATTTATTCTTATTTCCTGTTTAATTATTTTTAATCAAAGCTGTACAAAGCAATCATTTGAAGTAGGAGATATTTTCTTTCAAGACTTAGATTGTGGTCCACCATGTCAAGCTATCGAAGCAGTCACTTCTGGATATCAAGGAGCTCAACTATCTCATTGTGCAATTATTACGCATATCGGATCTTCTGAATATGACACTATACTTACTGAAGCGATTGGAGAAACTGTTACCGAAACCACATTGTATGATTTTTTAAATCGCAGTAATAAGGTTTTTGTAGGGCGCCTTAAAAATGAATATCAATATATGATCCCAGATGCAATTACATATATTCAAACTAATTTAAATGGAAAGCCATATGATTATATCTTTGATATAACTGATGATACATATTATTGCTCTGAAATTATTTATGAAGGACTTAAAAAAGCAGATAACAAACAGGAATTATTCTCTTTAAAACCTATGACATTCAATGAACCTGGCACTGATAGTCCTTTTGTTCATTGGGTAGAGTATTATGAAGAATTAGGACATCCTATTCCTGAGGGACAACTAGGGTTAAATCCTGGAGGTATGTCGCAATCTGACGCTATTGATATTATCTATATCTATGAAAAACCTACAGGAATGCAGTATTAAACTTGTATAAAAAGATTAAAGATCTTTTAAGTCTTGGTATGTTTCACGATATAGGCATTGCTCACAAGATTCTTTATCTAACATAGGAGCATTATCTTGTTGTAGGCAATTGAACATACCTTCTATGATAGGATCAATCCAATCTGTATCTAACTGAAAATCTACTAGCGTTCTTCTAAAATACATTGTTTTGCCTAAGTGAGGTTGATTGGTATCACCATTATAGTACATTAAATAACCAGTTTTAGATACATCAAATCCATTTTTTTGTAGCAACCAACTATAAATTTCTAGTTGTCTTTTATAGGGCTCGCCTCGACCCCATACATCATTACGAGAATTAATATCAGCACGCTTTGCAGTTGATTTAAAATCAATAACCACTAATTCATCTTTATCATTCACCATAATATCATCTACCCCGCCATAGATTAATAGATTAAAGTCGGGATGTATATATTGAATCCCCTTGAATGAATTTTGCCATTGCTCAATATCAGGATGATTAAAGGGTTTAATATTTAGATTATTTTCTTTAAAAACGCCATGAGGTCTATCTTCTTTTCGGCAACGATCCATTTCTTTTTTTAGTAAGGTATCTACTGCTGAATTAATAGCCCAACCTGGACCCGATGGTTCTCTAAATCCTAAACGTACTTCTAAATAAAAGCATCGTTTACATGCACAAAATGATTCAATCTTACTTCGACTTAATTTGAATGCTGCAGGACTATCTGGATTGTATCTCCACTTATCTCCGACGATAGGATTATATTTAGCCATATTTTAATCTACATCAATAGGATCAAAACCGCCAGACCAAGCTAAACACTTTTGGTCGTCTTTAGCCATCTTGGACATTATTTTAATGTCATCGCGTGAAATAGAAAAATGATCTAAATCTATATTCTCTTTCAATCGTTCCATATTCACAGATTTTGGTAAAATAGGGTATCCTAATTGTATCGCCCATTTTAATAGTAACTGAGGTACTGTCACTTCATATTTGTTTGCCATTTCTTGGCATGGCATTGCTCCACTCTTCATATCTTCAGGTTTCCCATTCCATTGCGAACCTTCTCTCCAATTTGGAATAGGTGCTAGTGAAGAATATGCAATAGGCAGGATTGTATGATGATCCATATATTTTTGGAGATCTTCTCTTACAATATGATACGGATGGATTTCAATTTGATTTGCTGAAGGCATTTGAAGGTTAGCATCTTCAATTTCTTTGATATGTTTAACATTATAATTAGACACTCCAATATTTTTGACCTTGCCTTGTTTTTTTAATTCAATCATAGCTTCCCATTGTTCTAAGCGAAGATCTTTAGCAAAAGGATTATGAATTAAGTATAAATCAATTTCATTGATTTGCAATAATCTAAGACTATCATCGCATGCATTCATTACCCCTTCGAAAGTTTGAAAAGGTTCTTCTTGTCCAAACATTCCTGGCCACATTTTTGTTGTGATAAACATTTCTTTTCTAGGGACGGATGCTTTTTGTAAAGCATGACCGATACCTTCTTCGTTACGATATGCTTGCGCAGTATCTATATGACGATACCCTGCATTAATAGCATCAGTAGACACACGTTCTACGACATCATTTGGGATTAACCATGTTCCTAGGCCAATCATCGGCATATTTATTGTATTCGTCATATTATTAAGTCTCCTTAAATTTTCATTGCTATTGGAATGCTTCCATCTTTCTTGTAAGTCTGTATTGCCTTTAATATGCCTTGGTTCATAAGGACACATTCTGCAACCGCGACCGCAACATACTTTCTCATCGATTAAAAATTGGGATGTTAACACGGGCTAATATATTATCGATGTTAATATGTTTCAATATTAAAAGATTAAGACTTGTGTTTATCAATCAATGAAATTTCATCGATCTTACCCTTGAAATGACCATTATAAACATTATCAGCCATCCAATCTTTCTCGCTATCAATGTCTTCAAATAAAATATTTTTCCACCAATATCGATTGGCTGGATCCCAACGATATTTTCGGGCTCGTAATATATCTTTGGTTTCAAAAGGACTGCTCACTGCAGCTATCTTGTAGGTAGGCTTTGCAGCATTTTCTATTAATTCTAACACAGCATTATCTGAACCTTCTGCGTTGTGGGTGACAAGATGAATAAGTGCATCTACGTCATACATGGCACGATGTGATTCATAATAAAAGCCATGCCAAATACATAAAATTTCTTGGCCTCTTGCACCAAAACCTCTTTCTGGCCAATTGATATCACCAACAGAACATACCCAGACTTTATCTTGCGAAAGGGGTAGGTATCGATCCATGAATGAACGATCAAAACTTGCATTATGAGCTACAATAATATCTGTATTATTTAAAACACGAGATACAGATTCCCAATCAATAGAGTGTCCAGCAACAATCTCATCCGTAATACCGGTAATTCTAACTATCTCTGGCTCAAGAGATTCTTCTGGATCGTTAAACGATTCATATTCATCTACTATTCCTAATAATTCTCCGCTATCCTTATCGATCGCCGTTACTTTTCCAGCAAACTCTATAATCTTACATGAATCTTTATTAAGTCCAGTTGTCTCAAGATCTAGAAAGCATACTTTGACTGCATTGTCATTGTGATAGTCATCAGGTAGTCGAATAAATCCTTCCCCTGCGAACTTATAAAGTTCAATTTTTTTATCACCGTCGATAATTTTATTTAGGAATCCCATTATTTAATTTACATCAAAAAAGACAATCGAAGTAGTCCTGTCTGTTTATGGATTATTTTAATCTATAAAAAGAAAGTCTCTTCGAAAGAAGAGACTTTTCAATGTCGGGATAGCAGGATTTGAACCTGCGACCCCCTCGTCCCAAACGAGGTGCGCTAACCGGACTACGCTATATCCCGAAATTTATACGGGTGACTGATGGGACTCGAACCCACGACAGCCGGAATCACAATCCGGGGCTCTAACCAACTGAGCTACAGTCACCATTGGCTTAATAAACTAAATAAGCCTGCAAACTTATTATAGTTTAGGTTTTTACACAAGTAGAGTTAAATTTTTACAAATAATTTAAAATGAGCACTTTAAACAAATATTTAATTAAACAGTCCTTTATTCCATTCGTTCTATCCGTTGGAGTGATTACTACTGTACTATTTCTTCAATTCCTTATTAGAGCAATTGATCGCTTTCTAGGTAAGGGATTAGATATGTTTACTATTTTAGAATATCTCTATTTAAATCTTGCGTGGATCATTGCATTATCTGTTCCAATGTCTCTATTAATTTCTAGCGTGATGACTTACGGTAGAATGTCACAAGAGAACGAAATTACTGCATTAAAATCTGCAGGTGTAAATTTATTTAGCATTATCAAACCAGCACTATGGTTTGGAAGTATCATAGGATTTCTATTATGCCTATTCAACAACTTTATTCTTCCTGACATGAATTATAATGCTCGATTATTGGCCAGAGATATTTATCAAAAAAAACCTGAGCTGACCATTGAACCTGGATACTTTGTCGATATGATTCCACAATACACCATGATTGTAAAAGAATTAGATGGTAAAGAATTTAAAGATGTAAAAATATTTAGCAAAAATACAAGCTCAGAACAAACCACTATCTATGCAAAGAGCGGATCTCTAGAGTCTAAAGGTGGTATTATTACAGTGAATTTACAAGATGGTGAAATTCATGAAATTGATTTAGAAAATTATGATCATTATCGTAAGATAAAATTTGGTACACATCAGATTATCATTTCTATAGATGACTTATTATTGAATAGAACCAGTGAGTCTAATCGCACTGACCGTGAAATGAAAGTCCCTGCAATGATTGAAAAAATTCAACAGAATAAAATATCTATAGAACAAATAAAAAAACGTATCGAAACGGTTAAAAATGATATTGGTATAGATCCAAATAGTCAGATGAATCTTGCTGGTATCATGAATCAAATTGAAATATTGAAAGAGGATACTTCTCCTGAAATAGATGAAAATCGAGATTATAATAACAAAATTCCTACCAGTGACTACGAAGAAAAAGAAAAAATAAGATCTCTAAATAACAATGCAAGACAGTTCCAAAATGAATTTACTCTTATAGAAAATTATGAAAAAAATAATAACAAATTTCTTGTTGAGATCCATAAAAAATTTACACTTGCAGTAGCCTGTATATTATTTACTCTTGTTGGAGCTCCTCTAGGTATACTAGTAAGAAAAGGTGGGATTACAATAGCCTCTGCCTTAAGTATTGCATTTTTTCTTATATATTATATTCTATTAATATGGGGAGAACAACTAGCCGATAGAGCTCTCTTAGATCCTGCTATTGGATCATGGATGCCAAATATTGTATTGTTTATAGTGGGAATAATTATCTTATTTTTATCAGATAAAAAGAATTAATTAGATCTAGGTTGATTGCTCTTTAAAAATATTTCTATTTCAGTTTTCTTCGTTCTTGATGTAGGTAATTGCTTGGTATCAGAATCAATTTCTACTTCTACCACACCTTCAGGCATTACAAATGGTTCGTTTGGTATGTTTAATGTTTTGTGTGCTTCTTTCATGAACAATGCCCATGCAGGTAGTGCTGCTACACTTCCAGCTTGACCTTTACCAAGGCTAATAGGGTATTGATCTACTCCAAACCATGCTCCAGCGGTAATACTAGGAGTAAACCCAACAAACCATGCATCACTCCAGTTTTGTGTAGTACCTGTCTTTCCGCCTGCTGCATGTCTAAATTTATATTTCCATCGTACGCTTCCGCCAGTACCTTTATCCATAACCGTTTGCAATAAATTGGTGACCATATAAGCTGTTTCAGGGCTTAAAACTTCTTTCTGAGTATTAGTAAATTCTTTAATAATCTGACCATATTTATCTTCAATTCTAGTGATGGCAATAGGAGAAGAATAGATTCCTTTATTAGCAAATGTTGCATATGAAGCTACAATCTCTATTGGTTTAACTTCGGAGGTTCCTAATGCAATTGCATCTACCGCTCTAATGGAAGAATTAATCTGCATTCTTCTTGCTATATTTTTAACCTGTTGAGGTGGAACTAGCTCTTGAACCATTCGTACAGAAATTAGGTTTAATGATCTTCGTAGACCTTCCCTCAATGTAGTTAACCCTCCAGTACTATTATCATAATTTCTAGGAGTCCATTTTTCTTTCTCTCCCTTAGCATTATTTCTATATAAGGCAACGGGCTGATTAAGAAGTTGTGTGGTAACTGGATAATTATTATCAATTGCAGCAGTATAGATATATGGTTTAAATACAGAGCCTGGTTGTCGTAGAGCTTGAGTTGATCGATTGTATTGATCTAAATAATCAGATCTTCCACCAATCATTGCTAATATCTCTCCATTCTTACTATCCAAAGCAATGAATGCGCATTGTACCAATAAGTTTTGTCTTAGCTCTTCATATAGCTTCATCTGCCCATTCAACATCATTTTTACTGAGTCTTCAGGAAAAATAGATAAATATCCTAGCTTGGAAAACCTATCAGAGTCTTCAAAAAGTTGGGTATTGAATTCATCTTGATTTTTTTTAAGTGTTTTCATCACAACATCTTCTGCAATCTTTTGAAGTCGATAGTCTAAAGTTGTATAAATTTTTAGTCCATCCTGATAAATATTAATACCTAATTCATCATCTTGTTTTTCTAAAATTCTTCTAACATATTCTGCAAAATAAGGGGCTTTACCTCTTGGAATTTCATAGGAAATGTTATCAGGGATAATACTATTATTCTCTATGTACTCTTGGTGATCAATATAGTCTTGATTATACATTACCTTTAAAACAATAGATCTTCTCTCTATTGCTTTATTTAAGTTTCTTAGAGGAGAATAATTGGCAGGAGAAGGCAATAGCCCTACGAGCATTGCAGATTCTCCAATTGTTAACTCGGATGCTTTTTTATTAAAGTACCTTTTTGCAGCTGATTCAGCACCATAGGTTCCATGTCCGAAATGTACTGTGTTTAAATACATTTCTAAAATCTCTTCTTTCGTATAGGTTCTTTCAATCTGAATGGCAGTTATCATTTCTTTCAGTTTTCTTGTAATGCTATCTCTAAATCCAACCTCTTTATAAAGATTTCTTGCTAACTGTTGAGATAGAGTACTAAAGCCTTGTCTAAAGCTCATGGAAGAAACATTAACTATAACGGCACGAAAAACACTTTGTAAATCAACTCCCCAATGTCGGTAAAATCGCTTATCCTCTGATGCAATAACTGCATGCTTAAGATGTTCTGGCATATCTTCTATATCAATAAATACTCTTTTTTGAATATAGAATTCACCAATGACTTCGTCATTTCTGTCATAGAGCGTAGATAACATTGCTGGATCGAATGTCTCCAATCGCTCTAATGAAGGCAAGTCTCTTGATAGATATACAACATAGAAGATTACTAAGATAGAAAGATAAGCAATGATTCTAACAGAACTTAAAAAGGATTTAATCATATTTTTTTGGAGAAACCATCAATTCTGGTTTAACGATCTCATCAAACTCTTGTTCCGAAAGATATTTTAATTTCTTGGCACTTTCTTTCAATGAAATGTTCTCTTTTAAAGCCTTCTTTGCAATTTCTGCTGATTTTTCATAACCAATAACTGGATTTAATGCCGTAACTAACATTAATGATTTATTTAAATTTTCTTGAATTTTTTTTCTATTAGCTTCTAGTCCATTTAATGCATTTAAGGTGAAAGATTCTGCAACTTCCGCTAATAACGTAATAGATTCATGGATTGAAGATGCAATAATTGGTCTATAAGTATTCAGCTCAAAATTTCCATTTGATCCAGCGTAATTGACTGTTAAATCATTACCTAAAATTTGTGCATATACCATATTTACTGCTTCGCATTGTGTTGGATTAACCTTTCCTGGCATAATAGAACTTCCTGGCTCGTTAGAAGGAAGTTTTAGTTCTCCAATGCCTGCCATAGGACCGCTAGCCAACCATCTAATATCATTCGCAATTTTATTAAGAGATCCTGCGCATATTTTTATCTGAGATGATAGATTTGATAAAGGATTCTGAGACGAAAGTAATTCAAATTTATTATCACATACACTGAACTCAATATCAGTTTCCTCAGCAATAAAGCTAGCTGTTAATGTATCAAATCCTTCAAGAGTATTAATTCCTGTTCCTACAGCGGTTCCTCCAATTGGGAGTTGTCTGCACTCTTTTGCTGCTGTTTTAATTCTTTCAATGTCATAACTAATCATCGAAGTATATCCAGAAAATTCCTGGCCCAACCTTATAGGAGTGGCATCTTGTAAATGCGTTCTACCTACTTTTATAATACTATCAAATTCTTTACTCTTTTTTTGTAATCCTTTTTTCAAAAGCTCTAAGGTTGGTAATAAATTATCTTCTACACTTAGTACGCACCCTACTAAAATAGCAGTTGGAAATGTATCATTAGTGGATTGTGACATATTCACATGATCGTTTGGATGAACAAATTTATATTCACCTAACTTCCCGCCTAATATTTCATTCGCTCTATTAGCTACAACCTCATTAACATTCATATTAGTTTGGGTTCCGCTTCCTGTTTGAAATACAGGTACAGGAAATTGATCAAGAAATTTTTCAGGATTATCTGTGATATCATCACAGGCTTTCATAATAGAATTAGCTAATTTTTCTGACAATCTTTTCTGAGCATGATTAGTCATGGCTGCAGCTTTTTTGATAATGATATAAGGTAAGATAAGACTAAACTCCATCGGCCATCCAATTTCAAAATTTTCAACTGCTCTCTGAGTTTGTGCTCCGTAATAAGCGTTAGCAGGAACTTTAACTTCCCCTAAGCTATCTTTTTCGGTTCTAAATTTTGTCATTTTACCTCCCAAGTATCTCCGGCGTTAAGTAATTCATTTAATCCTTTTGAGCTCTTACTTCCTTTTTGAGATTCGTCCATTTGAGCGCTCATAAGACTATCGTAAGTTGGTCTTTCTTTACAATATAAAACTCCAACTGGTTCTGGAAATTCTTCACTCTCAGTAAAGTTAGCTAACATATCACCTATAAACCTATCTTCTTCGTCATGTACTACAATATCATCTATAGAGTACTCATCCCCTATTTTAACCACCTTAGGAGTAGTGCCATCTAAGTAAATACCTTTATCTTTCTCGATGCCAAAAATGAGTGGCTTGCCATGTTCCAATCGAAGCAATTGTTCTTCTTTGGTATCTCGATCAGTTAACTTAGCAAAAGCGCCGTCATTAAAAATATTACAATTTTGGTAGATTTCAATAAATGAAGTTCCTTTATGCTCATTTGCTCGCAGAATCATAGCTTGTAAATGCTTTAATTCTTTATCGATTGTTTTGGCTACAAAAGAGGCTTCTGCTCCAAGTGCTAACTTTGTAGGCTTGAATGGATAATCTAATGAACCCATTGGAGTAGAATATGTTACTTTTCCTTGCTCTGACGTAGGAGAATACTGTCCTTTTGTTAATCCATAAATACGATTATTAAATAACATAATATTTATATCAAAATTCCTTCTTAGCAAGTGAATCATATGATTTCCTCCGATAGAAAGTCCATCACCATCTCCTGTTACTAACCATACAGATAAATCTGGATTAGCTATCTTTAATCCACTAGCAATTGTTGGAGCTCGTCCATGAATTGTATGAAATCCGTACGTATTCATATAATAAGGGAATCGACTAGAACATCCAATCCCTGATACAAAGACCGTATTTTCTTTATCTTCAGTAATCTGAGGAAATGTTTTTTGTGTTTGTGCTAGTATAGCATAGTCTCCACATCCTGGACACCAACGAATGGCTTGATCTGATTGGAAATCAGCTTTTTTTAGTAATGGCTTATCGCTCATTGATAATTTCCTTTGCTTTTGCAACTATAGTAGAAGCGCCTAATGGCTTACCTTGAACTTCATTTAATCCAATTGCATCTACTAAAAATTCTGCGCGAATTATTTGACGAAATTGTCCAGTATTAATCTCAGGAATTAACACATTCTTATAGTTTGATAAAATATCTTTTAAATCATTTGGAAGTGGACTAATCCATCTGATAGATACATGTGCTACTTTTAAATTTTCTGATAGCAAAGATTCTGTCGCTGACTTACAAGTTCCATGAGTACTTCCCCAACTCAAAATTAATAAATCGCCTTCTTTTTTTCCAAATACTTCTGTGGGAGGTAACTCATTGGCAATATTTGCTATTTTCCGTGCTCTGATTTGAACCATTTTTTCATGGTTGTCTGAATCGTAGTTTACATTGCCGGTAACATCTTGCTTTTCTATTCCACCAATACGGTGCTCCAAACCTTTAGTTCCTGGAATTGCCCATCCCCTTGCTAGTGTTTCTTCGTTACGCTTATAGGGTAAGTATTGTTCATCAGTTAAATTTTCTTTTACAAACTCTGCATCAAAATCATTAAGGTCATCAGGATTTGGAATAATCCACGGCTCTGATCCATTTACTAAATATCCATCAGAAAGCATCATTACTGGGGTCATATATTTTACTGCTATTCTACAAGCTTCGTACGCTGTATAATAACAATCTCCTGGTGTAGATGCTGCAATAACTGGCATTGGAGCTTCTCCATTTCTTCCATATACTGCTTGAAATAAGTCTGATTGCTCAGTTTTCGTAGGCAATCCAGTGCTTGGGCCACCTCTTTGCACATTAATAACAACTAATGGTAACTCAGTAATGATTGCTAGGCCTAAGAATTCTCCTTTTAAAGCAATTCCTGGACCTGAAGATGCAGTCACACCTAAAGAACCTCCGTAAGATGCGCCAAGAGCTGCTCCTATCCCGGCAATTTCATCTTCGGCTTGATAGGTTTTTACACCAAATCTTTTCCAATTAGCTAATGTATGTAATATATTACTTGCAGGAGTAATAGGATACCCTGCAAAGGTAAGACTTAAATTGCTTTTTTCTACTGCAGTTAGTAAACCAAGACATGTAGCCAGTGTTCCATTAATATTTCTATATTTTCCTGCAGGTAGTTTTGCTTTATTTACTATGTATTTTGTAGTAAATATCTCAGCAGTATCTGCATAGTTATATCCGGCATGCAGTGCTTTCACATTTGCATCGACAATATCAGGCTTGGATTTAAATTTTTTATTTAACCAGTCAATGGTGGGCTCTAAAGGCCTATCATATATCCAGAATAAAACGCCCAAAGCGCATAAATTTTTTGTTCTATCAATTAACTTAGGAGCTAAATCAATTCCTTCGCATGCAAGATTCACTAGTTTGCTCATCTCTATAAAATGAGCAGAATAATAATCTTCTAAAGATCCATCTTCCGTTGGGTCACTTTCATATCCTGCAAGTTTTAAATTTTTAGTCGTAAATGCATTCTTGTTAATAATTAATGTTCCACCTGGCGTCAGATCTTTTAAATGCGCTTTTAAAGCTGCTGGATTCATTGCGACCAATACATCTGGATTTTCTCCTGGTGTATGAATTTCTTGAGAACTGAAATGAATTTGGAATGAACTCACTCCAGCTAAAGATCCAGCAGGTGCGCGAATTTCAGCAGGAAAATCTGGTAGAGTACTTAAATCATTTCCCATAATTGCAGAGGTTTGAGTAAATCTTCCTCCACTTAATTGCATTCCATCTCCGGAGTCGCCCGCAAATCGAATGGTTACATTATCTAGTGTCTCTATTTTAGCTTTTTTACTCATTATTGCCTTCAAATGAACACCAATTTACATTACGGAAATAAAGTAAGCAATTAGTTATAGAAATTAAAAAATGAGTATTTTTATGTCAGATTATTTTATTTTATTCTGCAGAAATTTTTTCAATTGCAGTAATTGTGAATTTTATATCTTTTCCCTGAATTTCAAGGGTAAAGCTTTCATTAATCTTTTTGCCAATTACTGCTTGAGCAAAAGGTGACTTATAAGTTACAGCTAGAGGATAAAGATCTAGCTCAGATTCGATAGGACCTAACATATAATAGTCTTCAGCCTGATCTTTGCCTTCTTCATGGATTGTAACTTTATTGCCAAATCCTACATCATCAGTTTCAATATCACTGTTTCCGATCATTTTAAATGGTGCATGAGACTGCAGAAATTGTATTTTATACACAAGCAAACTTTGATGCTCTCTAGCGGCGTGATATTCAGCATTTTCTTTAAGATCTCCTTGATCAGCTGCTTCTCTAATCCTTAATGAAGTCTCTCTTTTCTCTTTATTGAGAGATTTCATTTTTTCTACTAGTATGCGGTGCGTGTCGCGTAAAATCAAAGTTGCCATATTTCAAATTCCCATTATTTAGTTAAATCAACATCAACTTATAATAAGATTAGTATTGGAACAAATATTTTCTAAAAATATAGGACATAACGCCCGTATGAGTTAAATTTTTTTCCTGTTATGAAAGATATAAAAAACAGCATAATTGATATACTAAAAAAATGTTATGATCCTGAACTTCCAATTGATCTTTGGAACCTTGGGCTCATCTATGACTTGCATATCTATGAACAGCCTAAAGAAAGATTTGGGGTAGATATTACTATGTCCTTAACAACGCCGGGATGCTCAATGGGTCAGTATATGATAGACGATATTAAAAATAAGATTAATGAATTAAAATACATGGATACTATTAATGTAGAGATTACATTTGACCCGCCTTGGAGTCCAGAAATGATGACTGAAGAAGGCAAACAAAAACTTGGACTTTAATATGGAAAACCAACCACTAGAACAACCTATTACTATATCAGAAAAAGCTGCTATACGACTAAAAAATATCATGGAAAGCGAAGAGTCATCAAAAAAAGGTGTTCGTGTTGCCATTGATACTGGCGGATGCTCAGGGATGTCGTATAATATTACTTTTGATGGTGAAAAAAAGGAATTTGATAAAGTATATGAAAGCCATGGAATCAAAATATTTTGTGACGTGAAAAGTTGGATTTATGTCAGAGGATGTGAAATAGATTTTTCTAACGATTTACTAAATGGAGGATTTAAAGTTAATAACCCCAATGCCAATCGAACATGTGGCTGTGGTATTAGCTTTTCAGCATAATGATTGACAAAAATCAACAAATTATTGATTCAACCCTGGATCAAGAATATAAATATGGTTTTACAACCGATATTGAAACAACTACCTTTGAACCTGGACTAGATGAAGGGGTTATTACAAAACTTTCAAAATTAAAAAAGGAGCCGCAATGGTTATTGGATTGGCGACTAAAAGCATATGAGAGCTGGAAAAAAATGGAAGAACCTACATGGGCACAAGTAGATTATACTCCTGTAGATTACCAAGCATTGAGTTATTATTCAGCTCCTAAATATAAACAAAATGATAGTCTAGATGATGTTGATCCTGATATTATTGAAACATATAATAAATTAGGTATTTCATTGAATGAACAAAAACGACTTGAAGGTGTTGCGGTAGACGCTGTATTTGATAGCGTATCAGTGGCAACGACCTTTAAAAAAGAGCTTGCAAAACATGGGGTTATCTTTTGTTCTTTCTCTGAAGCGGTAATTGATCATCCAGAATTAGTCAAAAAATATTTAGGCTCAGTAATACCAAGTACAGACAATTATTTTGCAGCCTTAAACTCCGCAGTATTCAGTGACGGATCTTTTGTTTATATCCCTAAAAATGTTCGTTGCCCTATGGAGCTGTCTACATATTTTAGAATTAACGCAGCTAATACTGGTCAATTTGAAAGAACGCTCATTATAGCCGATGAAGGTAGTCATGTAAGCTATTTAGAAGGATGTACTGCTCCTATGCGCGATGAAAATCAATTGCATGCAGCATGTGTAGAATTAGTAGCGCACAAAGATGCAACAATCAAATATTCTACTATTCAAAATTGGTATGCTGGAGATAAAGAAGGCAAAGGTGGAATTTATAATTTTGTGACTAAAAGGGGAATATGCACTGGAGATAGAGCTAAGATTTCTTGGACTCAAGTAGAAACTGGATCTGCAGTTACATGGAAATATCCTAGTGTAATAATGCAGGGAGATCATAGTGTTGGAGAATTCTATTCTGTTGCTGTTACGAAAAATAAGCAGCAAGCCGATACGGGTACAAAAATGATTCATATTGGTAAGAATACCAAAAGTACAATTATATCAAAAGGAATTTCAGCTGGAGAAGGGCAAAATACCTACAGAGGTGGGGTCAAAATTCTAA
Organism: Fidelibacterota bacterium SCGC AAA160-B08; assembly: GCA_000402755.1. Taxonomy (GTDB): domain Bacteria; phylum Fidelibacterota; class Marinisomatia; order Marinisomatales; family Marinisomataceae; genus Marinisoma. The sequence goes on along the minus strand of AQSD01000001.1, from coordinate 168,546 downwards.
AAAATGCAGATAATGCACGAAATTTTTCACAGTGCGATTCTATCTTAATCGGAAATAAATGTGGAGCACATACTTTCCCATATATTGATGTTAAAAATCCAACTGCAAAAATGGAACATGAGGCTACCACATCGAGCATAGGTGAAGACCAATTATTTTACTGTAATCAACGAGGAATTAATCTTGATGATGCAGTATCTATGATTGTAAATGGATTTTGTAAAGAAGTGTTTGCAGAACTACCAATGGAATTTGCTGTAGAAGCAAAACAATTAATTGAAGTAACATTAGAAAATAGCGTAGGATAAATAAATGATTAAAATTAAAAATTTAAAAGCATCAATTGAAGACAAAGCCATTCTAAAAGGAATAAACTTAGAAATTCCTAAGGGTGAAATTCATGTCATTATGGGTCGTAATGGATCTGGAAAAAGCACATTAGCCAATGTTATCGCTGGAAATGAAACATATGAAGTAGATGGTGGCTCAATTGCAATGAATGGGAATGATATTACAGAAATGAGTATTGAAAATAGAGCCCTTCAAGGACTATTTTTATGCTTTCAGTATCCCGTAGCTATACCAGGTGTAAGCATGGCATATTTTTTAAGAGCAGCATTAAATGCAAAAAATAAACATGATGGAGAAGAAGAAATGGATGCTGTTAAATTTCTTGCAACTGCCAAAAAAATATTATCAGAGCTTGGTTTAGATGATTCATTTCTAAAACGATCTATTAATGATGGATTTTCAGGCGGAGAAAAGAAAAAAAGTGAAATCTTACAACTACTAATGTTGAATCCACAATTAGCTGTTCTAGATGAAACTGATTCAGGGTTAGATGTGGATGCATTACGTACCGTAGCAAAAGGTGTAAATGAATTTAAAAATGATAATAATTCTGTATTAATCATTACTCACTATCAAAGACTGCTCGAGTATATTAAACCGGATGTAGTTCATATAATGATTGATGGTAAAATTGTCAAATCAGGAGATATGACGTTAGTACATGAAGTAGAAAAAAATGGTTATTCATGGCTTGTGAAATAAAATATGTTAAAAAAAATACAAAAATACAGTCATAGCAGATTTGAAGAAATAGGCTATCCATCAAAAAAACTTGAAAATTGGAAATTTTCTTCAAGTAAGCACTTAAAAAAATATCTTTCTAATAATTCTGATGATAAAGATACGTCAATCGATAATCATGGCGATGAATATACTCTATGCTTTATGAACGGAGAAATCACATTAGAATCTTTAAATAAATTTATATATAAAGACGATATGACTATCTTGGACATTGATCAATTAAGCGATGAAAATATCTGCTCTACTTCCTCTAACTTTGAAAAAGAAGCATTGTTTCATCTTGGACTGTCTACCATTAAGTCTGGAAAATATTTTGAATTTAAAAAAGGAAGTAAGTTTGATACTCCAATTCAAATTTTAAATTTTTATAGCAAAAAAAATGAAGGTCTTAGAATCTCATCATTTAACATTTTCAAACTTAATCAGGGTAATAATATTTCAATCATCGAAAAAGATGTCAATAAAGGTTCTAGTAGTTTTAATCTAAGTCTTAACAAATTTATATGTTCTGAAAATACTATTTTAAATCATTCTATGATGTATGATGATAGTACAGAAAGTAACTATTTGGGATATAATTACTATGAATTGGGAAGAAACGTACTATTGAATATCGATAGCATGAATATCAATTCAACATTTAATAAAAATTTTATAGAGATAGATTTAAATAAAGAAGGATCAGAAGTTAAAATTAATATTTTAAATCTTGCAAGAAATCAACAACATTTAGACAATAATATACTAATGAATCATAATGCTGAACATTGTATCAGCTTTCAAAATGTACGTAATATTCTGAAAGACCGAGCAACCTGCGTATTTAATGGAAAAGTTATTGTAGCAGCTGGAGCGCAACAAACAGATTCTAATCAATCAAACAAAAATTTGTTGTTATCTCAAAATGCCACGGCACACTCTAACCCTCAGCTAGAAATTTATGCAGATGATGTGAAATGTGGTCATGGATCTACTACTGGAGCATTAGATAAAGATAGTATCTTTTACCTAAGAGCAAGAGGAATTAAAGAGTCGGATGCTAACAACATCCTAGTGAAGGCATTCGCAAAAGAAATTTTACAAGATTTTGTAAACGATGATATAAGAAATTTATCTGAAAACAATCTAAACCATTGGATCGATGGGTAGCATAACTGAAAAATTGTCTCATATTAGAGACGGATTTTCAACTCTTGATGGCCAAGATCGATTGGTCTATTTAATTGATTTAGGGAAAAAAATTGACTGCATTAATGAGGCAGACAAAATAGAATCTAATAAAGTGCATGCATGCACATCTCAAACATGGGTTAAGATTCAAAATCAAGATACTATATCTATTACTGTTGATTCTGAAAGTTCGATAGTTAAAGGATTATTAAGAATTTTACAGATTGGCTTTAATAATGAACAAAAAAAGAATATTATTGATTTTATAGATGATTTTGATGAACCTATAAAGATTTTTGAATGGCTTAACATAGGACCAACTATTTCGAGTCAAAGACAGAATGGATTTATTGGTGCATTATTGTTTATAAAGAAAGAGTTAATAAATGAATAAAGAATTTATATTAGAAAAAGATGTAGTAGTACATAGCGTCCCTGACGGTATTAAAACTACTCTAAATAAAGGAATGTCCGGCATTCTTACTCAGTCTCTAGGTGACAACTATACTGTTGTTGTTGAGGGAAATATGTATCAAATAAAAGGTATTGACGGGGAAGCTATTGGAGAAGAAAAACGACTTATAAATTCTAATAATTTTGCCAATAAAGAAGAAATTTGGAATGTATTACATACATGTTACGATCCTGAAATTCCTGTTAATATTGTTGATTTAGGTTTGGTATACAATACCGATATTGACCAAGAAGATGATGGTGTAAACATTCGAATACAAATGACTTTAACTGCTCCAGGATGTGGAATGGGTCCAGTCATTGCCGATGAAGTAAAACAAAAATTATCCTCATTGAGTGGAGCTAAATCTGTAGATGTCGAGCTAGTTTGGGAGCCTCAATGGAACCAAGATATGATGTCTGATGCAGCAAAATTACAACTTGGTCTTTACTAGATTTCTATGAATATTGAAAAAATAAAAAGTCAATTTCCTATACTAAAACAAAAGAATCGTGGTAAAAAACTTATCTATCTTGATAATGCAGCTACAAGCTTAAAGCCTTTATCGGTCATTGAAGCAGAAAGTGATTTCTATAAAAATTACTATGGTAGTGTGCATCGAAGCGTATATGAATTAGGCGAAAAAGCAACTAATGCGTTTGAAGGGGCTAGAAATAAAGTTGCAAAATTTATTGGATCAAAAGATTCTTCTTCAATTATATTTACTAAGGGAGCAACAGAAGCTATCAATCTTGTTGCTGATGCCTGGGGATTTTCCAATCTTGGTAAAGATGATATTGTATTAATAACTGAGATGGAACATCATGCAAATATTGTGCCATGGCAAGTCATTACCAAGCGCACTGGAGCTAAATTAGACTATATCTCCATAAAAGAAGATGGTACCTTGGATATGGAAAGTTTAAAAAATAAACTGACCGATAAAGTTAAAATGCTATCAATCACACAAGCTTCTAATGTATTAGGGACGATTAATCCACTCAAAGAAATTACCTATCTTGCGCATCAGAACAATACCTTAGTAATGGTCGATGGCTGTCAAAGTACTCCTCATTTTAAGATTGATGTACAAGAACTAGATTGTGATTTTTTTGCTTTTTCAGGTCACAAAATGTTGGGCCCTACTGGCGTAGGAGTATTATATGGTAAACAAGATTTATTAGAAGAAATGGAACCTTATCAAACAGGTGGTGGGATGATAAAAGAAGTAGGACTACAAGAATCTACATGGAACGATATCCCATACAAATTTGAAGCAGGATCACCTAATTCTTCGCAAGTGATTGGATTAAGCTATGCAATTGATTTTATCAATGAGCTCGGAATTAATGAGATTACAAAGCATACTGAAATGATATCTGAATATGCTTTTAAAGAATTAAGTAAGATTGATGGAATTACTATATATGGACCTTCTCAGAATCGTATTTCTATTGTGAGTTTTAATATAGATGGTATTCATTCTGGAGATATCGCCCAAATGCTAGATTATGAAGGCATTACTATGAGGTCTGGAAGACACTGTTGCTCTCCATTAATGGATAAGCTAGATATTTCATCATGTTTAAGGCTCAGCCTTTATATTTATAATGATAGTTCAGAAATAGATCTATTTATTGAAAAATTAAATGCCACTATTACTACTTTAAGCTAATGGAAACTATTCGCTTAGATGATTTTCTTTCTGATGGTATGATTAAAGAAAAAGAATTTCGTGTTCAAATAAAAGAAATAGATTGGAAATCATTCAGCAATAAAAAAGTGATGATTAAAGGTTGTGCTGGGGTACCAGTTCCGACATGGGCATATCTAATTATTTCATCGCACTTATCGAACTATGCCAAGGATATTTATTTTGGGGAACCATGTTCGGCTATTCAGATTTATAGTAAAAAATAAATTAAGACAAATTTTCTGCAACAATATCTGCCACATCTTTTACTTTGATTGTTTCTTGGCCAGCAGGAGTAAGTGGGCCAATCCCTTGATTCATCATACCATAACAAAAATTACAACCGGTTACAACTGTATCCGTTTTAGACTCAATAACTTGCTCTGCTCTTAGTAGATGAGTACGTCCTTCTCCACTATCTTTCTTCCACCAAAGTGCTCCTCCAGCTCCACAACATAAAGTTTCTTTTCCGCTCTCATCTAATTCAAAAAAGTCTGGCGCGGCAGCTTTAATCGCGTTTCGTGGCGCACTAACTTCATCGAGCGTTCTAGAAAGATTGCAAGGATCATGATATGTTACCTTCTCAAGAGCTCCTGGATTAATATTGATTTTACCTTGATCTAACAATTCTGATATTACCTGAGTATGATGTTTTACCTCATATTTAATTTCATGATACTTGCTGTATTCTTTTTGGAGATTAACTACGCAATGTGGGCACATAGTGGTCACATTTTTTACCTTATTTAATTCTTTAACATTTTGATCCATTAATAATTGATATGTTAACTTATCACCTAATTTATTTGCAGGATCTCCAGAACATTGTTCGTTACTAAGCACTCCATAAGTAACCCCAGCTGAATCTAAAATTTTAGTAAAATTTCTTACAGAGCCTACAAAATTTGGGTCCATAGCATGTTTAGCAAAACAACCTAACCATAACACTAATTCTTTATCGCTAGTATATGCTGGCAACTCTTTAAGTAAGTCGCTTGATGATGCTCCTTCCGTATTGCCCGTTTCTTGTAAATTGCGTAATAATTTTTGATATTCCTGAGGAACATCCCCTTCAGCTAATACTTGGAAACTTCTAATTTCATCTGCTTTTTCTACATGATTCCCTACGGGACATACTTCTGTACATGCTTGACATGTAGTGCATTCCCATCCTGCTTCTACATTGATTTTATCAACTACATTCACATCGCCAGAATCAAGCATAGGTTGTTTTAAATTGAGTATGAAATGATATTTTGGATCTAAGATTCCTCCACCTCTGTTTGCAGGACATACATCTGTACACCTTCCACATTCAACACATGTAAAAATATCTAATGCTTGGTCTTTACTCAGCCTTGATAAGTCTAACAATAAATTATCTAGCTCTTCTTCGGATGCCTCTAAATCTATAGGCACTGCTGGATGATGAGGTATTTCAAATGGCTTTAGAAAAATATTAAATGGAGATAAAACCAAATGCATATGTTTAGATTTAGGAATTAGAAATAAAAAACCACCAATAACTCCCGAATGTAGCCACCAATTTACCTTAAGAGCCATTGGACTCTTTAATAAATGTGTCTCATCTATTAGGTATGTGACCATTAAAGTCACAATAAATATAGTTACTACTCCTGACGTAGCAGAAAATTTACCTAAAGCTTTTGGCTTTAAAACAAATCTACGGTATGCTAAGCCCAGGATACCAAATGAACATAAAAAAGCCCAGGGTCCTCCAAATAATCTAAAATACCAAAAACGAAACGTTTCACTAAAGAGATGGATTCCGAATGCCATAAAAAAATGATTAATTGTTATCAATCCAAAGAAGATAAAACCATACATAACAAATGCGTGCATTATTCCAGCAGATTTTCTTCCGCCACTCGCAACCTTTTTATGCAAAATAACTTCATTAAAAACTCTTAACAATCGATCCGGAAGTTTATCAATGCTGAAATCAGATTTACCTTTTAAAACAATTTTTAGACGTAAGAGTAGCTGGTAAAGGAAAAAAGATAGGCCGGAAGACAAAAATAAGATTAAAACTAATTGTTCTATTAGAGAGAACTTTATCATATGATATATATATTATTTACTTCTGAAGCTCTTCTGTCAATTTTGGTACGATCTCCATTAAATCGCCAATGACAGCATAATCTGCAATCTCAAAAATAGGAGCTTCCTCATCTTTGTTAATTGCAATAATATTTTTTGAGCCCTTCATACCAACTACATGCTGAATAGCACCAGAAATACCCACAGAGAAATATAAATTAGGGGATACTGCCTGTCCTGAACTTCCAACTTGTCTGTATGATGGTAACCAACCCATATCTACTACAGGTCTAGATGAAGCTATTTCTGCTCCCATTGCTTTTGCCAAGGATTCGACCATAGGGATGTTATCCTGACTTTCAATACCTCTGCCTACAGACACAATGACATCTGCGGTAGTTAAATCTACGCCAGATGCAGATTCCTGAAATTCTGGTTCACTACTAGACTTAATATCTTCCATATTAAGATTTACTTCAAATACAGATGCAGCATCAGAACCTCCCAATTCTATATTATCACTAGAAAATGCTGCAGATTGGAAGCTAAGAAGTGTTGTATTACTATTTGAATCTGGCTGAATATTAGTAGCCAGCTTTGCATTAAATACTTGACGTGAAAATATCGGATTACCTCCATCATACGTAACCGATATGATATCACTGACAAATGGTATATCTAACTTTGCACTTACTCTAGGTAAAAAATCACGTACCATATAAGAGTGGCCCATTATAACGTATTTAGGCGATAAATCTGTAATGACATCTGATAAAACTTTTGAATATCCATCGGCAGAATAAGTATTAACCATATCGTGTTCTGCTAAAATTAAATTTTGTGATTTATAGTCATTGGCTTGCTCTTTAAGCGAGCTTGCATTTTCGCCCATACATAGAATAGACACATCCATTCCTAGCTTAGATCCTAAGTTTTGACCGGCAGCTACTGCCTCCTTACTAAAGGCGTGAATATTGCCTCTTTGATTTTCTAATACAACTAAGATCATGATATCACTCGTAATTTATTTTTTAATATATCCATTAACTTTGCAACTATTCCATCGACATCGCCTTCAATTTTCTCTGTGGCTTTTTCAGTCTTAGGAACAAATAAGTTGATAAAATTTTGTTTTGGACTATCAGAAAGCTGCCCATCTACTACTTTTAATTCTTTGCGTTTAGCGCCCATAATTCCTTTTAATGAAGGATATCTAGGTTCGTTAATACCAGATTGAATCGATACACTAGCTGGGAAAGGCAGGGTAACCCATTGAAACCATCCAGACTCTAATTCTCTCTTGATTTTAATTTCACCATCCTGAATATCTGTTTCAATTCCAAGTGTGGCAGTAGACATTCCTAATAATTCCCCTATTAGTACTCCAGTTTGTCCAGACCCTAAATCATCTGACTGTAAACCAGAAAATATTAAATCGAAGTTTTCATCTTTTAAGTTTTGAGAAAATAATTTTGAAATAGATAGTGGATCAGTATTTGAATCTTCATTTTGAATAAAAATAGCTCTATCAGCACCTTTAGCTAATCCATCTTTTAATACTTTTGATGTATTGTCTTGAGAGCCCATAGTCACAACCACTACTTCACTTCCATTATCTAATTTTTCTTTAATTTGTAACGCTTCTTCTAAAGCATAGGAATCGCTTTCATTAACCACAAAATTAACAACTGACTCATCAATCCATGTGGACGAAGAGTCGATACGAATACTAGATTCATAACTTGGGATTGCTTTGGTTAGTACTGCTATTTTCATAATTAAATTTTTTAAAAAAACCGACTGCTCAGTCTAATAGGCAATATTAATTCAATTCTTTTAATGAAGCAAATTAAAAAAGAATAAAACCGATAAAAAAACAGGCTATAAAAGAAAGTTGATAAGCGGGGGAAAGTCTTTCAATCTTTCATAATTTTATAGCCTGAAAATTATTAAAGCAGTAAAAACTAAAATATATTCGACTTGATTAATTTAGCGTTAACTGCAATGTATTGTAAAGTGAATTTTTTACAAAAAAGGTATATTAATCAGAGTCTTCAGTAGCAAATTTAGTCCAATCACTAGACATTGCTGACTCATCTATAGAAGTTTCTGATACTGGCGCATTTGAACTAAATTTTGCATCATCTTCGTATATGTTTAGACTATCCTTCTTGACTTCGTATTTATCCAGATCTAATTCTTCGTCTTCACTATCTAAAGTTTCTTTGTCTTGACTATATAAATCTAAATCAAAGAAATCTAAGTTTTCTACATGACCATTTTCCATTAGATACTCAAGGAATGGAAGATATATTCTTTGTTTCAGATTAGCTTTACAAAGAGGACAATTTAACTTGGGACCAATCTCTGAAGTTCTTATTTCTTCATCACAACAAGGACTTATTACCTCGTCTACGCTGTTTAAATCAATTGGTTCCATATAGAGACGAAAGTATTATTAGTTAGCTATGGAGTCAACAGTTTTTGTAAATACTCTTTAAGACAGATTTATCAGAGGAGGAAAGAGATTTATTCCTTCTTTGCATTGCTTTTTCTGCAGTATCACAAAAATTATCAAATTGTATTTTCATTGACTTGTGTTTATAGAATAAGGAAAAAGCGGCAATATGTCTAGGCGGAAAAGATTGAGAAACGATATTACATCCCAACTCAATAACTGTTCCAGTGTTTAAGTTTGTCCCAATGGCTGTTTTAACATGCTCTCCAATAATAGAACCAAAAAATATAGATTCTGTATCTATTAATTTGCCATCCCATTTTACACTTATAGAAGAATAATTATTTTTTAAATTACTAGTGGTTGTACCTGCTCCTAGATTTGCCCAGGATCCAATGAAACTGTGTCCCAAGAATCCATCATGAGCCTTGTTTGAATAGGGTTGAAAAATACAAGAGTGAATTTCTCCACTTACCTTACAATCATGATTAATAATAGAATTTGATATAGTAGAGTGAGATTTGACTAAAGTATTTTTACCTATAAATAAAGGACCATTCAAAACTGTAAAGGGCTCTATTGTAGCTGTATCATCAATCACAACTGGACCGTCGCTATCATTAATAATTACATTTTTTTTACTATCATATGTCGACGTAACTTCTGAAAATAAATCAGGGATACTATTAATCAAATCCCAAGGATACTTTACTGTTTCAAATAGAGGGCTGGATTTGTCTAATAAAACAAGATCTGATATTATAATCTTTTTTAAATAGTCCATTATATTTTTATAAACTGTTGAATCATAGTAAATGTTCCTTCTAAATCTCTTTGATAATTTGTATCAAGTATAACATTATAATATTTTTTTGAATTATCATAACTAAAACCCATTCTTACTTTTGGATGACATGCCCTTAAAAGGAATGAAGAAAAACGACTAAAATTAATATTTAGATCAATCATATTCTCATGACTCATTTCTTTGATTTTTTTTACAAACTGATCAGTAGGAACGCCCAAAGAATTAATATCTTTATAAGAAAATAATAATGCTGACTTGCTCAATTCTATTGGATAAAAATTAATCAGAGAGTCTTTAACTAAAAAATTAACTTTGACATCGTTATTTTGAATTTTTTCTAAAAAAAGATTTGCTAAATCAAATGCAACTTCTCCATCTGGAAGTACTATTAAAATAGATCCTTTTTGAGCTGTAGAATACTCATATTTTTGAGATTGATTGGTAAAATAGTTCTTATATCGCCACCAATATTTTATTTTTTCTGCTCTTGAATACTCCATAATAGTATATGTTAGTTAAAATTCATTAATTACAATACTGATTTTAGAATTAAATTAGGTTAAATCATGTCAAATAAAAAAATAGGAAAATTTCCATTTACTAAAGGTATCTATAAGGATATGTACCGCAATAGGTTGTGGACTATGAGACAGTATGCAGGTTTTTCATCTGTATCTGAATCAAATAAAAGATATCAGTCATTACTAGAAAGTGGTGTAAGTGGATTATCGGTTGCATTCGATTTGCCCACGCAAATGGGTTATGATTCCGATGATGAAATGTCTTTTGGAGAAATAGGTAAGTCTGGAGTACCAATTTCGACCTCAGCAGATATTGAGGCTCTATTCAATAAAATCAATTTAGAAGAAGTCTCTTTGTCTATGACCATTAATTCTACTGCATCAATATTATTAGCGTTTTATATATCATTGGCTAAAAAAAGAGGGTACTCTCTAGAAAAATTAAGAGGCACTCTTCAAAATGATATACTAAAAGAATATATAGCCAGAGGGACATACATATTCCCCATCAATTCTTCTTTGCGCTTAACAACTGACGTATTTGAGTACTGTCAAGACAACTTACCAAATTGGAATTCTATATCTGTATCAGGATATCACATAAGAGAAGCTGGAAGTACAGCCGTGCAAGAACTAGCTTTTACATTTGCCAATGCTATTACTTATTTAGAAACTGCGAGAGCAGCTAATATTGATATTGAAAAACTAACAACTCAAATATCATTCTTCTTCAATTCTCACCGAAATTTTTTCGAAGAAATTTCAAAATTTAGAGCAGCAAGAGAAATATGGGCTCATATTGTTAGAGATAGATTTAAAATAGATAATATCAAATCTCAACTCTGTCGGTTCCATGTACAGACTGCAGGATCGACTCTGACAGCACAGCAAATTGAGAATAATACTCCAAGAACAACGCTTCAAAGTCTCGCTGCAGTACTAGGTGGGGCGCAATCAATTCATACTAATGGAAAAGATGAAGCTCTAAGTCTTCCATCTGAAAAGAATGCTTTATCAGCATTGAGAATACAACAGGTAATTGCGCATGAAAGCGGAATTCCAGAATTTGTTGATCCTATTGGAGATAGCTCTTTAGTAGACACTATGACTAAGGATATGGTAAGAGAGGTGAATATTAAGATTAATGATATCTTAGAAAAAGGTGGAGTTGAAAAACTTATTCAAGATGGAACTATTCAAAATGAAATTGCTGAATCGTCAATAAAGTTTCAAAATGATTTGGATGATAAAAAAGCAGTTGTAATAGGAGTTAATAAATTTATAAACAAAGAATCTTTAGAAGAAAAAAATATTACAGAATTGGTTGAAGAAGACAGATTGTTAGTCGTTAAAAATTTTAAATCATCTCGTAACCAAGCCGATGCTAATAAGTCTCTTGTATTGCTTGAAGAAAAAGCAAAAACTGACGAAAATTTAATGCCATATATTATAGCATGTAGTGATAACAAATGTACTCTAGGAGAAATATCTCATTCCTTGAAAAAAGTATTTGGAGAATATTCTTTATAATTATAAAAAAAATAAGGAACATTCTATAATAAAATTAATAACATTAATTAGAGAAACTAAAAATGAGGACAATATGAATAATACAAAAATTTTACTGCTGAGTGCTTTACTAATTATTAATTGCTCAGGAACTATACCAAATGTTGGAAATGAAGTTGCTGTACAAGAAACACCTGACCGAGCAGAAGAGGTAGTTAAGCAAGAAGTTTCAGTAGAAACCTTTACTATTCAAGAACCTGAATCTCCCCCATTGCCAGTAACTGTGTTCGAACCATACATGATTAAGAGAGGTGACTATTTAATTAAGATTGCTGCTAGAGAATATGGTGATTCTTCTATGTGGAGAGAAATATATGAATGGAATAAACAAGAAATTGGTCCGAATCCAGATAGAATATATCCTTATAACTTCTTATCTCTAAAAAGAGATGCTGCTGAAGCAAAAAATTGTGAATTAGAATTTTTTGAGTATACTATTCAGTCAGGTGACACTGCATGGAGCTTAGCTGAAAAAATATATAACGATGAACTAGCATGGGTTGTTATTTATATGGATAATGCAAATATTATCAAAGATAATAATGGAGTATTACAGCCAGGGGCTACTTTTCAGATGAGAAAAAAACTAGATCCTTGCAGCTAGACTATAAAAGTATACTTTTTCATACAAAGTGGATTTTAAGTGGTTCAGATTCTATTATCTATAGAGAGTCTATCGAATCTACTTTAAGTATTGCTCTAGATAAAAATTGTCAAATACATGATGTTGGAAAAATAGTTATTACTGACAATCAAACTCATGGAAAGGGGACGCATGGGAAACAATGGATTTCAACTCCATATAAAGATTTAACTTTTAGTATTATATTAGGTCAGAATAATCATTTTGGACAAGAGCTTGTTGACCAATGCTGTATTGCGATGGTAGAGGTTTTATCTACATATAATATCCAAGGAAAAATAAAATATCCAAATGATATCTATACAAATAACAAGAAGATTATTGGGATATTACTATCCAACATCCAAACTGGTAAATCAGAAAAAATGCCTCATCAAGCCCTAAGCATTGGAATGAATGTTAATTCTATTATAGATATCAAGACAATTGATAAAGAAGCAAAGGTAAGTAGTACTTCAATTTTCCTTGAGACAAAAAAAGAAGTCAATCGAGAAAAATTACTAAAACTAATTATTGATACTATTGATCCTATTATTCAAAAGCAGGTATGCCAGTAATTTTTTGGCCTATAATAAGTGTATGTATCTCATGAGTTCCTTCATAAGTATAAACAGTTTCTAGATTCATCATATGCCTCATCATTGGATAATCGTCCATTATGCCATTTCCACCAAGAATTTCTCTTCCTAATTGTGCACATTTTCTAGCGATTGCGACATTATTCTTTTTTCCAAGCGATATATGTGCAGGCTCTAAATCTCCACTATCTTTAAGCCTAGCTAGCTGCAAAGCAAGAAGTTGAGCTTTAGTAATTTCTTCAATCATATAAACTAATTTTTGTTGGGTAAGTTGAAAACCAGCAATTGGTTTTGAAAATTGCTTTCTATCTTTACTATAGCTTAATGCTACTTCATAGCAATCGATAGCTGCCCCGATAACTCCCCAAGCAATTGAATATCTAGCCTGAGTTAAGCATGAAAGAGGCCCTTTTAAACCTTCAATATCTGGCAGTCTATTTGCATCCGAAACTCTAACATCTTTCATAAATAATTCTGAAGTAATTGATGCTCTTAAGCTCATTTTTCCGTGAATATCAGATGAGCTGAACCCATCCATTCCCTTTTCTAATAAAAAGCCTCGAATAATATTATCTTCATCTCTAGCCCATACTACTGCAATATCTGCAATGGAGCCATTCGTAATCCACATCTTTGAGCCATTAATAATCCAATCATCTCCATCTCGCTTTGCCCTTGTAAGCATTCCAGATGGATCTGAACCATGGTTTGATTCTGTAAGTCCAAAACATCCTATTTTTTTCCCAGCAGCTAGTAATGGTAACCATTTTTCTTTTTGTTTATCTGTTCCATATTTATAGATAGGAAACATTACCAGTGAACCTTGAACACTACATACTGACCTTAGCCCTGAATCTCCCTTTTCAAGCTCTTGCATTATCAATCCATAGGCAGTACTAGTTATTTCACTTCCTCCATATTTTTTAGGCAACGTAGCGCCAAAAAATCCTAGCTCTCCCATTTTTGGAATTAAATCCATAGGAAAGGATCCTTTTTCATAATATTCATTCACAATAGGATTAAACTCCTCAGTAACAAATTGATTTGCTGTTTTTTGGATTAAGAGCTCTTCGTCAGTTAACAAAGAATTGATGTTGCAAAAATCTGGGCCAATATATTTCATTTATGTCTTTCCGTTTTTTTAAAATTTTATAAGTCTTATCTAATATAATAGGTCTGAAATGCTGTTAAATAATATAGAATTTGTGGCAATTATGGGGTCTGTCACAAGAGTTTTCTTTTGATTGTAAATAATATTTTTTCCATTGATAGTTTTCACGAATCCACCAGACTCCCTAACAATACAGTCTCCTGCACAAATATCCCATTCATTTTTTGGAGCAAGTGTCGAAAAAATATCATATTTGTTTGCTCCAACTAGTCCCAGCTTGTAAGCAACGCTACCAATAGGCTCTATCTTATTGAATGTTTCACTATATTCTGCCCATAATTTTTTCCTATACTCAGATCTACTCACTGCAATAGAAGCATCTTTTAATTGTTCTTTTTTTGATATACTAACCTTTGTTCCATTTAAAAATGCCCCTTTATCTTTTTCAGCATAGAACATTTCCTGTGTATGTGGATTATAAACGATGCCTATAACAGGATAACCATCTTCTACTAGAGCAATACTAACTGAAAAATGCGGTACTCCTTCGATAAATTCTTTGGTCCCGTCCAATGGGTCCACAATCCATACGCGAGACTTATTCAGTCGCTCTTCTGTATCGACAGTTTCTTCTGATAGCCATCCATCATCCGGAAATTCTCCTCCAATAAAATCTGCTATATATTGATCTGCCTCGTAATCAGCAATTGTAACGGGATTATCTAAGCTTTTAAATTTTACCTGTTTATTAGAATCAGAAAAATACTTCATCAGAATTTTTCCAGCATTTCTTGCTGCTACTTTCCCTGCTATTAGCTCTTCGTTAAACATAATTGTCAGATTATATGTATTTTAAAGTTAAAAATCGCTAAATTAGTTATGAAATTGAGGGTAGAAATTAAAAACTAACTATTTTTTTTATTTTTATAATTTTAAACTAATAAATTTTTTTATACCTA
This sequence comes from Fidelibacterota bacterium SCGC AAA160-B08, assembly GCA_000402755.1. Taxonomy (GTDB): domain Bacteria; phylum Fidelibacterota; class Marinisomatia; order Marinisomatales; family Marinisomataceae; genus Marinisoma. The sequence goes on along the minus strand of AQSD01000001.1, from coordinate 153,426 downwards.
GTATTCTCTCCTTTATTTCATTAGAAAATTAAACTATGTGCTATATATACATATATATAGCTATAATGAAAGTAAGGCTTTTATGAAAAAAGAAATTTACATCAGTAAAGGTGTAGGAGAAACAAGGATTGCTGTGAAAGAAAACGGCAAGCTTGCTGAACTCCACGTCGACAAAGAATCAAAAGAAAGAACAGTTGGTAATATCTATAAAGGTGTTGTTGAAAATGTCATTCCTGGAATGCAAGCTGCATTTGTTAATATAGGCGAAGGTAATAATGCTTTTTTACCATTCTCTGAGATTTCAGATCCTGAATTAATTGCAGACCGCAAACCTAAATCTAAAAATTCAAAAGAAATCAATGTATTATTATCTCCTGGTCAAGAAATTATTGTACAAGTAATAAAAGAGCCATTCGATAATAAAGGTGCTAGAGTTACTACAAATCTTTCAATTGCAGGACGTTTTATTGTTCTAATACCTAAATCAAAATATGTCGGGGTATCAAAAAAAATGCAGGATCGTTACGAACGTAGAAGGTTGAAAAAAATTGCATTTGATATGAAGAAGCATGGGCTAGGGATTATTATTCGTACCGTAGCAGAGGGAAAGACTGATCAGCAAATTCAAAATGATTATGCAAGTCTAGAGGAAAAATATAATGGACTAATGAAATTATCAGAAAAAAGTGAAGCTCCAGCGGTAATACATAATGATTTAGAAATGACATCAAGTGTATTAAGAGATTTAATTAGCGATAAAGTTGAAAAAATTGTTGTTGACTCTAAAGATGACTACAAGAAAATACAGCGAATGGTTAAAGACGATGCATTAGATATTGGAGATGCTCTTCAACACTATCGCAAAAGAGTCCCATTGTTTAAAGAAACAGGTATCGATAATGATATGATTAAGCTATTGAGAAAAAAAGCTTGGCTAAAGAGTGGAGCATATCTGATTATAGAAAGAACTGAAGCAATGGTAGTCGTAGATGTAAATAGTGGAAAATTTGTAGGTAAAAAAGCACATGAAGATAATTCGTTAAAAATTAATTTAGAGGCAGCAAAAGAAGTAGCAGTACAATTAAGATTAAGACATTTATCAGGCTTAATTTTAATTGACTTTATTGACATGGTAAATGCAGAAAATAGAAAAAAAGTCTATCTTGAAATGAAGAAAGAACTAAGAAGAGATAGAGCAAAAGTAGCTGTATCTGAAATTTCTGAATTTGGAGTTCTCGAAATGACAAGAGAGCGAACTGGTTTAAGCATTATCGATTCTCTAACTGAACGCTGTGATATCTGCAGTGGAGATGGAAGAATTATATCAAAAGATACTCTTTTAACGAGAATTGATTATTGGCTACGTGACTATAAACAAAAAAATAGAGATATTAGATTAAAATTATATCTTAACCCTGAGATTGCTCGTTATTTAAAAGAAGAAAAAAAGAGAGACTATATCAGCTTAATGTGGAAAAATTTTGTATACCTAAAAGTCATCGACGACATTTCAATGGGTAAAAACGTATTTCGCTTTACTCGAATGTCAGATGAAACAGATATAACTCATGAAATAGGTACTTGATAACCAATAAATTAGCTATTAAGTTCCCAAGCTATGTTTGCAATTGTAGAAATATATGGAAAGCAGTATAAAGTCGCTAAAGGCGATACTCTCTTAGTAGATTCTAAGATAGATATTGAAGTAGGCAAAACTGTAAAATTTGATAATGTAATAGCAATATCAAATGAAGATATCAATATTTTTAACCCTAAAGAACTAGACACATATACAGTTAGCGTAAAAGTGCTTGAGCATAAACGAGCTAATAAAGTGACTATTATCAAAAAGAAGAGAAGAAAAGGGTATCAAAGAAAAAATGGACATAGACAAGATTTAACTATGCTAGAAATCCAATCTATTATTGGATCAAAAGCCAAAGCAGCAGCTAAAACTACTAAACCAGCTGCACCAAAAAAGAAAGCCGCAGCTAAAACTACTAAACCAGCTGCACCAAAAAAGAAACCAGCAGCTAAGAAAAAAGTTGTTGAGGAAAAAAAATAAAAGGTAGGGACTCATGGCTCATAAAAAAGGACAAGGTAGTTCAAGAAATGGAAGAGATTCCAATGCACAAAGATTAGGCGTAAAGATGTCTGACGGACAATCAATCTTATCTGGCGGCATTATCATAAGACAAAGAGGCACTAAAGTACATCCTGGACGAAATGTTAAAAGAGGAAATGATGATACTCTATTTGCAACCTCACCTGGCTTAGTAAAATTCAGTAAAAAAGGTAGCACTACCTTTGTTAGTGTTCTCGAACATAACTAAAAATGGCTAGACCAAAAATAGCATTAATCGGAGGTGGTCAAGTCGGTGGTAATATTGCTCTACTCTCTGCTCAAAAAGAATTAGGCGACATTGTTATTATTGATATCCCTCAAGCAGAAAATTTTATCAAAGGTAAGGCTTTAGACATATCTCAACTTCTTCCACATGATGGCTACGATGCTAAACTAACTGGTTCATCAGATTTTGCCTCAATTAAAGATTCTGATATTGTTGTCATCACCGCAGGATTTCCGAGACAACCTGGAATGGATCGTGAAGATTTATTAAAGAAAAATTTAGATATTATGACAAATGTTGCAGAGCAAGTAAAACTACATGCTCCTAACGCTTTTGTAATAGTGGTTTCAAATCCTTTAGATGCTATGGTCTATGCTTTTTATAAAGTATCTGGATTCGCTAAAAATAAGGTCGTTGGTATGGCTGGAGCACTTGATAGTGCCCGATTCAGATCATTCATCGCAGAAGCAACCAATCTGTCATCTCAAGATGTTACATGTATGGTACTTGGTGGGCATGGAGATACAATGGTCCCAGTAAGCCGCTTAGCAACTGTTGGTGGTGTTCCATTAACATCTTTATTGGATGCAGATACAATTAAAGCTATCGAAGACAGAACACGCTTTGGAGGTGGAGAATTAGTTAAGCTTTTTGGTAAGGGCTCTGCATTTTATGCTCCCGCTCAATCTGCAGTAGAAATGATTGAAAGTTTTGTCAAAGATAAAAAAAGAGTAATACCTTGTGCATCTCTATGTGAAGGTGAGTTTGATGTAGATGGATACTTTATTGGTGTCCCAACTGTAATTGGTGCTGATGGTGTTGAAAATATTCTAACATTTGATTTAAATGATGAAGAAAAAAATGCTCTAGACAATACGCTCGTAGAAGTTAAAAAAACTGTCCAAGAAACTGGGTTATAATACATTTGAACAATATATATTTTTTCCTCTTTTTATTATTAATCTCATCTAATCTTATTGCACAATCTGGGTTTATCGTTGAAGAAACTACTGTAGCCTCTTTTAAAATGGGCTCTATGAAATCTTCTGCTCATAAATACTTTTCTGAAGATATGTACTATTCAAAAATAGATTTTTCATTTAAAGGAAAAGGATTAGCGCGCCTAATGAGTAGAAATATGAAAAATGGTACTACCATTTCATTTCAGGATTCTACTATTATAAAAATAAATCATAAAAAAAATCGTTTTACTAAGACGTTGTTGTCAGAATTCTTAGAAGAAGATTCTCCTTCTGATAAGGAAAATGATGAATCAAAAAAAGAAGAAGAGAAAGAGGAAGATTCTAAGCCTATAGTATCAGATACTATAGAAATAGTTAATGGCTTTGAATCATATAAAGTAACAGATGTAAGCGGTGATGAAGGTTCAAGTGCCCTTCTTTGGTTTACAAGTGAGATGCAAAAATCTGATATTGTAACATCTATGCAAATCAAAATTGATAAATTTGAAAAAGATTGGATGAATTTTGACATGGATGGTGATTTATCAGAACTAGGAATCAATGAAAATGCAGTTGTTGTTAAAGCAATTTTTAGCAGTGAAGATGGAGAATTTGAATATAACTTGAAAAGATATTTAGCAATAGATTCTATTCCAGAGATCTTTCGTATTCCTGAAAATTACAAGCAAGTTAAAAAACTTTAAGATTGTTCTTTTTTTAATTGCTGTAGAATATCTTGATACATTAATTCTTCTCTATTATAAGGTCTAGGTAAATCAATGGCTGTTTGAAATAACGATAACGCTTTATCTTTTTTATTCATCTTTTCATATGTCTTTCCCAGCCAATAGTATGTACCAATATAATTAGGTTCTAACTCTAAGCTTTTCTTAAGAAAATATTCTGCCATCTCAAAAGAACCTTTCGGAGGTTCTTCAAATATAATTTTAGCTAATCGTCGTAAAAATGAGCTAATATCAGCAAGCCGATAATGCCATTGTCCCATTATATTATAACAGAAAGGGTCGTTGGGAAGTTTCTCGATAGCCTGAAGGCAATGAAATTCAATAATTTTAGAACTTTCAATCTGCTTTTTAATACTCTGACTTTCAACGCTCTTACCATATGAGACAGCATACCATTTATGAACTTCTGCATGACTAGAATCAATTGACATAGCTTCAACAATATAGGCTAAAGATTTATCTGTGTTTAATTTTTCTATTTTTTTATCATTAGTTTCTTCTGAAAGGAAATGATGCGCTGCAGATAGTCGTACTAACACATTTATATTTTGGGGGAATGTATTGTTTAATTCTTGTAGAGGAATAATAGTTTTCTGGAATGATAAGCTATCCAAATCAATGTCAATCTTACTAAAATCTTGAGAATGGATAGGATTAATTATTAAGAAAATAAAAGAGAGCTTAGCAATTGCAATCAAGATGCTAATCAAGGATAGAATCGCATAAATACTGGCTGGTGATCAGATATTCTGTTAGCAACAGTTGTAGCAGCAGTATTGGTTTCTGTTGGCAAAGCAATCACGCCAGTTGTTGTTGTGCTACCATATTGAAACAGAGGTTGATTAATAATTAAATGATCAAAATGTGCTGGCGAATATGAACTTGTCCAACCTTGCCATGAATATCCACTACTTGCACCAGTAAGGATATCTTCATCTACCATTAGAAAATGTGTTGAAGAGGCAATATTGGGGTCAGTAAAAGGACTAATTGTTGGATTAGTAACTGACTGTACGCCTACGTTATTAAAATCGCCTACAATGATAACATTATCTGATGATCTATTATTAATTACATAATCAGTTAACAATAAGCTCGCATGATGTCTTCTATTCGTTTCATCTGATGGGTCACTACTATCATAGCTATCATCTCCGCAACATTTATAGTGTACATCAATTACGTACAGATCCATTGATTTTGTACCATCAGTCCATGTAATATAATTTTCCATTGGTGGACGGCTAGCAAATTGATATTGCGCATTATTTTCATAGTCTGAATCACCATCATTGCTATTTGGAGTATCTGACCAAAGTTCATTCTTCGAATTAAAAGTAACAGTGCTATTTTTATAGACTAAAGCAAATCCTAAATTACCAGATTCGTCATCTACCACATAAGAATAATCTGTCATTGAGTTTACCATGCTAATTAGTTCAGATTCGCTGGAAATTTCTTGAAATAAATAGATATCAGCATTCCATACTTCTAAAAGACTTTTCACATAGCTCTTTGTAGTGCTATGCTGTGGGAATTGTCGGATATTCCATGTAACAATTTCTATTTGATTAAGTTGATCCAAACTAGTCGCATTTGGAAAGTCATAAGGGTTGGTTTCATTTCCGTCTCCTGGATCAGTTTCCGTGGGCGATGAACCACCACCACCACCACAAGCAATGATTGCCAGCAATGAAACTATAAATAATTTATTGGTGAGTTGAACCATAAACATAATTTACTAATAAATCTCCTACTTGTCCTAGACTTTGTGGTGAACAATTTTCTGGAGTATCAAGTTGGGTATGCCAATAATTATAAAACATATTTGGATATTTGAAATCAATAATATCAATTGCTGGAATTTGTGCTATTTCCCAAAGTGGTACATGGTCATCATAAATCTCACTTTCAATAGTCTTTTTAAAGGCGCTCAGTGATAAATCTTCTGCTAAACTCCATATTTCTTTTACTTTATCTGGAGCAATATTATAGGAAAGTCTTTCAATCGGGATAGTTAGGTTTTTATCTCCTACCATGTCTATTATAATTGCAAAATCTGGTTTTGTAATAGGTAAATTTTCAGCAAAGAATTTTGCTCCTAAAGCAAAGGTTTCTGGCTCCCCAGCAATACCTCCATCTTCGGCATCAAAAAAGACAACATCAATTCCAATCTCTGGATTGTGTAATGAAAAAATACTACATAGCTCCATAAGGACTGCAGTGCCACTTGCTCCATCATTTGCTCCTAGAACTGGTAATCTTTGGTTATCTATAGACTCATCTTGATCAGAAAAAGACCTTGTATCCCAATGAGCTCCAAGTAGTAAACGATATTCTGCTTTTTCATTAAACTGAATAATAAAATTCTTACCTTCTCTTTTCATATCAGTAACTGGTTCAATATATGAAAATTCTTGAATAGTGAGCTTTCCTGGCAAATCATTCAAAAAATCTGTTAAATAATTACTAAAATCTACATGACCAACTGATCCAGGATTCCTTGGTCCAAACTCACATTGTTTTTCTAGATATGTAAATGCTGTATTTGAATTAAAGTCAGGTATGTCTATAGATTTTTTAGATGTTGTATTGCAACTCACTAAAAATAAAAATAAAAATAATATTTTTTTCATCTTATCCTCTAATTGCCACATTTAGATTTATTCCAAAATCACGATCAATTCTACGTCCTGTTAATCTAGTATCATTTTCACGATATTCATAAAATAAGCTCCCTGTGACATCGTCAGTTAGGGTATAAGTAACTCGTAATACACTCTTTCGAGAGTTGGTAAAGTTTTGTTCAGCAAAATTGATTTTATCTTTAGAACCTTCTTCTTTCTTTTGACTAATATCAAAATTTAATGTGATGTTCATATTATTCTTTAAATATATATTTTTCTCAGTAAATGGTAAAGAGAATCTAATTCCTTTGGAAAAATTATAGGTTATACTAGCTAGAATACTATTATCAGATACATAAGTTAGCCCATTGGCTACTTCGTCTAAAGTGTGAGTAATATTTGTTCTAATATTTGTTGATATACCATTTTTGAAAGAACTTGTAATGCCTAATAATGGAGTAAAACTACGCGAAGTTCGTGAAAATTGCCTATTATCAGAATTACTATTAGCAAATGATGATATACTAAATAGATCAATTGCGCCAATGCTATCATCATTAAATTTCCAAGATAAATTTTCTTTCCCACTAAATGCATGCTCAAGGGATACCGAGTTTACATAAGGCGAAAGAAATTTAATTTTTTCTAATCCTCCTATACGTAAAGACCAATTAGAAAAAGGTATTCCATTAGACAGGTGCTTTCCATAGGCAAGATAATCTCTACTAATAGATCGGGTATCAATATTATATCCATTAATATTTGATGAGATACTTTCAGAAAATGACAGACTTAAAGATGTTGTAGGATTAAAACGGATACCAGTTCTAATTGATAGAGATTTTTTAATATCTTCTGCTCCCGTATTTAAGCCTACCTCTGGAGCATTTTCTAACCCATGACTATCGCTAAAACCAAATCTATAGCTCAAAGGCACATCACCCTTAACACCATTTGCAGTTCTATTGGTGGTTGTATTGATAGCAACGCTTAAAGGTTCTACTTTTTTTGATATCTCATATATTCTTTCCATTACAAAACTATTTTCAATTTTTCTTTTTTCTTTTTTCTTATCTTTGTCATCCAATGAAAGATCTCTATCATCTTCTATATCTTCTGCTTCAAGGTTTGATCCTCTCGATAGGCCGGCCGCAGATCTAGATCTAGTAGTTGGAGTAATTGTCTTCCTCTTAGATGCCGGAGTATAAAATGTTTCAATAATATCAGTACCAGATAATGCAAAATTAATTCCCGTATTTTTCACTGCGGTAATATTAGCTCCATCAATTACTGTAGATAGCGGTTTATTCCATGAATAGTTGGTGTTATAAGAAAAGTTTGGTTTAATCCAGCTCAGCCATTGCGGGTTAAAAGTAGAGCCTAAAGACTCGGTACTACTTGTAACTTTTCCTATTTTTAAGTTTTCAAGCAGTTTATCTCTATATTCAGACATATCACTTCTAACATTTTTATTATAAGTAAACTGAGTATTATCAAAAACTTTATAATTAATACTAAGCTTTCTATCTAACCCTAAATTAAAATCATCAATCAAATCACTGTTAGATCTTGATTCTTTTTCAGTTAAGTTTTGATTTAATCTAAATCCTGTAACAAAAGATGTTGGGGTGTAGAAAAACTTAGTTTCGCTAATTTTTTCACCAACAAATGGTACTCTGGACATCCATTTGAATGCTTCAATATAATTATCACTAGGAAATCTTAGGTTATAATCAAGGTTTGTGGTTAATCGTTTTGTATCTACTGATTTCATAATTTCGTCAGATCTATTTTGATCTGACATATTAAATGATGCGCTAAGATTGTCGATTGTATATTTAATAAAGGGATTCTCTGATTTAATCTGCTTTGAAATTTTACCACTAAAACCGATCGTAGATGACTTAACCAATATAGAATCTGGAGTAGCTCCATTCGTTCTAATATCAGTTCCTGGGAAAAATTTTGGTGCATTATTTTGCATATTGTATGTCATATTGATTGGAAATGAAATCCCAAATTTTTGAGGAAACAAGCTCCCTAGTTGCATATTATTAGTAAAGATTAAATTTTCGCTAGTAGTATTTGTTCCAATCCTTTCTTGTAAAATATGGAAGTCAGCGTCTTTTTTACTATATGATATAGAACTCTTATTGAAGTCAGATAGATTAAACTCAGATTTCAATCTTACGGCAGTTCCTTGCTCTTTTTTTACTCCACTTAAACGTAGCTCATCTAACCAAATCTCACCTGTAATTGGATGACTTGTATTGTTTTCAACTCCAACGATGAAATACTGCAATCTGGAAAGGGAGGGGTTCCCGATAATTTCAACTTTTTTATACTCTTCATTATTATCATTAATGAACTGATATCTCTTATAATCTAAGGAGTCGATAAATGTATCATTGGCATTAATTTTTTCAATAGAGCTTTCATCTATGTTTTTTAAGCTAGTCAACCAGTTAAGATCAAGATCAATTGCATTTCTTTCCCGATCTTCATCCCAACTATCATAAACAGGTTTAGTTAGTTTATAATACTCATCTCCAGTTCCAAATTGTATAAAAAATCTTAAATCAGTACTATTTTCTGATGCATCTGGACTATCTCCATAAACAAACATTTTCATTTGATCATACATCAAGAAACTTTGTCCTTTTTGAGATGTCATAGATGATAGGATTTTCTTTGCTGCTCCTTTAAAATCTGGATTTAGATTATCAAACTTTAGAACCAGGGACTGCTCTTTAGATCGTATTTTATTAATTTGATCGTACTCTCCAAATACACCTTGAGGGGGTATGTAGTCAGGATTATCTTCATCATTTACTACAGTTACTAGAAATGTACTATCTTGAACCGCATATTCTTCTTGATCAACAAGTGATGTACCCATTTCTTCCCATGCATTCCCAACAAGCTCCATTCTAGCAATTTCTAATTGTGATGGTTTATCAATACCAGATACTACAAGTCTGACATATTTAATTTCACTTAACGTAATATCTTGCACTTGAGAAAAATGACTCAAAGGAATTCGTATCAATTTCCAGCCTGTCTCTACTCCATTAACAATAGTAGAACCAGCAACGTATGTGCTATCATCCAAAGAAATAGTTTTAGTAAAATAATCATTAGATCTATCTAAGAAACCCGATTGATCCAAATCTTCACTATCAGGATATTTACCTCCTGCTTGAATTCTATCTCCGGTACCATTTCCCTCTGTACCATTCACCTTTGTATAATCTGAGCTTCCTTCAGAATAATCCCAATTATCATCATTAGGATCATTCACATTAACATCAGAAGAAGCATTAATAATTACTATTTCTCCGCTAGTCAAATAATCTTGATAACTCAATCCATCTTCTTCGCTTAAACAATTTCCCCAACCATCTTCAAAGCTATCAAAACAACCATCAAGTCCAGTATCTTCAGCATCTTCTAAAAAGCCATTACCAAGCGCTAGCCCCGCATCTGGAACATCTTCATTATTAAGAGAGCCATCACCGTTAGAGTCTTCACTAATTTTACCTAAGTCTATAGTTAAACTTCCTTCATCTCCACGCAACCAAATTTCAAAAAATCTACTTCTTGTTTGATCGTAATCTCCTATAAACATTGGAGTAACAACACCAGCCCATACCGAATCTGGATCCATGCTTTCTTGGTATTCTTTTGGTTCAAAATTTAATACTAAAATATCTGTTGTAAGATTTTGCGCTCTTTGTGATGTAGATATATTGGGCCAAATATTATTTGTTAGCACTTGAGAGTAGGGATTGTACCAATGCATTCTTGCTCGATTTCTTTGATCAAAAGGCTGATCAGTATCCAGATTCAATGGAGCAGAAGAAATATTCCAAAATCGTCGTAGTATTGATGGACTAGTTACTCGCTTTGACCCTTCAAAATCATCAATATATGCTACACCATCACTATCGCCTGTAGCAGCATTAGATATAGAATTAGGATTAGGTAGCACTTGCGCTATCTCTCCTTCAAAAGTAAATCTGGATAATTTTTCAGCATTAAACATATCTAGCTTATTTAATGAGGCAGATAAATTATCTAAGTCTTTTTCATAGCGACCATTGACATCCCAAATAAAATTTTGAACCGGTTCAAAGCCTACTTCTACCTTCTTATTTACTATATCTTGATTATAATATAGAGCTGTCATCCCCAAAAATGAATTTTCATCAAAATCTATCTGTGCGCGAGAACCAATCATCACTTTTCTATCAAAGGTTACCAGGTCATGCTTATCGTATACAATTTCTAAATCACTACTTGGATCAATATTTCCAGTAAGCATTATCATTCCAGAAAAATAATCAATCTGATAATCTTGACCTCTTTCTAACTTTTGACCATTAGAATAAATTTCTTCACTACCCTCTACCAATGTAAAACCTAAATTAATTGTAGATTTTGGATTTATATAGTCTGCAGCAATTGTAAAACGAGAATCACCTGTATACTCCGTACGATTAGTACTGCTATACATTTTCCCTTGTTGTAATAAGGGAGCTAACGTATCATTTTCATTCCCACCATCTACGTTGCTACTTGATACAAAAGGTAATAAGGCAGGTAAATGAACTTCTCCTGTCTTCAGATTGACAATATTAGGGTTATTAAAATCAATAACTTCATCAGGAGAAGCTGCTCCAGCTTGGTTAAGATTATCTAAGCCAAACAAGTTTAAAAATGTAGAACCAGCGCTTGTTCTATCGCTAACAGGGGTAGAAAAATTATCTAGGATTTTCACTTCTAAACTAGCTTGGTCAATATTGGTCGCTCCGAGGGAATACACGTTCTTGAACATAAGGTCCCATGTCGGATGATTGGGGTGCGATGATTGCGCTTTTAACATCTTCAATACTAGAACTGCACTCCCTTCATCTCCAATATCAGCTCCAACTTTCAGAACAATTGTTCCTGTTGTTCTATCTGCTAATTCAAAATGTGCTCCTATAATTTCATTTTGAAGGGTATTCTGCATCCTTATAAAACCTAAATCTTCATTGATTACGTAATCAGAACCTCGTTCCAATTTGATAAATGCTCCTTCTTTACTGCTGTCATTATAAAAGTTTGTATCATTGGGATCAATATATGCTGTACCAGGATCTGCTTGTGGATTATTAGAAGAGTCAATTTTATAAAGTTCAAAATTTTTAATTACTAAATTACCGATATTATGCAGACCGTTATTTAAAGGATAGTAAGAAGGAACATTAACTTGAAAACCGCTATCAGGTATAATATCAGAAGAGCCATTTCTAAACCATTCATCAATGAAGAAATATAAATTTTTACGATAATCATAATCTTGTATTTGGTTAGTTTTTACTTCAGAAGTACCTTTATATTTTTCAGATTGTTTCTTAGTTCTTTCTAAGGATGCGATGCTAGTAATATTAAGTGGGCCCAATTGTGTTAGAGCTTTAATTCCAAATAAGCCCTTATTCTGACCTGAGAATGTTACAAACTCAGTTGAGGGTAATGTCAGTGCAATGTTCCCAATCTCAAGTTTTTGTAAAATATCATCTTCATCGCCAGCATAATCAACGCGAATAGTATTTTCCCAATCAAAATCTCTTTCTGAATTCTGATCTAATGATACAGTAATTTTTTCACCAACTTTACCCTGTACATTTAATTGCTGTTTTTGATCAAATTTAAAATTTGTTTTCTCTTGTTCTTTATATGAAGACCTTACGAGCTCTTGGTCTTGATTAACAAGCTTCCCGGATAGGTTAATATTCCCCTGCACTCTCAAGGAAGCTCTTCCAAGTGCTCCCAAGTCAAAATCAGCTACTTCTAAATATCTACCTTTATTACTAGCAATGGTGGTATCTGAAGCTGATAAGATGAATGGCTCACTGAAATTATATCTTTGGTTACTCATATATAGATCATTCAAATATCCATCTAAGGAAGAGATGTAAGGAATTAAGTTTTGATGACTCAAAGTAGACTGGCTAATTGATATCATACCAGAATCAATATCTAGTTTCACGTCATACTTATTCAAAGATTGAACATTATTAAAAATTCCAATGGGATAGTTAGAAAAATCATTTAAACAAAAATTGGCTGCCTGTTTTTTCAAGAATGGATTAGTAATAATATTGCTGGAGTTAGGACTTTCAGCTCCTGAAATTGGAGATAATAATAGAATAAGAGCAATTAGATAAATTTTATACATACATCAGTTTTTTTATTTTATCTGCAAATTTATGCATTGCAAGCGCGCGATGACTTATTTCATTTTTTTCTTTTAAACTCATATTTCCTAAAGATATTTTTTGTTTTGATGCATAAAAAATAGGGTCATAACCAAAACCTAAGCTTCCTTCTCGTTCTTCTAGTATCTTACCTTCTAAGCGTCCTTCTACAAAAAAATCATTTTCTCCATCAACATATGTAACTACTGTTTTAAATCTAGCTGTTCTTTCATTAAAAGGAACGCCTTTCATATTTTCTAATAGCTTACTCATATTTTCTTCATATGTAGCATTTTCACCTGCATATCTAGCAGTATAAATTCCAGGATCTCCCATAAGACAATCAACCTCCAATACGGTATCATCTGCCATAGATGGAAGTTTAGTATGATTAAATGTAACCCTTGATTTAATAAACGAGTTTTCAACAATAGAAGTTCCGTCTTCTTTTATATCCCCGATTTCAGGAAAATCACTCAATGAATAGATCTTATCAAAAAAAGGTTGAATTGTTGTAATAATTTCAGATATTTTGTGTTCATTGGAAGAAGCAATAATAATATTTTTCATTTCTGAAACTAATAAATATTTATGTGTTTTTTAAATAACTTATAATGTGTAGTTTTTTAAAATTTTTTACACGGCTCGATAGCTCAGTTGGTAGAGCAGAGGATTGAAAATCCTTGTGTCGGGGGTTCAATTCCCTCTCGAGCCACTTTCCAAAGGGGGATATCAAATGGATCTTATACAAGTCATACTATTAACTGGATTAATGCTCTTTTTAGTATTAATTCTCTCATTTTTAAGAAAACCTAAAGTGTACACTTTCAAAAAAGAACAGTTCGTTTCAAGCGATATGGATACTGTTTTTGATTTTTTTTCTAGACCCGAAAATCTTGAAAAAATTACTCCGCCTGCTATGGGTTTTCATATCATGACTCCTAAGCCGGTAGAAATGAAGGCAGGAGCAATTATTGATTATACCGTCAATATCATGGGAATACCAGCAAGATGGAGAACAATGATTACTGCATATAAAAAGAATGAATTCTTTGTGGATGAGCAATTAAAAGGGCCTTATAGCTATTGGCATCATAAACATTCATTTGAAGCTGTCGAAGGTGGAATAAATATTGTAGATGAAATCACTTATGCTCTACCCTTAGAAGCATTTAGAAGTATTGTACATCCTCTATTTATCAAACCTCAATTGAGAAAAATCTTTAGCTTTAGATTTCAGATTATTCAGGATAACTTTAATCATAAAAAATAGTGTTACTTTTATGACTTTTCATGTTCATATTGGATTAACAAAAACTATACTAAAGGATCTATGATTAAATATATATTATCTCATACGAATGTCGCCATTAACTACTTTGGATTTTCAATAGTATGGATTTGTTGTGCATATAGTGGAGCTCAAGGTGTAATTGCTCTTGCATTAATACCTACTATTATATTTTTGTATTTACATTTTATGATTGTCGCTGACCACCTTAAGGAAGAGATTCAACTTATTCTTATAGCTATTTTGATGGGTATAGTTGTGGATTCAAGTTTTTCTGCTTTTGGAGTTGTTTCCTATAATGGCAATATAGCATCTATCCCTCATTTAGCCCCAATATGGATCTTATGTATGTGGGCAGGATTTGCAGCACAAATTAATCATGCAATGAATCGCTTAAGAGGTAAATATATGCTCATTGGATTTTATGGTTTATTAGCACCCTTAGCTTATATGGGTGGTGAAAAAATTAATGCTGCTTTCATTGCCGAAGGGAATATAAACTATGCAATCATTAGCATTAGCTGGGCTATAAGTCTTATTGTATTATTTAAAATATCTGAATATTTAATGGCAAAATAATTATGAAAAATTATAGTCTTTCTATATTATTAATATTCGTACTCATTAGTTGTGCCAGCAAGAAAGCTATAGATCCTGAAGACATAGGAATCGATAATATCCCAGAAAATTGGGCGAATGAAACTCCTACTACAATTAATATTTCAGATATATGGTGGAATGAATTTCAAGATAAAAAACTCAATGAATTTCTATCTCAATTTCTCAATGAAAATATTAATCTAGAGCAAGCTATGCTCAATACTAGAATTGCAAAACAAGCATCAGTTATTTCTACTTCTAATCTGTTTCCATCCATAGCAATAAGTTCTTCCGCGGGAGAGTCTGAACAAAATTCAGCAGGGCTTCCTTCAATATTTACTGATTTATTCGGAGCAGAAAGTGGCGAGATAACAACCTTTAACCAAGAAAATTATACTCTATCATTAAGCACTCAATGGGAAATTGATTTATGGGGGAAAATGAGACAAGGAAGACTTGCGGGAAAACAACAATATTTATCTGCACAATATAATTATACGTATTATCAATTTTCTCTCACATCTGAAGCAACAAAGCTTTATTTCTCAATCATTGAATCCAAACAATTGGTCAAAAATGCTGAACAAAAATATGATAATGCTAAAATCATATTTGATTTATATACAAGTCGTTATAATAAAGGAATTATTTCATTAAAAGCACTGCAACAATCAGAGTTAGTCTTGAATCTGACTAAAAGTGATTTTGAAAATAAAAAAAGTATTGCCTCATCGCTTGTCCGTGAAGCAAAAGTACTAATAAAAGAATATCCAAATTTAGAACTAGATACGGCTATAGAATTTCCACAATCTATCCCTAGCATACCGACTGTTTTACCAGCTGACATTGTGAAAAGGCGTCCTGATTTGATTGCATCTCAATATAACTTATTAGCATCAAAAGCACTTGATAAGCAAGCAATGCGATCTCTATACCCATCCTTTAGCTTAGTGGGATCTAAAGGAGCATCAAGTAATGTCCAAGATTTACTCAATGACGATTTTAGTGTTTGGAGTACCGGTGTTAACTTACTTGCGCCTGTTTTTAATGCTGGGAAATTAATAGCAAATAAAAAAATTGCTAAAAATAACAAAGAAATTGCTATGCTCGAATTTGTTAATAATTTACTCACAGCATATAAGGAAGTTGAATCTGGATTAGAGTTTGATAAAAGCTCACAATTATCATTGCAGCTTTTAAAAGACAATATCGTATTATCTAAATCTATCTATGATACGACCTTTGAAGAATTTTCTAAAGGAGTAGCAAGCATAGAAGAAGTTATAGCCGCACATAATGCATTATTTGATAATAAAAATATGTTAGCTAGCGTAGAAAGGATTCGCATTGAACAAAGAATAAACTTAATATTGGCACTTGGAGGAGGGTTCACTTACACGCGATGATTAAATATTTAAAACCATTACTAATTATAGGTATTTCCACGGTTATTGCATCTGTACTATATATTTTAGGCCAGATATCTCCTGAACCTGTACAAGAGAAAGCTCCTATGGATGTAAATGTTCAAATTTTAACACCTATTGATTATCAAATAAAAATAAAATCAACTGGGACAACAACTCCTATTACTCAGACGGTCTTAACATCTGAAGTAGGCGGAGAAGTTATTTATCGTTCTAAAAAATTCTCTGAAGGATCTTCCGTTATTAGTGGAGAGATTTTAGCTAAAATTGATGATACCGATTTACAGCTGCAGTATAAGAATGCCCTGCTTCAGTTAGCAAGTGCTGAAGTGCAATTTGCAGTTCAACAAGCAGAAGCAGAAATTGCTCAAGAAGCTTGGGAGCAAGTTGGCGAAGGTACTGCAAAAGATTTAACCACTAAAAAGCCTCAGTTAAAGCAAGCAAAAGCTGCATTAGAAGTTGCAAAAGCTCAAGTGAAATCAGCAGAAAAAAAGCTAAATAAAACAGAGATTACTGCGCCATATACAGGACGTATTCAAAATATCAATATTGATTTAGGGTCCACCATTATTCCTAGCCAACCAGTAGGATCTATGTATACTTCAAATGAAATTGAAGTTACCCTTTCTGTCAAAGATAATGATTTACAATTTCTAGATATCCCAATGGATGGCAGAAAATTAAACCCCGATCAAAAGTCTATCGTAATTATTAAATCTCTTTATAAGGGTGAAATGCAAGAATGGGCTGGAAATCTAGAACGTGTTGATGGTGTTATTGATCCAATGACTCGAATGATTAAGTTGATCGCAAATTTCAAAAATAATTTTATCGAAGAAACAAAGCCTATCTTACCAATTGGTTTATTTGTAGAAGCAGAAATCAATGGAAAGCAGTTAGAAGATATTTTTATGATACCAAATACTGCATTAACTCCTAATGATGAACTTTTGGTTTTAAATCAAGATGATACCCTAGAAATAAGAAAAGTAAAAGTCGTTACTAAAATGAAAAATTATATTTTAGTAAAAGAAGGGATGAAAGCGGGTGAAAGAGTAGTTGTATCCAAGCTTAGTATTGTAACTAATGGAATGCTAGTCAACCCAAGATATCAATAATGAGAGGTATTGTTACTTGGTTCGTTAAGAATAGTGTCCCTGCGAATCTATTTATGTTTTTTTTAATTTTTGGTGGATTCTTTGTATCCTATCCAACAATGAAGTCTGAATTTTTTCCTATTCCAGATCTTTCAACCATCACAATTAGTGTACCGTATCCTGGAGCGTCTGCAAAAGAAGTGGAGTCTTCGATTTCTTCAAAAATAGAAGATAGACTTGAAGGAATTTCTAATATTAAAAAATTAAGATCATATTCACTCGAGGGTGCTGGATTGGTTATTGTACAAGTTTATGATAGCGATGAGATTGATACTACCCTAGATGATATCAATACAATTATGGATGGCATAAGTACCTTTCCTCAAAATAGTGAGTCTCCCGTTGTTAGTAAGTTAGAACCTAGCGAAAAAGTGTTGGATGTTATTGTTTATGGAGATGTTGATGAACGGGTCCTATTAAATATTACCAAACAAGTAAATAAGGAAATGAAAGAGCTCAGCGAAGTTTCATTTACAGAAATAAACGGAGACAGAGACAAGGAAATTACTATAGAGGTATCTGAAAACAATCTTGAAAAGTATAACTTAAGTTTTGATCAAATATCTATGGCAATTAATTCAGGGTCAATCGATCTACCAGGAGGATTGTTATCAAGTAAAAGTGGGGACCTATTAATTAGAACGGTTGGACAGTCATATAATGCTAGTGAGTATGAAAATATAGTCATTAAAGGTCAGTCAGATGGAAGTCAATTACTTCTCAAGGATATAGCAACTATTACCGATGGATTTATAGATGTAGAAAGCTATTATCGATGGGATGGTATTCCAGCAATGTTTATTAGTGCAAATTTAGTTGGTGACCAAGACGTACTCCTTGCTGCTGACCAATTAAGAAAGTATGTTAAAAGTAAGCAGTCAGATATGCCTCCAAATGTGAGTATTGATTATTGGTATGATCAAGCTCGATATCTCCAAGATCGTATTAATCTCCTATATAGAAATTTTGCTATTGGAATGGTTTTAGTATTACTTCTTTTAACAATGTTTTTAAGGCCATCGGTAGCATTCTGGGTATCAATGGGTATTCCAATCTCTTTTGGAGGTGCTTTAATTATTCTTCCACAACTCGGTGTTACTGTGAATATTTTATCAGCATTTATGTTTATTGTAGTATTGGGAATTGTTGTTGATGATGCCATTATTGTAGGAGAAAATGTTTTTAGAAGGCGCGTAAAACTCAAAGAAAATAATATGGACTCAACAATTAAAGGTACGATGGAAGTATTAATTCCTGTCTTTTTTGGAGTATTAACGACTATTGTTGTATTTGCACCCATGCTTAATCTAGCCGGACAAACAGGCGGTATCTGGAAAACATTCCCATTAACCGCTATTCCAATTTTAGTATTCTCATTGATCGAGTCGACGACAATTTTACCAGCCCACTTATATCGTGCTGGTGAATGGTTCCAAACCAGTTTTGTAGGTTTTGGTAAAAGATTAAAGGTGGTAAGAAATTATTGCTCAGAAAAACTTTATGGATTTGTGGATAATTTCTGGATGCCTCTAGTTAAAAAATCTATTACTAGTCGATATGTCACTATTTCAGCATTTATAGGAATTATGATTATGACCTTATCTTTGCTTGCTGGAGGATTAGTAAAATGGCAGTTTTTTCCTGTTCTAGAATCTGAAGAAGTTGGAATTGTATTTGAATTATCAGAAGGCTCTCCAATAGAGAAAACCCAAGCTATTACTCAAATTATTGAAAGTGAAGCTCTAAAACTTAAACAAGAATTGAATGCAACTGAGCCAGAAATAATTATTTCTCATGTATTAACAACTGTTGGACAGCACTATTTTGCAAATTCAGAATCTGAGAGTAGTCCTACTGGAGGCGCTATCACATCTGAATCAACACCACATCTAGGAGAGGTTGTTATTGTGCTAACCCCTGCAGATAGTAGATGGGGATTAACGGGTGCATACGATGTTATCGATCAGATGCGTTCACGTATTGGAACTATACCAGGTGTAGAGCGCTTAAACTATAGTGCTAATGTTTTTACTGCTGGTAAATCAATTCACTTTGAATTTTCAGGAGATAGTTTTGAAAAATTAAATCAAGTAGTCGCTGATACAAGAGTACTACTTTCTGGCTTTGCAGGTGTCTATGATTTAGCAGATACTGACACCAAAGGTAAAAATGAATTACAAATTGAACTATTACCTTCCGCTGAAGTTTATGGCATTACTACGATGGATATTGCACGTCAAGTAAGACAGGCATTCTTCGGTGAAGAGGTGCAGCGTATTCAAAGAGCAGATGATGATATTAAGGTTATGTTGAAACTCCCAAAAGACGAGCGTGAGAATCTAATAACTTTAGAAAATATGAGAATACGCACCGCTCAAGGGACTAAGGTTCCACTCTATGCTGTTGCTAACATTAAAGAAGTTGAAGGAAAAGCGGCGATTGTTCGTGTTGATGGAAAGCGCGTTGTTGAAGTAACATCCGATGTTGATGTTTCGAAGAATACTTCTTCTATGATCTTGCAATCAATTGTATGGCCCGGAGGTCCATTTGAAGGAGAACCAATGGGTAAACTCAAAAAGGTTATGGATAAAACTCCTGGAGTAGATTTCGCATTAGCGGGAGAGCCAGCCGAGCAAGGCGAACAGTTAGATGACATATTATTAAAATTTAGTGTAGCAATTTTTGTTATTTATGTACTGCTTGCGATTCCACTTAAATCATACTTTAAGCCATTGATTGTATTATCAGCAATTCCATTTGGAGTCGTAGGAGCAATCCTTGGACACTTATTGTTTAATCAACCTATGTCAGTACTATCTCTTCTTGGTGTTATCGCATTATCTGGTGTTGTAGTAAATGACAGTCTTCTCTTAGTTGTATTTGTAAATAGAGCTAAAGAGAAAGGTGTAGAAACTAGAAAAGCTGTGCTAGATGCAGTTCGTACAAGATTCAGACCAGTAGTGTTAACCTCAATGACAACATTCTTAGGTATTGTACCATTATTATTTAATCAAAGCACGCAAGTTCTATTCCTAAAGCCTATGGCAATATCTCTAGGGATTGGAATTTTATTTGCAACTAGTATTATATTGTTACTTGTGCCAGTTGCGTATGTAATCATTGATGACTTTATTATGTTTTTAGAAAGACTGTCTAAGAAAGCTAATTAAAAAACTATGCTTCAAATTGTGAATAGCTAGGATGAACAGATCTAGCAGGGTCTTCATAATCAATTTTAATAATCGCTTTCTTTAATATTCTTTTCAATACAATTAAACGATCATTTTCAGATTGGCTTTTCAATAGAATTTTTTTTGCTCTTTTATCGATATCTAGCATAGAAGCAATTTCAAAAGAGCTTTTTGGCATATCAATCTGTGGAATTTTAGAAGATGCTCCCAGTTTTAATAATACCTCATACAAGAACACATTAGCTTCTTGTAATAAGTCTTCATTGATAGTATCATCAATATCATTCCATGTTTTAACATATGCCTGCTTATAAGACTCTGAAGTGTTATAACTCTTAACAATAAATCTTTCTACTCCAGATACCAAGATATCATATTCCCTACTTTCATTCTCTCCACCAACTAATTGCTCTATAGATGCCGTACAGCCAATCACTAGAGAATCATTATTTTTTGAATTTATAATACCAAATTTTTTATTATTCTTTAGGCAATATTCAATCATCTTTTTATACTTTTCTTCAAAAATATGTAAAGGTAATTTCTCCCCAGGAAGTAGTACTAAGGGTAGTGGGAAAATTGGGATTTTATCATTCATACTCCTATCAAAATACATATAGTTTCATTAATATTCACTACCAATTTTATGAAAAAAGATATTATAGATCATTTAGCCATTTGTACTGATGATATTGCTAAATCAGTAACATGGTATATAGATAATTTTAACTGCAATATCCTTTATCAAGATAAGTCTTGGGCAATGCTTGAGTTTGACAATGTTAAGCTAGCACTTGTCTTGCCGGATCAACATCCCTTCCATTTTGCAATCCTTAAAGATGATGTTGAAAGCTACGGAGAGCCTGTTACTCATCGAGACGGATCAGTCTCTGTATATGTTAAAGATCGATCAGGCAATAACATTGAAATCTTGAGATACTAATCGTTTGCTACTAGATTTATTCTGTTATAAAATTGGCCAACCTACTGGTTAGGTTTGATAAAAAAATAATATATGGAATAGCTTAAAAAGCTTTTTCTAAAGTTTAAATAAGGGGAATAATATGTTTAAGAAAATATTTACAATCACATCAATCTTACTATTAATTGCATGCGGTGGCGGATCTACTGCTGAACCAACAGTAGTCAATATCGGTTCATTGGGTGCTGAAATGAAGTACGACGTAGAAGAATTCACTGTTAAGGCTGGATCAAAAGTTACAATAGTGATGAAAAATAATACTCCATCTGATTTCATGGGAGCAATGCTACATAATGTTGTCATCTTTAAAGATGAGTCTGCTGCGCCAATGATTATTGAATTAGCTGAAGGAAATGGTGGAGAACCATATTCCGATGGAAGAATCTTAGCGATGACTGCACTAGCAGATAAACAAGAAGAGACATCTGTAGAGTTTACAGCACCAAGTAAACCAGGTAGATATTTATATGTTTGTACTTATATCGCACATGCAGGATCTATGCGCGGCTATATGATTGTTGAATAATTAAAGGACCTCATTACTAAAACCCTCATTTTTTATAGTGAGGGTTTTATCGAATTGACGTATAAAAAAAATATCCATATATTCATACCATAATTTATTGAGAATTAATCTCAATTAAGGAAATTAAGGAAAATATATCATGGCAGAACTACTTATAACATTCAGAGAAACTCTCGAAGCTGCACTAATTGTTGGTATCTTATATACATTTATATCTAAGACCGGGAAAATGCATCTTAAAGCAAGTATTCAAGGAGGAGTCATTGCAGCGCTAGCAGCTAGTGTAGTTTTTGCAATTGTATTTCAATTAATACTAGGTGGATTCTCTGGAAGAGCAGAAGAAATTTTTGAAGGCACAGTAATGATCTTAGCAGCTATACTCTTGTCAACAATGATTATATGGATGGCAAGAAATAAAAATATATCTGAAAGCTTAGAAAATCAAGCATCTGCAGTAATGGACAGTAATAAAAATGTTGCTCAAGGTCTATTTGCACTGGCATTCTTATCCGTATTTAGAGAAGGAATAGAAACAGTACTGTTTTTATATGGTATATACATTAAAGATGGGGGGCTTTCTTTTGCTATGTCATTAACTGGAGTAGCGATTGCTATCGCTCTTGGTTATGCGATATTTATTCAAGGGAAAAAAGTGCCTTTAAAAACATTTTTTAATGTTACGTCTATCTTATTAATCTTTGTTGCAGCAGGATTAGTAGCTTATGGTATTCATGAATTTGAAGAAGCTGGTTTAATCTATTATCCTGGCCCTATTTGGGATGTTAACCCTGCACTTAATCCTGATGGAAGCTATCCTTTATTACACGAAAAAGGCGGTATTGGTGTCTTTGCTAAAGGATTATTTGGATGGAATGGAAACCCAAGTGCTATTGAAGTAATGGCATACTTATTAACGCTAGCTAGTGTATCATATATGTGGTCAGCAGCATCAGCACAAGCACTTACTGGAAAAGAAACTTCCTCAGCAATAGAAGATAAATGTCCAACTTGTTTTGAAGAAGTTGATATAAAATCTACTAATTCATGCGCAAATTGCAATACTGACGGATAAGTTTAAGCTAGAGAATCTTTTAATTCTGATAAAATCATTGCAGTTGCTCCCCAAGAGGTGCAGCTGTTAAACTCAAAACTAGGCACTGCTATACTTATGCCCTTTATTTTAACATTTTTGGTAGATAGAGTAGTATCAACTTGCAATTCATCTAAGTCAACATCGTGTATTGACTCGACTTCATCTGCATTAATTATCGTACTTGGTCTCTCATTAGAATACCAAATATATGGATGAATCAAGAAACCGGAAACTGGAGCATATAGCGGTGTTAATTTTCCAATAAATTCTAAAGGTATATCTATCCCAATCTCTTCTTGGCTTTCGCGTAAGGAAGTTTGTCTAAATGATTCATCTCCATCTTTGGCGCCTCCAGGTAAAGAAATTTCTCCTTTATGATGATCTACATTTGATGTTCTTCGTGTTAAGAAAAATTTTAGCTTATTTTCTTCTTCAAATAATATGATAGCTACTGCTGCTAACTTGGCATTGGATGGTGCATAAAAAGCTAATCTTGTAACAGTATTAATAGACATAACTGCCATCTTTTTCTGACTTTCCCAGCCAGGCAATGATTCAGTAAGTCTTTTCTTTATTAATCTAATTTTTTTATCTAGCTTCAATTTCATGAAATATAAGCACATAATTTGGGATTGGAATGGAACTTTATTGAATGATACTTCCCTATGTGCGCAGATTTTAAATGACTCTTTAAGAAAGCGCTCTATCCCTGAAATAACTGTTCAACAGTATAAAGAAAAATTTCTTTTTCCGATTAAAACATTTTACGAATCGATAGGATTTGATTTTGATAAAGAGCCATTTGACAATTCTAATAATGAATTTAATACAGGCTTTGCAAATCAATTTAAATCGATAGCTCTACAGCCATTTGCAAAAGATACTATTATACAATTTTCTGAACAAAAAATTATGCAAACTATTCTCTCTGCTAGTCGTGACGACAGACTAAAAGAGCAGGTAGACTTTTTTGATTTAACGCCATATCTACAACATGTTATCGGTACGACTAATTTATATGCTCATGGAAAAGAATATGAGGGAGAAGAATTGCTTTTAACTTTAGATATTCCAGCAGAAGAAACAATTATTATAGGGGACACCTTGCTGGACTTTAATGTTGCTCAATATTTAAAAATTGATTGCGCTTTAGTCTCTCATGGTCACAATGATATGAAGAGACTGAAGGAAACTGGAGCATTTGTTTTTTCAGATATTCAAGAATTTTATAATTGGATTATAACAACCTAGGTTGTTAATCCTCCATCTACTACAAACATTGATCCAGTAATAAAATCTGATGCATCTGAAGCTAGATATAGAGCCATACCTGATATGTCCTCGGGCTCTCCCATTCTGCCTTGTGGAATTGATTTAATAATTTCATTGTATACTGAATCATCCTGCCATAAAGCTTTACTAAAATCAGTTTTAATTAATCCTGGAGCTAAAGTATTAACTTGAATATTTGATGCTGCCATCTCTTTAGCTAGTACTTTGGTTAACATCACAACCGCAGCTTTACTAATATTATATACTCCCAATCCATCTAATGGAGTTTTTGCTGCGATAGATGCGATATTAATAATTTTACCATATTGATGATTCTCCATAGACTCGCTGCATGTTTTTATAAAATTAAAGTATCCTTTTACATTAATATCCCAAATTTTTTCCCAATGACTATCTTCTGATTTTAAGATGGGTCCATAATAAGGATTCGCTGCTGCGTTATTCACTAAAATATCTACTTTATTAAATTGATCTATAGTTTTATCTACAACATTCTTTATTGATGTGACATCCCCTGTATTACATTCTATCCCAACGATACTAAGTCCAGATGACTTGGCTTCTGCAACGGCATTATCTAAATTATCTTTCTTTCTACTACAAATCACAACATTGGCACCTGCTTCTGCATATTTGAATGCAATCGCTTTACCAATTCCCTTCGAACCCCCAGAAACAATCGCTGTTTTACCTTTTAAGTTAAACATCTATTTTTTCTTTCTTCGTTCTGCCATCGCTTTCCACATTGAATCTGGTAATTTAGTTAAATCGCTAAATTCAGCTGCTCCGGCAATCCACTCACCTCCGTCGATAGTAACTACTTCGCCATTGATATATGCAGAACCATCGCTCATAAGATATGATGCAAGATTTTCAAGCTCATGGCGTTCACCAAATCTTTTCATTGGAATATTATTTTTCATATTATCTTCATAGTCATCAAAACCTGGAGGCATTAAACGCGACCAAGCTCCTTCAGTTGGAAATGGCCCTGGTGCTATCGCATTAAATCGAATATTATGTTTACCCCACTCTACCGCTAAAGATCGAGTCATTGCTAATACGCCTGCTTTTCCTGCTGCAGAAGGAACTACAAAAGGTGACCCTGTCCATGCATATGTTGTAACAATACTAAGTACATTACCTTTTTTATTTTTAATCATTTCTTTTCCAACAGTACTAATACAATTCCATGTTCCCATTAGAACGATATCAATAACTGTCTTAAATGCATTAGGACTTAACATTTCGGTTGGAGAAATAAAATTACCTGCTGCATTATTTAATAACCCATCAATTTTGCCAAACTTGTCAATTGCCTGCGAAGTCATTAGCTCAACATCTTCTAACTTTCTTACATCCCCTGGGCAAGTTAATACATTGATACCTGCTTCAGAAAATTCTTGGGCAGTTTCTTCTAATACTTCTTTTCTTCGTCCACTAATAACGACATTAGCGCCCAGCTCTCCAAATCTTCTGGACATACTCTTGCCTAGTCCAGTACCGCCGCCAGTAATAATAATTGTTTGATCTTTAAGTAGTCCATCTTTAAACATATAAATTCCTTTATTTTAAATTATTCAAATTATCTTTTATGGCATCTGTTTTTTCTTGCAAAGGTTCTAGCACATTATCTTTAATTAGACTATTTACAGATTGTTCAATCTCTTGTGATTGATTTTTAATCGTATCTAAATCTGGCAAAGGCTGATCAGTAAAAATAAGATATGCACAATATATAATGAATAATGTAACCCCTAATGTCACTAATTTGAATAAGCGTTTTATGACACTAAATGCAATCATTGCCATCAGAACAATGGTTACAGCTAAGTATGCTGGATTACTAGAAATGCTATTTAACAGATTCTCTAACATTGTAGCAATTTATACATTAGATTTCTACTTTACAAAGATGAAACAAAAATCAATAAGATTCGTTAAAGATTATATGGTTAAAAAAGGATTTGTTTTATGCTTCATGTGTTCTTTTATATTCAGCCAAGATAAACTTTTACTCAAACAGGCTGATATTCTCACATCTTCTACCACTGAATCTGAAACCATTACAAAATTAGATGGAAATGTTGTGTTTCAAAAGACAGACACGATTCTAAAGGGTAACTTTGCAAATCAATCTAATCAAAATTCAATAATCAATTTATATGGTGATGTCTCTATTGAGCAGCCTAATCAAACTATCTATTGTGACTCGCTCTCATATGATAGCAATACTGAATTTTTTTCAATGTATGGCCATATTAAAATCAAGAATGGTTATCGATTAATTAGCGCAGACAAAGCTACGCTAGACCAAACTTCTAATCAAATTACCTTGATAGAAAATTGTGAAATAAGCGAAAAAAATAACAACAAAGTATATGGTGATAAAATAATACTAGATTTTAAAGATGAATCTTTACAGTCTTTGAGAGTATTGTCAAATGGTACAATTCTTGCTCAGAACTCTGGCTATGAGAAAATTGATAATCAACTACAGATAATAGAGAATGAGGATATCCTAAAAGGTGAAACTATTTTTGCTAGCTTTGAAAATGATACAATTAAAACTATAGAAATAGTAGGAATGGCCTCTACACTAATCCACCTTTATAACGATTCTCTTTATGATGGTATTAATGAAATATCAGGAGATAAAATTATTTTAGATATTCAAAATGATTCTGCAAAAAAATTGATAGCCGAAGGTGGAACTGTTGGTCGATATATTCCAAATGATTCCAATCAAAGTATTCAAGAAGAAATTGACTATACTGCAGATCGTGTAGAATTTGAAGTAGAAAAAAAGATATCTGAAATGTATGGGGTAGTCAAAATTTTACATGATAGAATGGATCTATCTGCTGCCCATATCAATGTTGACTGGAGCACTAATGTTCTAGAAGCTTTTAGCGATAATCCATTCAACGAAGAAGAAGTCAATAAGCCTATACTGATAGAAAATAATCGTGAGCCAATGACTGGGGATACGATGGTATATAATATCAAATCTAGAAAAGGTAAAGTATTGATGGGCGAAAGTCGTATACAAGAAAATGTATACATGGGTAGTCAAATTACCAGTGTTACAGATAGTACTTTCTATATAGATGATTGTATATTTACTTCATGCGATCCGTCTAAATTTTATCTCGGAAGCAAGCAGGTAAAGATTATTTATGGTGATAAAGTCATCGCTAAACCCCTCAGTATTTTTATTGGCGGTGTACCAATTATAGGTATTCCAATTGCTATTTTTCCTCATTCCTCAAGCGAAAGAAGATCTGGCTGGATTATGCCTTCATTTGGTTCGTCAGAAAATCGTGGGAATTATTTAGATGGCCTAGGATACTATTTTGCTGTAAATGACTATATAGGCTCTGAAAATTCTCTTATCTTCGCAGACAGGCAAGGGTTGATAATCAAGTCAAAGAATGTTTATAAAGATCGCTATCGCTTTAATGGGATATTTAATTTTGAAGTTCGAAAACATCTAGGAGATGGAGAAAGTGATATTGCTCAAATTGGTAAAAGCAATAAAACTGATTATTCTTTTAACTGGAATCATAATCAGATCTTAAGAAACAACCAAACCTTTAGAGGTTCAGCTAGTTATTATAGTAATGGAGAATACAACAGAGAAACAAGTATTGATCCAATTAAAAGGCTTAACCAGCAAGCAATATCAAATATTACCTATACCAAAAGATGGAAAACACCTAATATATCTATCAGTGTTAATGCTTCTAATAAGCAAGATTTGATGTCTCAAAGCAAGGTTGACAGAAGCTCCTCTTTTTATCAAACGCCTTCAAGCTTATCTTCTATTATAACAGAAGATACTAGCACCTTACCATCTATAAATCTTAGAGTAGCTAGGA
Source organism: Fidelibacterota bacterium SCGC AAA160-B08 (assembly GCA_000402755.1). GTDB lineage: Bacteria > Fidelibacterota > Marinisomatia > Marinisomatales > Marinisomataceae > Marinisoma. Next base: position 125,057 of record AQSD01000001.1, on the reverse strand, counting down.
GAAAATTATTTAAAAATAAATCTCAAGATTCATGGTTAGGGAATATTCAATGGGACTATAACTCACGTATAGTAAATAATTCTAAAAATTTCTATGAAGCAGAAGAGGCGATAGACGAAGACGGAACTGTAGCTTATAGATGGAAACAAAATATATCTGGCAACCCTAAAAGTTCAAACAAATTAGACGCCATGCTTAAAAATGCTTTTTCTATAAATGCCCCCTTTACTGCTTTTAAATATATCGCTATCAATCCAAGTATTAAGATGAATTCAGATTTTGTGAATCGATATAGAGTAGCAGAATATGACGATGCAGACACATTGAACTTTAGATATGAAGATGCTATTAAAAATAGAACAACCGGGAATTTAGGACTATCATTGTCGACTAAAATTTATGGAATTTTACCAATACGTTTTAATAAGATTCAATCTATAAGGCACGTAATGACTCCAAGTATGCGCTTTAATTTTTCTCCAGACTATTTAAGCAACGAAAGTTATTTTCAATCATTTAATGATGAATACTATGACTATTTTAGTAATTCTATTATTGGATCTACTCCTACCACAAGTACTAAAAAATTAAGCTTTTCTCTTAGCAATGTTTTCCAAGCAAAAATTAAAGAAAACGACAAAGAAGAGAAAATTAACATTCTTTCGTGGGGGATATCAAGTGGATATAATTTTAATGCAGAAACATTCAAGCTATCTAATATTAGTTCATCACTTAGAAGCAATTTGAAAAATGGCGTTTCTATTGATGCTCATTTAACGCATGATTTATATAAATTTGATGACACTACCCAAACCAGAATTAATGAATTAGATAATTTCCCTAGATTAACCGGTGTAAGATTAGCAACTAATTTTACATTGCGAAGCAAAACGCAGAGCTCCAAGGAAGAATCAGAAAAAGAATTGTCAGATGGAACTAAAGCCTTTTTAACAGACCTATCTACTAATACTTGGCAAAGTAAGATTGGTATTAGCTATACTGTCAATAAAATTAATCCTTCAAATACCATTGAAAATTTTTGGATTAACACTAACACTAGTGTGAATGTAACTCAAAATTGGAAATTAAATTATAATGCACGTTTCAGTATTAGCGATAAAGATATAGTTCGACATAATATTACCCTATATAGAGAAATAGATTGTTGGGAATTATTTATGGACTGGACCCCTACCGGTTATGCAAAAGGACTTTATTTTAGATTAAATTTAAAATCTGATATACTGAAAGATTTGAAAGTAGAACAAAAAACTGGATTATATAAGACTAGGTCAAGTTTTTAGGTGTTATTGCTTAAAAAAATTATTAATGTTGTTTTGTGAAATCTAAATATCAAAAAATTAAAGGTACCTTTGATATTCTTCCTCCTGATACGCAATTGTGGAAAGAAGTTGAGAATATCCTTCATGGCATAAGTGAACAATTTAGTTATGAAGAAATACGTACCCCTGCACTTGAATCTATTAATCTATTTCAACAAAATGTTGGATATGAAACTGATGTATCAAAAGAAATGTTTGCTTGGGAGGATCAGTCTAACCAACAGGTGGCATTAAAGCCTGAAATGACTGCGCCAGTAGTACGTGCTTATATTGAAAGTGGATTTTTTAGAAGCAATCCATTATGTCGCTTATACTATATCGACTCTCTTTTCAGAAGAGAAAAGCCTCAAAAAGGTAGGCAGCGTCAATTTAATCAATTTGGTGTCGAAGCATTTGGTTCTTCTAGTATAGAACAAGATGTTGAAGTTATTCTCATAGCTAAAACTTGCCTGAAAGCGCTAAGTATCAATGAAACCATATTACATATAAATAATATTGGTTCACCAGAAACTAGAATAAAATATGAGCAGCTATTAAAAAAATATTTTTCACAAAATATTAAAGCTCTATCAGGTCTTTCTCAAAAAAGGCTGGATTCAAATCCAATCCGTATCCTTGATAGCAAAGAAAAGGAAGACAAGCTTATTATTCAAAATGCACCTATTATTAAAGAATTACTCACAGCCAAAGAAGTTGAAAATTTTAATACTCTACTAGCTAATCTTGATGCATTGAATATTCAGTATGTAGAGAGTCCACACTTAGTGCGTGGACTAGACTACTACAATGGAACTACGTTCGAGATCACTACTGAAAGCGACAAATCACAAAATGCATTATGTGGTGGTGGACGATATGACTTTTTAGTAGAGCAAATGGGTGGTCCATCAACTCCAGCAATTGGGTTTGCAGCTGGAATTGAGCGCATGATTATTGAATCAAAACATCAGATTAAAAAGAATGCTATTGATATATATATTAGCTGTAATGAATCAATAAATAGTCCAAAATGTTTTGCTCTAGTACACAATTTAATAGAAAATGATTATAAAATATTTTTTGACACAAATAAAAAGAATCCTAAAAATCAAATCAAAGATGCATTAAAAAGAAATGCATCATTTATACTAATGATAGATCAAGATATGACCATAAAAAATATTAAATCCAATGAAGAAAGTGCTGTTTCTGACTTTCAACAATTGCTTAATTTTCTAACGTTACAATAATTTATATTTACTAATAAATATAAATTTTTGACAATTACTAATCAAACTATGTAAGTTGGCATCCTAATATGTCTAATCAAGAAAAACTATTAATTATTGTTGAGTCGCCTTCTAAAACTAAGACGATTGCAAAGTATATTGACAATGCTTCTGTCATAGCAAGCGTTGGCCACTTCAAAGATTTACCAAAAAAAGAAATGGGTATTGATATTGAAAATGACTTCGCTATGAAGATTCAAACAATGCCTGATAGAAAAAAATTTATTACTCAATTAAAGGCTGAAGTGAAGTTAGCTGACAGAATTCTTATCGCTACAGACCCAGATAGAGAAGGTGAAGCAATTGCAGCTGACATAGCATCAGAAATTAAACAGGATATTGAGAGAGTAGAATTTACTGAGATTACCAAAACAGCAGTACAGTCAGCTATAAAAAACAGTAGAGATATTAATTATGATTTAGTAGATGCTCAGAGAGCAAGACGTGCTATTGATCGTATTGTAGGATTCACATTCTCTCCTGTTCTTTGGAAAACATTAAGATCTATAAAAAATACTGGCCTATCAGCAGGTAGAGTACAATCGGTAGCATTAAGGCTGTTAGTAGATCGCGAAAAAGATCGTAATAAATTTATAAAAAATATATTTTATTCAATCGAAGTTGATTTAAAAGAAGAAAGTCATAGTGAAACATTTAAAGCTAAACTGGTTTCATATGATGGTCAAACCATAGCAAAGGGTGACGACTTTGGCAAGTTTGCTAGCGGATTAAAAAACGATAAATTACTTTTAATTGATGGAGAAAAAGCTAAAGAAATCAAAGCAGATACTGAAGGCAATAATTGGGAGATTAGTGGCATTGAATCTAAACCTACCTCTAGCTCTGCGGCTCCGCCATTTACAACCAGCACTCTTCAACAAGATGCTTCTAGGAGATTTGGATATTCTCCTAAAAAAACAATGATGGTTGCCCAAAAATTATATGAGCAAGGATTTATTACTTATATGAGAACTGATTCTACAAATCTTTCCAAAGAAGCTTTGGCCGCATCAAAAAAATTTATTTTAGACAAATTTGGTAAAGATTTTTTACCAGATTCTTCTAATGTATATAAAAGTAAGGTAGCTAATGCACAAGAAGCTCATGAAGCTATTAGACCTGCAGGAACTACGTTCCAAGAGCCAGCTAAAATATTAAGCAGTATTGGGTCAGATGAAGGAAAATTGTATGGTTTAATCTTGAATAGAACATTGGCATCTCAGATGAAGCCTGCGCAATACATTAGAACAAATATTGCACTTAAAAATGGCAAATCTATGTACAAAGCAAGTGGTAATATCACAACATTTAAAGGATATACAGCAGTTTATGAGCAAGCACTTTCTAGAAATCAGAAAGCTATTGTTACTGCTCTACCTCCAATCGAAAATAATTCTAAGATTTTACATACGAATATAGATACTCTTGAAAAAAATACTACACCTCCGAGAAGATTTTCAGAAGCTATGCTTGTAAAAGAAATGGAAGCTAGGGGTATTGGACGTCCATCTACTTATTCAGCTATATTAGATAAGCTTGTAAAAAAAGAATACGTAGTTAAACAAAACAAATCTCTTATTCCTACCTTTGTTGGGATTGCCGTTACTCAATTATTAGAAAATCATTATTTATCATTATTTAATGAAAAATTTACCGCCGGTATGGAGCAACAGCTAGATGCTATATCTAGATCTGAAAGTACTTATTTAAGTGTTCTACAAGAGTTTTATAATGGTAAAGAAGATTATGCGGGCGTAGCTAAGCTTCTAGAAGAAGAAATAGATATTGCAAAAGCATGTACTGTGAATATATCTGAAAAAACTAACATACGTATTGGAAAATTTGGACCATATGTAGAAAAAGATGGAACCAATGTCACAATACCACAAGACTTATTCCTAGGCGATTTAAATCAAGAGCAAATAGACAAGCTCAGCTCTATGCAAAAAGAAGACAATATTATTGGAACATTCAATGGTGGAGAGAATATTCTTTTAAAAGTTGGACGTTATGGGCCTTATGTAGAATTACAAGAAAGCAAAAAAAGAGCTTCTATTCCGAAAGGTACCGCCAACGAAGATGTAACAGAAAAAATGGCTTCAGACTTGTTGAGCTTACCAAAAACGCTCGGTAAGCACCCTGATACTGGAGAAGATATATTAGCTACTTTTGGTCCTTATGGCCCATATGTAAAATGTGGAAAGATTAATGCATCTATGAAATCTACTGACAGCCCTCTAACTATCAGCTTAGAAGATGCTATTAAGCTTATTAAAGATAGAAAATTAAAATTTGAACCAACAATTCTAGGGTCTGATCCAAAAACAAAGAAGGATATTGCTATTAAAAGAGGTCGATTTGGGCCATATGTAACAGATGGGAAAAAGAATGTATCACTTAAGGGATATACTATTGAAGATGTTACATTGGAAGAAGCCATTACATTATTAGCAGAAAAAAAATGACAAAAAAAGTTTTTTTAATCCTATGCACCTTTACTTTTCTCTTTAGCTTTCAGTCTTCATTGGAAGATCGTCTATACTCTTTAAACAGACAATTAATGTGTCCAATATGTGATGGACTTACCTTAGAACAATCTCAAGCAAGTGTAGCTGTAGAAATGCGATCAGAAATTAGAAAAATGGTTATCAAAGGAATGAGCGATAAAGAAATTAAAGATTATTATATAGAAAAATATGGCTTATATATACTGGCAAATCCTCCAAAAAATGGATTTGATTCTCTAGTTTTTATTGCTCCATTACTGTTTGGATTGCTTGGATTAATAATATTGTACAAGTATTTATTTTCTTAACTACTATACTTAAATTATTTAGATGAACAAACAGCACTTAGATAAAATTATTTCGCTATGCAAAAGGAAGGGGTTTGTATTTCCTAACTCTGAAATCTATGGCGGACTTAAGGCTTCCTACGATTATGGACCTTTAGGCGTAGAGCTTAAAAAATTAATATCAGAGCTCTGGTGGAAAGAAATGACGCAGTCTCATCAAAATATTGTAGGGCTTGATAGTGCAATCATGGTGCATCCAGAAGTATGGGAAGCTAGTGGACATATTGCAAATTTCAATGATCCAATGACCGATAATAAGGATAATAAAAAAAGATATCGTATAGATGATCTCCTATCTCGACAAAAATCAAAAGTAATTGATGCTATTTGCAGTGAACTGAACATGGAAAATACTAAAAATGATGATATCTATAATGATATTGCACAAACCTTACTATCCAATGGATCTAAGTCTGATGGAGTGTTAGAAAGTGCTGGAGTTATTGATCCATACTCTGGTTCAATTGGAAAATGGACTAGTGCTGTACAATTCAATCTAATGTTTAAAACAGACTCTGGCCCTTCTGAAAAAACAGGAAAAAGTATATACCTTAGACCTGAAACTGCACAGGGAATTTTTATTAATTATTTATTGGTACAAAATACTATGAGATTAAAAGTACCATTTGGTATTGCCCAAATTGGGAAAGCGTTCCGTAATGAAATTGTAGCGAGAAATTTTATTTTTAGAACTAGAGAATTTGAACAAATGGAGATGCAATACTTTGTACATCCATCGGAAGATGATAGTAGTATGGAGCTATGGAAACAAAAAAGATTGGATTTTTATTTAAACCATCTAGGTATTAAATCTGAAAATCTAAAATTTCACCAACACAATGAAGATGCGCTAGCTCACTATGCAAAAGATGCATATGATATTGAATATAATTTCCCATTTGGCTGGGGTGAGGTTGAAGGGATTCATAATAGAACAGATTTTGATCTTAAGCAGCATGAAAAATTTTCGGGTAAAAATATGACTTATTTTGATACAAAATCTCAGGAGAAATATCATCCCTATATTATTGAAACTTCTACAGGATTAAACCGACTTTTTTTAATGGTCTTATGTGAATCATACTTTGAAGACGCTGAAAATAATAGAGTGGTATTGCAGCTACCTTATGATTTAGCTCCTATTAAAGCAGTGGTTTGTCCTTTAGTGAAAAAAGATGGGTTGCCGGAAAAAGCAATGTCTGTATTTGATACACTAAATAAAGAATTCCCCTGCGTATATGATGAACAGGGATCTATTGGGAAACGATATTATCGACAAGATGAAGCTGGGACTCCATTTGGAATTACACTTGATCATCAAACGCTAGAGGATGAGTCTGTAACAATACGTGAGCGAGATTCAATGAAACAAACACGTGTCTCTATTAATAAAATCTCTGCTTTTATTCATGATAATAAATAGGAAGACTATAATATGAGATCTGCTAATCCTGCATTAAATAATAACACTTTTAGAAATACTAGACGGGTTGCTCAATCTGAGGCGATGACTATTGATGGAACAGTTAATAAAACTGCGCTAGGCCTACTCCTGCTTATGACGTCGGCTATCTATAGCTGGAATAATCCTGCAACAGCTTTGATGCTATTTTGGCCAATCACTATTTTTACTTTCATATTACTAATGATTACTATCTTTAATAAAAAAGCTGCACCATATACTGTGCCGCTTTATTGTCTTGCTGAAGGAGTAGTGCTTGGTGGTATATCTGCTATGGCAGACGCCATGTACCCTGGCATCGCTAATCAAGCTATTTTTTTAACATTTGGAATTTTAATAGCTCTATTGCTACTATATAAAAGCAAACTTATTGAGGTGACAGATAATTTTAGACTAGGCGTATTTTCTGCAACTTTTGGCATTTTAATTGTTTATGTCCTAAATATGATCTTATCATTTTTCGGAGTCTCGTTTATGGGATCGCTCTTTGGAAATGGAACTACTGGTATTTTATTTTCATTATTTGTTATTGGAATCGCATCTATGAATCTAGTCTTAGATTTTGATTTTATAGAGAAGGGAGCAGAAAGTGGTGCCCCTAAATACATGGAATGGTATGGTGCATTTGGGTTAATGATTACCTTAATTTGGCTCTATATTGAAATTCTAAATCTTCTAATGAAACTGCGTAGTAGAAAATAGGAGTCTCTCCTCTTTAAAAGATTGACATTAAGCTCCTCTTACAACTAAGTTACATCAACTAAGGGTAAATTCATCTCTATAGAGATAGAGGTGCGTACCAAATTTTTATTAATATGTACATAAAAAAAGGAAAAAAACAATGAGAAAGCTATATAATATGATAGCACTAGTTATGATATCCGGCTTTATGTTTGCACAAGGTTCAGTCTCAGGTACCGTGACTGATGGAGCAGGTAATGCTCTTTTTGGTGCAAATGTAACAGTTGAAGGAACATCATCTGGTGCTGCAACAGCAGCCGACGGATCATATTCAGTCGACGGTGTTGAAGGTGGTTCGTTTACCGTAACCGCTTCATACATTGGATATGAATCTGCAAGTGTTTCTGTAAATGTAGATGGTTCTGCAACCGCAAACTTTTCACTAGCATCTAGTGCAGTTTCTGGTAATTCAATCTCAGTTCTTGGATCTCGTTTTGCAAGAAATGTAGACGAACAAGCAGTTCCAGTAGAAGTCATTACTGAGCTTGAAATTCGTGCATCTGGTTTCACAGAAACTAGTGAACTATTACAAGCATTAGTTCCATCATATAATTCGCCTAAAGGCTATATTACAGATGGTTCAGACCATATGAGACCTGCTACTTTACGTGGTATGGCGCCAAATCAGACTCTAGTACTAGTAAATGGTAAGAGACGTCATCAAGGTGCATTAGTACACGTAAATGGTTCAGTCGGTCGTGGTTCAACTCAGGTTGACTTGAACGCTATCCCAGCAAGTGCAATCGCTAAGATTGAGGTGTTGCGTGATGGTGCTGCAGCGAAATACGGTTCAGATGCTGTCGCAGGTGTTATTAATTTAATATTAAAAGAATCAGGTGGAGCAGACATGAGTATTACCTATGGTCAAAATTTTTCTTATTTTGATAGAGGTTATGCTGCAGGTGAAGGCTTATTACCTGGTCAAGATGACACAACTTACGGTTGGGATCTTGATGGTGAAGGTTACCATGAAGGTACTGGATACATGCCATATACCGCACAACGCGGATGGGCACGTTCAGGAAATGAAACTGTTTTAAAAAAAGATGGACAAAGTCTAGTTATTCACGCTGGTAACGGCATGGAAGTACTAGGTGGAAATCTATACATAAGTGGTCAAATTCGTGACGGTGGTCGTTCAAACCGTGCGGGTCTTGATCCAAGAAGACAGTATTTCGCTGGTATGGATGCAGAAGAAGCTGCATTTGACAGAGAAAATCATCGTATTGGTGCTGGTGAATTCGAGCAAGTAAGTATGATGTGGAATGGTAGTTTCCCTATGGAACGTGGCACTTTATACACATTTGGTGGATTTAATACACGAAATGGTGAAAGTGGATGTTACTACAGAAGAGCACAAGATAACCGTACTCTTCGCGCATGGTATCCAGATGGATTCTTACCTTTAATTAGCCCAGAACTTTCAGACAAATCTTTTGCAGTTGGAATGAAAGGTCTTATGGGAGACTATGCTTACGATCTAAGTGTTAACACTGGATCAAATGATTTTAAATGGGGAATGACAAATAGTCATAATGCAACTTATGGTACTGGACCAGGACAACAGTCTGAGTTTGACCTAGGAACATTAGGCTATTCTCAAACTACCGTTAATTTTGACTTAACAAAACAAGTGGAAATGGATGGATTTGCTGGACCAGTAAGTCTTGCTATGGGTGCTGAAATGCGTATGGAAAACTATACTATTGAAGCCGGTGAAGAAGCAGGTTATGCTGACGGCGGTTTTGATGTATTAGATGGTCCAAATGCAGGAGCTGGTGCCGCAGTTGGTTGTCAATGTTTACCAGGATTATCTCCTACAAATGAGCAAGATCGTGACAGAGATGCGGTTAGTGTCTATGTTGATGCTGAAGCAGACGTTCTTGAAAACTTATTAGTAAACGTTGCGTTAAGAACAGAAAATTATAGCGATTTTGGAGCAACAACTAATGGTAAAGTTGCTGTAAGATATGAGATACAAGATGGTGTAGCTGCTAGAGGTTCATTTAGCACAGGATTTAGAGCACCGGCTTTACAAGAAGCTTATTTCTCATCTATTGCAACTAACTTTATCGATGGAATACCTTACGAAGTAGGAACTTTTCCAAACGATTCAGAACCAGCTATCGCTCTAGGGGCACAAGACCTTGAGCCAGAAACATCAACAAACCTTTCAATGGGTATGACTTATAAAGACGACACATTTACTCTAGCAGTAGATGCTTATCAAATTAAAGTAGATGATCGTATTACTATGAGTGAAACATTTAATGGTTCTGGTGCTACTTCTGATATGGCAACATTCTTTGCTGACAGAAATATCCCTGCAGTTGGTGGTAGATACTTCTTTAATGGAATTAATACTGAAACAAACGGTTTAGACATAGTTGCGACTATGACTCAAGACCTTTCAAATGGTTCACTGCTATTAAAAGCAGCTATGAACTTTAACGATACTGAAGTTACTAATAAGGGCGACCTTGTAACTCCAGCAGCATTAGCTGACTACACAACAGATGAGTTGTTAGGCCGTGCTAATACTGTTAGATTTGAAAGCTCTTCTCCTGCAGAGATGTTCCAATTCTCAGCAAGAGTTCAAAGACCAACTTCAACATGGATGGTTAAAATGAATCGTTGGGGTGAAGTAACAATTCCTTCAGGAACTGTTGAAAGAGAACAAGTATTAAGTGGAAAATGGACTACAGACATGGAATACTCATTCCAAGCAACTAGTCAAGTACGTGTTTCATTTGGTATGAATAATGTTTTCGATGTTTACCCAGACAAAACAGTTAAAATAAATAGTTTTAATGGAATATTCCAGCATTCTGGATATAGTCCATTTGGATTTAACGGACGTTACGTATACACTCGTTTAGATATGACTCTATAAGTAGTACCGTTACATAACTGAATAAAATAAAAAGCCTCTATTTTTTGTAGAGGCTTTTTATTATCTTTTGTATCATGAGAATAAACTACACCATACTAATATCAATCTTGTTACTATTTATCAGTTGTAATACACCTGAAAATTCAAAAGGTGGTGTCTCTTCTACGTCAAGTCTTGCATCTCAAGTAGGAATTGATATTTTAGAACAAGGTGGAAATGCTTTTGACGCAATTGTAGCAACAGGATTTACCCTAGCAGTCACCTCTCCTTCTAATGGAAACCTGGGTGGTGGTGGATTTCTAGTAGCACAGACTTCAGATGGGGAAGAAATTAGTCTAGATTTTCGCGAAGAAGCGCCTGCATTATCTTATGAAACTATGTTTCTTGATGAAAATCAAGAATATAGTCGCGATCTTGCTCTTAATTCTCATAAATCATCTGGTGTGCCAGGAACGGTCAATGGTTTAATACAAATTTTTAATGATTATGGCTCAGGAAAATTTACATTAGAAGAGCTATTAGCGCCTGCAATTTTCTACGCTGAAAATGGTCATCGTATTAATGCGGTAGCTGCGCAAGGATTTGATTCATATAAAGCTTTATTTCTCAATGATGAAGGCTCAACAAAGATTTTTGTAAAAAATGTAGATGACACTATTCTGAGCATTCAGAAGGCATTTCAAGATGGAAAGTTATCTCAAGAAGACTATACCAAACAATTAGCATCAATTGACGAGTGGCTACCAGGAGACTTATTAGTACAAACAGACTTAGCTAATACACTAAAACGTATTGCCAAATATGGTAATGCTGGATTTTATGATGGCAAAACTGCAGAATTAATTATTAACGAGATGGATTTAAATGATGGATTCATTACCAAGGAAGATTTACTGAGCTACAAATCTATTTACAGAGATCCTATAGTCGGAACATATAGAGGTAATAAAATTATTTCTATGGGGCCCCCAAGCTCAGGCGGAGCTTTATTGGTGCAGATGCTCAATATGTTAGAAAATTTTGATATTAAATCTATGGAAAGAAACTCCACAGAGTTTGTACATCTTTTAACGGAAGTACAACGATTAGCTTATGCGGACAGAGCAATACACTTAGGAGATCCAGATTTTTGGCCTAATCCGATACCAATGCTTACATCAAAAACATATGCAAAAGAACGCTTGGCGTTAATCTCTATGGATTCAGCGACGCGTAGTACAGAAATTGCTGCTGGGAAGAATCTTCCACCAGAAAGTATAGAGACAACACACTATTCTGTTATGGATAAAGAAGGCAATGTTGCAGGTATTACTACTACTCTTAATATGAGCTATGGGAGTAAAAAAGTAGTCGATGGCGCTGGATTCTTGTTAAATAATGAAATGGATGATTTTTCATCAAAACCAGGGACAGCTAACACTTTTGGTTTGGTAGGATACAAAGCAAATGCCATTCAACCATTTAAACGTCCATTAAGCTCTATGAGCCCTACATTAGTTATTGATACCAATGGGACTCCTATAGTAACAATAGGAGCTGCTGGTGGCTCAAGAATTATTACTGCAGTACTACAGAATATAATAAGTATCATAGATCATGGATTAAATATACAAGAAGCTATCGATTTTCCAAGAACACACTCTCAATGGTTGCCAGATAATCTCCGATATGAAAAAGGTGCATTAACTCAGCAAACGATTAATGAGCTAGAAGAATTAAATCATCTTTTTGAGCATGATGGTGTTACAGAAAATGGGCTATACAGTATTGCGCAGACTCATGGTGTACATTTTAAAAATAAACAATTTATAACCGGCTTTGATAAACGAGGATCATACGATGAAAATGAAGGCATTACATATTAATAAACTATTAATTTTAACATTATTCTTTGTAATAAGTTGCGGCGAAAGTAATCGTGCAACACAATCTACAGTTCCAACTCCTGTTGTAGTCTACACCCCAGGTGACTTAGTGTCAGATGGACAAGGGTATATTCAATATAGAGTAGGAAATACTCCCGTTATTATCACCGTACCTCATGATGGAACACTAGTCCCTTCTAATATGGCAGACAGAATGGGAGATACAGAACGTGCAGTGAATACCAGAAAAGTTGCAGAGCAATTTGCAGTATTCTTTAATGCAAATTCTAATGGTCTTTTCCCCCATATCATTTATAACAATGTAAGTCGTACAAAATTAGACCCCGATGCCAATCTAATGGATGGTGCGCAAGGAAATAGTTATGCCAACCTTTCATATGGTACATATCATAGCTATTTACAAACAGCAATCGATTCTGTCGAAGCGCATTTTGATGCAGGTATATTATTAAATCTTGTTGAACACAACCATTCTGTACAACAAATAGAGCTTGGTTATTTATTATCTGCTGAAAATTTAAACCTATCTGATAGCGGATTGAATGCATATGAAAGTGAATCTAGTCTGAATCAAATTTCATCTATCTCTGCATCATCTTTTGCAGAAGTAATTAGAGGATATAGTAGTTTTGGAAATCTTTTATTTGGTGCATCATACAATGGGTATACTTTCAACGTTGTCCCTACATTAGATAATCCAACTCCTGGTACCAATCCATATTTATCGGGAGGGTATACTCTTCAAAGCTATGGAAGTAGCGATAGTGGAAAGATTAATGCTATTGATATTGCAACACCTTATGTTGGATATAGAGATAATGCAAATGCTTATCGTGCAGTAGGGGTAGTTTTAGAAACTGCTGTGGTTGGATTCTATCAAGAATCTGTTGCTCAAACTATTTACTAGAAAGATATGAAAACTATTTTAAAGCGTTAGCTTTATTTAAGTATTCTGTAGCATCTTCCAATCTACCTTCACCAAAATAGGTACGATATACACCATAATAGTATTGTGCGTTATTTGGATCAGAATCAATTAACTCTAAATAATAAGTTCTAGATTTTCTCCATCTCTCTGCTTGCTCAAGTGCTTTTGCAAGTCCTAATAAAGCTTCTTTATCGTCAGGAGCTAAAAAATATGCTTCTTCAAAATTATATTCTGCTTCTTCAAATTCGTTCATTTTCAAATAGACTAAACCTCTATTAAAGAATAAATCTATCTTTTCTTTATCATCATTCGAATTTTCAATTGCTGCATTAAGATTTTTCAATGCAGGCTCAAATTTATCTTGTGCAAGATATAATGCACCTAAACTTTTCAATGCAGACACTTCAAGAGGATTAACTTCTAAGGCGCTTTCGTAATAACTTAAACCTTTATCAAATGCTCCTAAGCGTACTGCGCTTTGTCCAGCACTAACGAGTAATGCTAATTGGACATCTTTATCTATATCTGGCAATGCTAGTGCTTCATCAATATTTTTAAAGGCATTCTCTTTATCTCCTTTTATAGAATAATAAAGTCCGAGCAATGCATATGAACCTGGCTGTGCCGGATCTAGCTCTTTTGCTTGTGATAAAGTTTGAATTGCTTGATCTACTAAAGCATTTCGCTGTTCTTCCCCTGCCGCTCTATTTAATAGGGCTAAAAATCCTTGACCTCTATAATAGATTAAATTATAGCTTTTTGCTAGTGAGGCTGAAACAGCCTGTGACATTAATATTTTTTTATCATTTGGAGTAGGTCGAATTTTGGCACTTGCTACGGCAGTACTAGCAATGTCCATATACTCTTTTACTTTTGTCCATTCTTGAGTTCTAGGATAGATTTTATCTCCCAGATGAAATGCTGCTTCCCATTTATCTTTTGGGTGATTTAAAGCTTTCAATAAAAATTCTTCAGCTGCTCCCCACTCTCTATCTTTTAATCTGATTTTTGCAGACTCCAAATCTTGCCCAGCAAAAAGTGTAGAAACTAGTATTAATGTAATAAAAAAGTTTTTTATAGCGTTTATAAACATATATCCTCCGGTTATACCAACAAGTTAGTAGTATTATTATGAGTTTTCAATAGGTAAGAGTAGATTTAATCCATTCTTTCCGTAATTGATATTCTTTATCAGGCACACTGACAATGCCTTCGTGTGCAATATTTTCAATACAGAAAGATGCCATTGTTGCCCCAGCTATCATAGCGTCTTCAATATTTTTACCGGCCATCTTAGATGAAAGTAATCCTCCTGCAAAAGTATCTCCTGCACCCGTAGTATCCATAACAATCTTAACAGGATATGCGCCTATAGAAAAATGAGTATTTCTATCGAAAAAAGAGGCTCCATCTTCTCCCTGCTTAATAATAAGACTGTCTGTACCCATGCTTAGTATACATTCTGCCATTTCTTTTAGAGTGGGATTCAATAAACCAGATAAATATATAGCTTCATTATAATTGATACATAATAAATTGGATTTAGAGATAATCTTCTTTAAATCGTCATTAGCTATATCCATATACAATTTGAATGTGTCCAATATAACAAAAGGAGATGAATCAATTTGATCTAAAATAGTAAGTTGCAAGTTAGGATGCGTGTTGCCTAGCAATAAATATTCACATTGTTTAGCCTTTTCAGATAGAATAGGTTTATATTTTTCTGAAACTCCCGGATCTACATACAGCGTTTCTCTTGTAGAAAAATCATATGCATATTCCCCTCCCCAAGCGAATGTTTTGCCTTGTTCTATTTTCAAATCCTCTAAATCTATAGAATGCTCACCAAGAAGATCAAAGTGTTCTTTTGGAAAATCACTTCCTACCATACCAATCAATTGGCATTCTTTTTGCTTAGTAGCTAGCAAGGCATAAGAAGCTGACCCTCCTAATACATCGGGATATGTTCCATATCTATTAATTATCTTATCGATACTTAATGAACCAAAGACAAGTGCTTTATGTGAATAATTTGAAGTCATAAAATTTTTTACTAAGATAAGGATGGAAACTAAATGAAAAAAGAAAAAATAGTATTGGGAATTAGTGGTGGAGTTGATAGCTCTGTTGCTGCACTTCTTTTACAAAAAGACGGATATGATGTTTATGGAGTATTTATGAAAAACTGGGACGATAAACATGCTATATGTTCGGCGGAAGATGATTATGCTGACGCTTTAAGTGTATGTAAAAAACTGAAGATTCCTCTAAAAAAAATTGATTATACTGCTCAATATAAAGATAAGGTATTTAAACAATTTCTAGATGACCATGTACATGGACTTACTCCAAATCCTGACGTATTATGTAATAAAGAAATCAAATTTGAAGTTTTTCAGAATTATGCCAAAGAAATAGGCGCAACAAAAATTGCTACGGGGCACTATGCAGATAGCTATACGAGTGACTCTACTTGCTATCTAAAAAAAGCAACGGATCAATCAAAAGACCAAAGCTATTTCCTTCATCAACTAGGACAATCCGAATTGAAAAATACAATCTTCCCCTTAGGAAAAATTTTAAAAAAAGATGTAAGGAATATTGCAAAAAAATATTCTCTTATCAATCATAACAAAAAAGATAGTACTGGAATATGTTTTATAGGAGAAAGAAAGTATAATGATTTTGTAGGAAAATATTTAACCATAGAAAAAGGAGATATTCAATCACTTGATGGAGAAATTTTAGGCAATCATGACGGGCATATTTATTTCACGATTGGCCAAAGAAGAGGCTTAGGTATTGGTGCAAGAGTTAGCGCCGAAGACAAGCCTTGGTATGTAGTAAAAAAAGATATCGATCATAATATTGTCTTTGTGGCGCAAGGCGAAAATCATCCCGCCCTATTTAGTAAAAAAATTATAGTGGACAATATCAATTGGATAAATAAAAAACCTACAACCTTTCCAAGGAATTATTATGCAAAAGTAAGGTATCGAGATGAAGATAAATTATGTACTGTCTCTTGTTTAGACAACAACACCTATTGTATTGAATTTGAATCAGAACAAAAAGCTATCACTCCAGGACAATCAATTGTTCTTTATAATGAAGAAAATGTTTGTATTGGAGGTGGTATTATATCAAAAAGAGACATACCTTTTTTAAAGGAAACTATCTAATGAATAATCAATTACATATCGGTATTCTGGCAGCGGGTAAGGGTTCAAGAATGGAGTCAAACCTACCAAAAGTATTACATCAATTAAGTGGAAAAAGCTTAATTGACTATGTATTAGATACGGCATCACAATTAACGCCTAAATCAATAACGCTTGTAGTGGGATTTGAAAAAGAACTTGTCAAAGACCATACACGTGCACGTAAAATAGATTATGTATCACAAGATCAACAGTTAGGGACTGGACATGCTGTTCTTCAAATGTCTGATAAGCTAGAAAATCAAAGTGGGCATTTATTAATTTTATCTGGTGATGTTCCAAATATAAAATCTACTAGCCTTATGCCTATAATTGATGAACATATGAATAAAAATCATACTGCAACCGTTATTACTGCTATAGTTAACGACTCAACAGGATATGGTCGAATTATAAGAGGAAATACTGGCCAGCTACTGAAGATTGTTGAAGAAAAAGATTGTACGCCAGATGAAAAAAAGATTAAAGAAATCAATTCGGGAATATTTATTTTTAAAATTTCATATTTATTTGAAGAATTAAGAAAAATAAAATCAAACAATGCACAAAATGAATACTATCTAACTGATGTGATTGAGTTGATTGGTAAAAAAATGCCAGTACAAGCAAAAATAGTTGAAGATTCTTCGGAGGTTATGGGAATTAATAACATAAATCAATTAAGCTCTTTGGAAAAGAATAAATAGTGAAATATTTTCTTGATTCCATTATCGTTATACTATCATTCGTCATTATAGTCTTTGGGTGGTCTTTATCAAAAAAAATTTTTGATAAAGAAACCTTAATTAGCAATCCATCTTCTAACATAGCCTCCATACCAAAAATTAAGCTATTTGAAAATTATGATAATCAAACTTTGAAGGTGGCTATATTAAATGGATGTGGAATAAGTGGAGTAGGAAATCAATTTTCTGACCTATTAAATAGTAAATATGGACTGGTTATTGTAAGAACTGAAAATGCAAATAATTTTGATTATGAAACAACAAAAGTGATTATTATTAATGACTCTAATCCTAATATTGAGAACTTACTTACAATTTTAGGCATGAATATTAATGATCAAGATGTAGAATTTAATAGCTCTTATAACCCTGAAGAAGATATTCAAATAATCATTGGAAAAGACTACTTAGATTTTCTTAACTTGAACTCATGAAAACAAATCCACTATTAAAACAAATTGTTGGTCTTGCTGAAGAAAAAAAGGCTGAAGATTTAGTAACACTCAATGTTTCTAAGATTACTTCTTTGTCTGATTATTTTGTTATTTGCTCTGCTACAAACCTTATACAAGTGAAAGCAATTGCTGATAATATTAAAGATAATATTAAAGAAAAACCTTTTCGTACTGAAGGGTACCAAAATGCTAATTGGATTATTATTGATTACGTAGATATAGTAGTACATATTTTTTTTGAAGAAGCGCGTGAATACTATGATCTAGAACGCCTCTGGTTTGATGCAAAAACTGTAAAGATATAATGATTCAAACAAAATTAGAATCTTTTATAAGCGACTATTTAAAATCTAATAACTTTGAACTTTCTAATTGGAATGTGGCGATAAATACAAGAGAAGGCTTTGGAGACTATTCATCTAATGTTGCACTAATCTTATCAAAAAAAATTGGTAAAAATCCGATGGAGATTGCTGAAGCAATAGTTGGGTATCAAAATAAAGAGGAGGAACTTTTTTCTGTTTCTGCTACTAAGCCTGGCTTTGTTAATTTTAATATTTCAATCAATTACTACTTAGATATCATGAATAGTATTTTAGAGGAAGGTGCTAACTTTGGAAAGCCTGGAAAACATGAAAAGTCAGCTAATGTAGAATTTGTCAGTAGCAATCCTACCGGACCATTAACTGCCGGTCATGGTAGAAATACTATACTTGGCGATATGGTATCAAGCATATTATCATGGCATGGATATAATGTTACGAGAGAGTATTATTATAATAATGCAGGAAAGCAAATGCGCATGCTAGGTGAATCGTCTTATGCAAAATATGCAAAAAAAATTGGTAAGGATGTTACGCCGCCAGAAAATGGTTATGTTGGAGAATATTTAGACGATATTGCAGATGAAATTATTACAAAATTTGGAAAAGATTTAGATTCGAATAGCGAACATTTTAGAGCTTTTACAGAAGAAAAAATCTTTGACAGTATTAAAAATACTTTAAAAAGCCTAAGAATTGAATTTGATCTTTTTTCTCAAGAACAAAAATTTTATGATAATGGTGGAATAGATAATGTATTAAAAAAATTAGACGAACTATCTTTAACATATAAAAAAGATGGTGCTACTTGGTTTAAGACTAGCGGTCTAGGAAAAGAAGAAGATAAAGTCTTAGTGAAAAGCACTGGTGAACCTACCTATCGTCTACCTGATATTGCATACCATATTGATAAAGTAGATAGAGGATTTGATTTAATTGTAGACATCTTTGGTGCAGACCATATCGAGACATATCCAGATGTTTTACTTGGACTAAAAGCTCTTGGCAAAAGAACAGATCATATTAAAGTTATAGTACACCAATTCGTAACTCTTAAAAAAGATAACCAGGTTGTAAAAATGTCCACGCGTAAAGCAAACTTTATTACACTAGACGATCTTATTGATCAATTGGGAGTAGATGTTGTGAGATATTTCTTTATTATGAGAGGAGCAAATAGCCACTTAGACTTTGATTTTGATTTAGCAAAAGATGAGTCTGAAAAAAATCCTGTTTATTATCTACAGTATGCACATGCAAGAATTTCTAATTTAATTACAAGATATGATAGTGACATAAACCAAAAAACAGGTCTTGATTTAAGTCTATTGATAGAAAAAGATGAAATATTATTAATAAAAAAATTATCTGCATTTCCAACAAAGATGGGTGAGATACATGAATCTTTAGAACCAAGTAAATTAGCTACCTATCTTCAGGAAGTTGCTGCATCATATCACAAATTTTATGGTAATCATAAGGTTATTGATCATAATAATATTCCTTTGTCTTATGCTAGAAAGAATCTCTGTAATGCTACACAAATTATTTTAAAAACAGGATTATCTATTCTAGGCATTACTGCCCCTGAAAAAATGTAAAGTATTATGTCTACTTTAACCAGACGAGAGTTTATTCGAAGAAGCTTAATCCTTTCTGCGGGAGCATCATTAATAGTTTCCTGTGAAGACAATAATATGACGCCTACCACACTTTCTAATTCACCTGGAATGCTAAATACAAATGGTGGTAATAAAAAAATTATAATAATCGGTGCTGGTATGTCTGGTCTAGTAGCTGGTTATGAGCTAGTTAGAGCAGGTCATGATGTGACCATACTAGAAGCAAGAGATAGAATAGGTGGAAGAGTATTAACCATTCGATCTCCTTTTTCAAATAATCATTTTGCAGAAGGAGGTGCAGCAAGAATAAAGCCTAGCCATAATTTAACTTTAGGTTATGCTAATCATTTTAGCTTGGCTTTAGATCCTTTCTATGCAACGTCTGGAGATTATGTCAATATGTCAAATGGGAATCGTGATATTATTACCAATAACACCTATTTAAATACTAGCTATGGGTCTATTTTACGTAAAGAATATTTAAAAATACGTGGAGGATCTGATCTATTACCTTATGCATTTTCTAATTCTAGCGCTCTAAATAATAAAATATATCTTGGGGCCCCAGTCAGCTCTATACAGCAAGGAGAAAATAACGTAACCGTTCAAACCTCTAATGGGAATCAATTTACTGCTGACAGAGTATTGTGTACGGTGCCCTTAACTGTACTGAGCAAAATTCAATTTACGCCATCATTATCCTCACAGAAACAAACTGCAATGAATGGAGGATATCGCTATGCTCCTTCTACTAGAATTTATATGCAATTTCAAAATCGATTTTGGGAAAATGACTCATTGAGTGGTTGGGGGAATACTGATATCCCAGAAGAAATATGGCAACCTACATGGGATTTAGCGGGATCTACTGGGATTATGATGTCATACTTGCGTTGGACGCCAGCAGAAACTATGGATGCTTTAAGTGAGCAAGAACGCATCAATTATGTATTAAGTCGTTGGGAAAGTATTTTCCCTGGTGCAACCAATAATTTAGAAAGTGGCGTCTCTCAGTCTTGGGCTCAAGAAGAGTGGTCGCAAGGAGCATGGGCATCGCCTACAAGTTCTCAAGATACTGCTCTAGCAAACTATATTGGCTTAGCTGAAGGACGTATTCATTTTGCTGGAGAACATGCATCAAATGACCGCGGTTGGATGCAAGGAGCTTTAGTCTCTGGTTTACGTGCAGCTACAGAAATTAATAATTCAAATTAATGCTAATTATAGGTCATAGAGGGGCTCGCGGGTATATAGCTGAAAATACTTTAGAATCTATTCAGAAGGCTTTGGACTTGAATGTTGATGGAGTAGAAATAGATGTCTACCAATGTGCTTCGGGAGAAATTGTAGTCTTTCATGATAGCAAGCTCAATCGACTTACCAGTAATAGAGGGTTTATTGAAAAGACTAATTTTGATGAATTAAATACAATCTTGGTAAAAGGAAAATATAAAATACCTACTCTAGAGCAAGTACTGGAATTAATAGCTGGTAATATATTATTAAATATTGAATTAAAGGGTAAAAATACCGCTATTCCAACCGCTACTATACTAAAAAAATATCTTCAGAATTCGCAATCTGACATAAAAAAATTAATTGTTTCTAGTAAAAACTGGGATGAATTAGCACTTTTCAAAAATCAAAATACTGGTATCCCTATTGGTGTGCTCAGCCATACCTATTTATTGCTAGAAAAAGGGCTTAATGATATTATTAAAAAAGGTAAGGAGTTGAATGCTGTTGCTATACATCCAAAATTTTCTCTTTTAAGTAAAAGGGCAATAGATAGAATGCATTCCTCTGGATTTTTAGTATATAGTTGGACTATTAACAGGCCAAAAGATATTAAACGAGCCATTCAATTAGGGGTAGATGGTATTATTACAGATTTTCCAGATCGTATTATCAGATAATATATGTGGAGGCGGGGAGATTCGAACTCCCGTCCATAATAGAGAAAAGATAAATATCTACATGTTTAGTTTCCTGATCGAGTTTTGCCTTATACAGGTTCAAGAACAGACGAATATAAGACTATCTTCTAAGGTTCACTTATTTAGTCGAAGCAAAAAAATAAGTTATCTCATTTTTATGACATCATTCAGACAGCGATGAGAAACGCCTACTGATGATGGGTTATAGCAACTAAGCTACAGCCATTTGGCCATAATCGGCACTTAATACAGTTTAGAAGTTTAAAGAGGTACTAAGCTCTACATGCAATTTAAAATTTCTTTCTAAAATGTCGAAACCGGTCGCCCCCAATTGTCAAATACTTTGGAAGATACAACCTTTTTTATAAACAAAAAAGACTCTGTAGCGCCAACCTCAGAGTCTTTTCGATTGCTTGTATTTGCGTACAATATCTAATTAAAGACTACTTTAAGCTAATAGTCTTTTATGGAATTGGTCAATACTTAAATGCTGAAATGTAAAAAAAAAATTGAAAAATCTATTTTTTCCATTACCGAATCTGGATTCTCGACCTTAAATTAATGCCTAGTTTTGCTGACGTAGCTCAATGGTAGAGCAGGGGCCTTTTAAGCCCTTGGTTGTAGGTTCGAGTCCTTCCGTCAGTACTAAGTTCTATTAATGGGGTTAAGTACAATGTCTGAATTTCACAATAAACATATCGGTCCTACTTCTACGGAAGTCCAAGAAATGCTTTCTTCTCTTGAATGCAACAGTTTAAATGATCTACTTGAAAAGATTGTGCCAAAAAATATTTTAGATATTGATGGCGACTCTATCGGAAATGAAAATTTTTCTGAAAGTGATATTTTAAAATATGTCAAAGAAATTGGATCAAAGAATAAAATCTTCCGCTCTCTGATTGGCCAAGGGTATTATGATACTATTACGCCTAATGTAGTATTGAGAAATATTTTAGAAAGTCCAGGATGGTATACGCAATATACGCCGTATCAACCTGAAATTTCTCAAGGAAGATTGGAGGCCCTTCTTAACTATCAAACCATGATATCGCAAATTTGTGAATTACCGATAGCTAATGCTTCCTTGTTAGATGAAGGAACTGCAGCTGGAGAAGCTATGCTCATGCTCTATAGAAAGAATAGGTCTGATTCTAATAAATTTCTTATTGATGAAAATTGCTTTCAACAAACTATTGATGTTATAGTATCAAGAGCAAAACCTCTTGGTATTGAAATTGAAATTGTATCGTATGAAAACTTTGAGTATCAAGATGCGTTTGGATGCATTGTTCAATATCCAGATCGTTTTGGGAGAATTGCTAATCCTGATGCCTATAAAAATATTACAGACAAAGCCCATGAATCTAATTGTAAGGTAATTTTTGCTACAGACTTGATGTGTTTACAACTATTCCAATCTCCTGGCTCTTACAATGCAGATGTTGCCGTAGGTAATAGTCAAAGATTTGGGGTGCCTTTAGGCTATGGTGGACCTCATGCAGCATTTATGACTACTACAGAAGAATTTAAAAGAGATATCCCTGGTAGAATTGTAGGAGTCTCACAAGATAGGAAAGAGAATCAAGCTTATAGATTGACACTTCAGACTAGGGAGCAACATATTAGAAGAGAAAAAGCTACTTCAAATATCTGTACTGCTCAAGTACTGCTAGCTATTATTTCTAGTATGTATGCTATTTTTCATGGTCCAAAAAAATTAAAAGCGATTGCAAGTACAATTCATGCCCACACTAAACATCTTGCAAAAAAATTGAGTGCACAGGGTCATGAAATTATTCTAGATAACGAATTATATTTTGATACTCTATCAATTAAGTTAAATGGCCTAGATCAAAAGACCTTAGAAAATAGAGCTTTGGCCAAACTATATAATCTTAAATATCATCATGAAGGTTTAGTGGGTATTTCATTGGATGAAAAAACTTCTGAAAAAGAGATAGAAGAAATTGCCGATCTATTTGCTACAGATTTCGCGTCAAGCAGTCTTAATCCTGAATTTGATACTAATAGAGATGGAGTGACTTTACAGCATTCTATTTTTAATAGCATTCATTCGGAAACAGAGATGTTACGATATATCCACAAATTAGAAAAAAGAGATCTTTCTCTTAACCATAGTATGATTCCATTAGGGTCTTGTACTATGAAATTGAATGCTACTGTAGAAATGATTCCTATTAGTTGGCCTGAGTTTAATACGATTCATCCTTTTGCACCAGCCAACCAAACAGAGGGTTATAAAATAATTATCGATCAATTAGAAATGATGCTTTATAAAGTCACTGGATTTGATGCTGTTTCATTTCAACCTAATTCTGGAGCCCAAGGAGAATATGCGGGCTTACTTACAATACAAGAATACCATAATAACCATGGTGCCAATAGAAATGTTTGTATTATCCCTGAATCTGCACATGGAACTAACCCAGCAAGTGCAATTATGGCTGGATTAAAAGTGGTGATTGTAAAATGTGATGATAGTGGAAATATTGATTTTGAAGATTTAACAAATAAAGTTGTCGAAGCTGGTGATAAGCTATCTTCCCTAATGGTGACTTATCCTTCTACTCATGGAGTTTTTGAACATAATATCGATGAAATCTGTGCTTTAATTCATAATAATGGTGGACTTGTATATATGGACGGAGCAAATCTCAATGCTATGGTAGGTGTTTGCAAGCCAGGTAATTTTGGTGCTGATGTTATGCACATTAATCTACATAAAACATTTTGTATTCCACATGGAGGTGGAGGTCCGGGAATGGGCCCTATATGTGTGAACAATAAGTTAAAACCTTATCTACCTAAACATCATTTTACTGATCAAGACTATTCCTATTCCGTATCATCTTCGCCTTATGGTAGTGCAAGCATCTTATTAATCTCATATATTTATATGAAATTAATGGCTGGAGAAGGATTACTTAAAGCCTCTCAAATAGCAATTTTAAATGCCAATTATATGGCAAAAAGATTAGAAAAAGATTACAAAATCTTATATCGTGGTAATACCGGATTAAATGCACATGAATTTATTATTGACTGTAGAGATTTCAAAAATACTGCAGGAATTACTAATGAAGATATTGCAAAAAGATTGATTGACTATGGATACCATGCACCAACAATGTCATGGCCTATACCGGGGACATTAATGATTGAGCCTACTGAAAGTGAATCTAAAAATGAATTAGATAGGTTTTGTGAAGCAATGATTGGAATCAAAAAAGAAATTAATGAAATCATAGAGGGAAAAATTCCTCAAGATAATAATGTTTTAGTGAATGCGCCTCATACCGTTTCAGACATTTGTGAAGATTGGGATCGTCCCTATAGTAAAGAAAAAGCCGTATTCCCAAAAGAGTGGATTAAAGAAAATAAATTTTGGCCATATGTTTCTAGGATTGATAATGCATATGGAGATAGAAACTTTTTCTGTATTTGTCCAGATATAGAAGATTATAAATAATTATTTAAAATATTCTTGTAGCGGCTTGACATTCACTTTATCTAAATTTGACATGGCTGCTATAGCGGCCTTTGCTCCCGAAAGAGTTGTGATAGTAAGAATATTTTTCATCACTGAATTTTTTCCAATGGCTTCTTCGTCATATCGTGACTGAAAACCTATTGGGGTATTAATAACCAACTGAATATTATCATTTAAAATCTCATCTACTACATTTGGACGACCTTCTCCTACTTTAAAAATAGAAGTACACTCTACATCATTTTTCTTGAAGAACTCTGCCGTGCCTTTTGTGGCAATGATATTAAAATTAAGTTTTACAAGATCTTTAATGATTGGCAGAGATCTTTTTTTATCTATATCAGCAATAGAAATAAATGCTGTCCCTTCTTTAGGAACAGTATAACCATCTGACTGCATTGCTTTTAAAAATGCTGCACCTGAATTATTATCTATACCCATTACTTCGCCAGTAGATTTCATTTCTGGTCCTAGAAATACTTTCTCATTTTTGAATTTTTTAAACGGCAGTACTGCTTTCTTAACAGCGGTGTGCTCAAAGATGCTTTCTTTTAAATTGAAATCTTTTATTTTTTTTCCTACTGATATTTGGGCAGCAATATTTGCTAATGGGACATTACTATATTTACTTACAAAAGGGACTGTTCTACTTGATCTTGGATTTACCTCCAAGACATAGACATTCTTATCTTTTACCGCAAATTGTAAATTAATTAACCCTATAACATTTAATTCCAATGCTAATTTTGTGGTCATATCAATAATATCTTTTTTTACTGCAGGGCTCATATCATAAGGTGGTAATACGCATGACGAGTCTCCAGAGTGAACTCCAGCTTCTTCGATGTGTTGCATAATTCCTGCAATGAACACTTCTTCTCCGTCACATAAAGCATCTACATCAAATTCAAATGCATTCTCAATAAATTGATCAATAAGTATTGGATGATCACTCGTTGCTTCAGCAGAGCGGAATACATAGTCTACAAGCTGTTGTTTGTTATATACAATTTGCATTGCTCTTCCACCTAAAACATAACTTGGTCTCACGAGCACTGGGAATTGGGCAAGTTCAGAAAATCTCATCATTTCATCATAATTTTTTGCAATACAATATTCTGGTATTTGAATTTTCAATTTCTTAACAATCTTAGCAAATTCTTCTCTATTTTCTGCTAAATCAATACTCGCTGCTGATGTCCCAAATATTTTTACACCTTCTTTTGTTAATTGTTCTGCAATTTTTAAAGGTGTTTGTCCGCCAAATTGTACAAACACACCGTCAGGTTTTTCAAATTCAATAATATTCATAATATCTTCGAATGTAATTGGCTCAAAATAAAGTCTGTCAGCTAAATCAAAATCTGTAGAAACAGTTTCTGGATTGCAATTTACCATAATCGATTTAAATCCAGCTTCTCTAAGTCCATATACAGCTTGTACGCAACAATAATCAAATTCAATTCCTTGGCCTATTCGATTTGGCCCACCACCTAAAATCATTACTTTTGGACCGTCAAGAGGTTCGATATCATGAGTAGACTCATAGGTAGAATATGAATATGGCGTTTCTGCAGTAAATTCTCCAGCACAAGTATCTACTACCTTATAAACAGGTTTTAAATTTTTCTCATTTCTAATTTTTCTAATTTCAGCAGCAGTATGATTGGTTAATGCTGCTATCTGTATGTCTGAAAATCCATTTTTTTTAAGTAGCTCTAAATTATCTAGCGAGCTGTGATGATTTTCTAGATATACAATCTCTGCAATCTCATGTAAAAACCAAGGATCGATTCCTGTATTATTATGAATTTCTTCAATAGTGAACTCTTGTTTAATGGCTTCTTTTACTTTTAAAATTCTAAAAGCGCTCCCATCATTTAAAGAGGAGATATCTAATGAGCGATATCGTTTAATCTCTAGGTCTTCATTTCTTGGATCTTTAGTAGAAAGTCCTGGTAAATTTAATTCTAAGGATCGGAATGCTTTCTGGAATGATTCTCTAAATGTTCTACCAATAGACATTGCTTCACCCACAGATTGCATTTGTACACCCAACTTACCAGAAGCAGACGGGAATTTTTCAAAATCAAATCTTGGTAATTTTGTTACGATATAATCAATAGTAGGTTCAAAAGCTGCTAAGGTTTTATTGGTAATATCATTTTTTAGCTCATCCAATGAATATCCAACTGCTAATTTTGCTGCTATTTTTGCAATAGGGAATCCTGTTGCTTTTGACGCCAGGGCAGATGATCGACTTACTCTAGGATTCATTTCAATAATCACCATTCTACCATCTTTTGGATTTACGGCAAACTGGACATTAGATCCTCCTGTATCCACTCCAATCTTTCTAATACATTTAATTGCTGCATTTCTCATTTTTTGAAATTCTTTATCAGTTAAAGTCATAGCGGGAGCAACTGTAATTGAATCTCCCGTATGAATTCCCATGGGGTCTATATTTTCAATAGAACAGATAATAATAACATTATCATTGGGGTCACGTATTAGCTCTAGCTCATACTCTTTCCAGCCCAATAAGTATTCCTCTACTAGAACTTGTCCTGTAGGACTTTCTTTCAGACCCTTCTCTATAGATTCTTCAAATTCCTGCTCATTATACGCTACAGATCCACCTGACCCACCTAAAGTAAAAGAAGGTCTAATAATTGTAGGCAACGCAATCTTTTCCAATAACTTTTTACCCTCTTCTATAGATTGAATAGTATGCCCATATGGTAAATCTAAACCAATCTCTAGCATCGCTTCTTTAAATTTTTCTCTACTTTCAGCTGTTTCAATTGCTTTTTTATTAGCTCCGATTAACTCTACGCCATATTTAGCTAATATTCCTTTATCATCTAAATCCATTGCGATATTTAAGGCAGTTTGTCCTCCAACTGTAGGTAGTATAGCATCAGGTTTTTCTTTTTGAATAATTGCTTCAATATATTCTACTGTAATAGGTTCAATATATGTCCTATCTGAGAATTGAGGATCTGTCATAATAGTAGCTGGGTTGGAATTAATTAATACAACTTTATAGCCTTCTTCTCTTAATGCTTTGATAGCTTGTGTGCCTGAATAATCAAATTCACATCCTTGCCCAATAACAATTGGGCCTGCACCAATTACTAAAATAGTTTTAATGTCTGTTCTTTTAGGCATTTGAATCCATCATTTTAAAAAAATTATCAAACACATATCTTGAATCGTGTGGACCGGGACTTGCTTCTGGATGATATTGAACAGAGTAAGCTTGCATCTCTTCGCATGCAATACCCGCAACTGTATTATCGTTAAGATGCGTATGAGTTATTGTAATATTAGCAGCTAATGAATCTTCGCTGACTGCAAAACCATGATTCTGTGATGTGATTTCAATCTTATTAGTATTTAAATTTTTTACAGGCTGATTAATACCTCTATGCCCAAATTTCATTTTAAATGTTTGTGCTTCCAAGGCTAGTGCTAGAATTTGATGTCCAAGACAAATACCAAATATTGGTTTTACGCCTAGCAATTGTTTTACTGTTTCAATTCCATATGATACAGCAGCAGGATCTCCTGGGCCATTTGATAGAAATACTCCATCAGGATTATAGTCCAATACTTCTTGAGCGCTAACAGATGCTGGAAAAATTACTACCTCAGAATTGTTGTCGAGTAATATCTCATAAATATTACTTTTCATTCCATAGTCAATAGCTGCAATTCTATACTTTGGATTTTTTACATTAGATAAAACAGTTTTTTCTTTTCTAGAGACTTCTTTTGCTAAGTCTAAACCTTCCATTGAAGGTACTTTTTTTATTTTTTTAGCTAAGCTATGAATATCAAAATCTTTAGTAGAAATAATGCCTTTCATTGATCCATTATTTCTAATATGAACAGTAAGTGCTCGAGTATCAATATCTTGTATACCCACTACTTTATTTGATTTTAAAAATTTATCTAAAGATTCGCTAGATCTCCAATTAGAGGGTGACAATGATTCGCTTTTGATAATCAAGCCTGTAGCATACACGTTTGAAGATTCTATATCAGAGCTATTGGTACCATAGTTACCAATATGTGGACTACACATAACAATCATTTGTTTTGCGTAAGACGGGTCTGTTAAAATTTCTTGGTATCCTGTCATTCCAGTATTAAAACATACTTCACCGGAGGTTTCCCCTAATGCACCAAGATTTTTTCCTTTAAAAAAAAGACCATCCTCTAAATATAGGATAGCCTTTTGCTGTTTTCGCATGAGTAGATTTTACCTCATATATATCAAAATTAAAACCTTATTTTTCTACCTGTTGCCATTGTTTTCACTGCTACTACAGTTGAAACAGTTGCAAAAATAATTAAAAAGATAAAAGAAGACTTAAATGAAGCATCAGAAACTCCTAGAGTTGTATACCTTAAAGTGCTAATAGCATAAAAAATTGGATTTACTAAACTGATATTCATTGCCCATACTGGTAGCATCTTTATAGAGTAGAAAATTCCACCCAAGAAGCTAAATGGAGTAATTATAAAGTTTTGAATTAATGCTAGCTGATCCCATGAATCAGAAAGTTGCCCAATTAACAACCCTAAGCTTGCAAAAGACCATGATACTAAAAAAATTGCCACTAAGGTTAAGAATAAATCGTTAATTGGCATACCAGCCAGCCAACAAATTAGTAAAATTAATGTACCGTTAACAAAACCTCTGACGGCACCTCCAATAATAAATGACAAAGATAGTTCTAGGCTAGATAGCGGAGTAATTAATAGTTCTGGAAGTGTTTGAAGTAACTTCATTTGTAACATAGAAGATGCTGCGTTTGCTGTAGCATTAGTAATAACGTTCATCATCAATAATCCTGGTAATATATATATTTTATATGATACTCCGCCGATTTCAGATATTCTATTTTCAAGCGCTACACCAAAGACAAATATGTATAATAATGTTGTTACTACTCCCGGAATAAGGGTTTGCTTCCATACAGAAAAGAACCGCATTACTTCTTTTGATGATAAAGTATAAAAACCTACCCAATTACTAATCATTGATTTTTCTCCCAGTCAGCTCTAAAAAGACGTCCTCTAATGATGCTTGTGATAATTGTATATCTTCTATTTTGATATTATTTTCTGATAACTTGAGAATAATTTCTGGTAAATCTGAATTTGGTGTTTTTGTTAATATTTCTATTTTGTTTTGATCAATATATGGATTAAAATTATTTAATATTTTGTCCAAGTTTAAAAAATTTCCTTTGGTATGAATTGTAATCCCAGATTTGTTAACCATATTTTTTAAATTCTTAACTGTATCTTCTACAATTAATTTTCCGCTATCTATAATCCCCACTCTTTCGCATAATAATTCTGCTTCATCAATATAATGAGTTGTTAATAAGATAGTTTTTCCTTCTGCATGCAACTCTTTTAAATATTTCCACAAATCATGTCTAAGCTCTACATCTACTCCAGCAGTAGGCTCATCTAAAATTAAAATTTGTGGATCATGTACTAGTGCTTTAGCAATTTGTAATCGTCTTTTCATTCCACCAGAAAGCATGCGCATTTTTTTCTTTCTATGCTCATAAAGACCTAATTTTTCTAAAATATATTCGATTCTTTTTTTTGAATTTTTTCTAGTAATGCCATAAAAACCAGCTTGATAATAAAGGAGTTCTTCTAGTGGGAAGAACCAATCATTACTGAGTTCTTGTGACGCAATACCAACTTGAGACCTAGCATACCTAAAATCTGATACAATATCTTTTCCTAAAATCTTTACTTCTCCAGAAGTAGGTTTAACCAGACTTGTAATAGCATTAATTGTCGTAGATTTTCCTGCTCCATTAGGTCCAAGTAACCCATAAAATTCTCCCTTCTTAATAGATAAATCAATGCCTTTTACAGCATGCACATTATCATATTTTTTATGAAGATTTTTTATTTCAATGCCAAGACTTTTCAACTATTTTCCCCTTTGGATTTTATATATAGCTCCTAAATAGTCCACTATATATAGCTCATTATAAATATCTTCTCCAAAAGATGCAATCATATGCTTGCCAGAAGATAAAATAGATTCTGTAATTTCAATAATTTCATTATTGCTTTGATTAAAAGCCCAAATTTTGCCACTACAAAAATCAGAAAATATATATAGTCCATAGATTGCTTTAATTTTTTCTCCTCTATATATATAGCCACCTGTAACAGAACACCCTGTAATATTTTTTTCTTGAAGCCCCATTATACTTTTCCAATAAGCAGCATCACTTGGATACTCTAACATAGGATCTGTATAGATTGTTTTGTTGCATTCTGGATCAGCATAACAATGATTTCCTTCCATAATATTCCAACCAAAATTTACTCCTGCACTATCAAATGCTAAGTAGTTGATTTCTTCCCAAGAGTCTTGACCTACATCTCCAATAAACATATCTCCGTTAACAGAATCAAATGAGAACCTCCATGGATTTCTTAATCCATATGCCCATATTTCTTGCTTTTGATATTCAGACCCATAAAATGGATTATCTTTTGGAATATCATAATTATTATCGCTATTAGTATCGATGCGCAATATTTTTCCAAAATAATTAGCTGTATTTTGTGCATGATTAAAAGGGTCTCCAAATTTTCCACCATCTCCAAATGATATATAAAGATAATTATCGATGGGACTAAATTCTAAGTGGCCGCCATTGTGGTTATTAAATGGCTGCTTAAAATAAAAAAGCTTTTTTTCTGAATTAATATCTGCTTTTAACTTGTTATTTGAAACTTTGAATCGAGAAACAACAGAATAATTCTCTGTATCCACATAAGACACATAGAAAAATCCATTATTATTATAGTCAGGATCAAAGGTCATCCCCAATAATCCTCTTTCATCTGGCATGGGCTTAATTGTAATATGGTTGCTTAGATCTAAAAAAAGGGAAGTGGAATTGTTTTCTTTAATAAGAATTTCGCCTGTTTGCTGTACAATATACATGATATTAGTTTTTGGTTCAAAACGTACAAGCAAGGGGCGCTTTAAATCTTGTGCAATGATTTGAGAATCAACAGTGATAGTATTTTGTGAAAGAAGAATAGAAAAAAATAAGATAAAATATTTTAACATATTTAACTAAGAAAGCTTTCTAGCTGATCTTCGTTTATATTTTTTATATTGAATGCTCTAGCTTTTTCTAACTTTGATCCTGCATTATCTCCTACAATCAAAAAACTTGTTTTAGAAGATATAGTACTTGTCACTCTACCGCCTTTTTTCTCTAAAATCTCTTTGACTTCGGTGCGATTATATTCTTTAAAACTACCAGTAATAACAAATACCATGTCTTTAAATTGACTGGAATTTTTAAATATAGTTTTTTCAATTGTTACGCCATTAATCAGACAATTATTTAAAATTTTTCTATTCGAAGGGCTATTAAAAAATTCTATAATTGATTGAGCTACAACTAGACCAATACCATCAATACTTTCTAGCTCTTCAATCGAAAGTATAGATAATTTTTCAACAGAAGACTGACAATGTTTATCTAGTATTTTGGAAATGTGTTGTCCGACGCTAGATATACCAAGTGCAAATATAAATCTTGGGAACGTAGTGTGTTTAGCATTGTTGATAGCATTAACTAAATTATTTGCAGACTTATCTTGAAACCTATCAAGCGCAACAAGATCAGAGTATGATAAAGTAAATAGATCGTCTATCTTTTTCACAAGATTGCTATCCATTAATTGTTCTACAATTTGAATTCCTAGTCCATCAATATTCATAGCATTTTTTGAACAGAAATGTTCTATTGCCCCTTGTACTTTAGCTTTACAATTGTGATTATCGCATCTGTATGCAGCTTCGCCCTTTAAGCGTGTAATAACAGAATGACATGAAGGGCAATTATAGTTCGATATATTAAACCTTATTGCATTCTTAGGTCTTTTTTCTACTATAATATTAGAGATTTTTGGAATAACATCTCCAGACCTTTGTACTATTGCGTAGTCATTAATGTGAATATCTTTTTTATCAATCTCATCCTGATTATGTAAAGTAGCACTACTAATCATTGCTCCAGAGATCTCAACTTCTTTAATCTTTGCTACAGGAGTAATCACTCCTGTACGTCCTACTTGAAGTGTAATATCTAATATTTGTGTTTCTGCATCTTTTGATTTGAATTTTGCAGCAATTGCCCATCTTGGAGATCGAGCTCTTTGTCCTAAATCAGATCTTAATAAATAATCATCAACCTTAATAACAGATCCATCAATTTCATATCCAATATTCTCTCTTTGATTTTCTAGGGTTTGGTGATAACGAACCATCTCCTCAATATTGTCAATTTTTTCTGCTAAAGGATTAACGGGTAGTCCTATAGATCGTAAATACGATAACATATCCCAATGACTATTAATATCTAAGCCTTTACTTGAGCCAATTTCATAGCAAAATATAGATAATTTTCTTTTCGCGGTAATATGTGGGTCTAACTGCCTAACGCTTCCTGCAGCTGCATTTCTAGCATTTGCAAATACTTTTTCATCATCGTGCTCTCTTACTTGATTCAACTTTTTAAAATCAGATTTTAGCATAAAAATTTCACCTCTAATTTCAATAAACTCCGGGTGGTTATCTTTATTCCCCCTTAAAATCATAGGAACAGCATTAATTGTTTTAATATTGTGTGTAATATCTTCTCCAGAGTAACCATCTCCTCTGGTAAGAGCACGTACTAAATGTCCATTTTTATAGATTAGCGAAACTCCTAACCCGTCAATCTTTGGCTCTGCAACATAGGAGGTTCTGTCTTGGCTTAGCCATTTATTAATTCTTTTATTAAAATCATGAATCTCTTGTTCATTAATAGCATTAGACAACGACAGCATTGGGGTGTCGTGATTATGGCTCTGAAAGCCACTTTTTATTGGATGCCCAACTCTTTGAGTTGGGGACGAGATTTCTATTAATTCTGGGTGCTCTTTTTCGAGAGATTCTAACTGTCTAAATAATTGATCATACTCTGCATCACTTAAATGAGGTTCGTCTAATACATAATATGCATAGTTATGTTGATTAATTTTATCGGTTAGATAATTTATTTTTTCTTTATTTTTTGATTCCATAATATCCCTAAAAATCCAACCATACTTATTACCAGTATTAGTTGTAATCTAAATTTATTGATTCTAATCGAATTAGCATACATTTTGAATTCATCTTTTGCAATGTCATCAAAATCAAATGACCATACTAAAACATCATCTGAAATAGAATTTGCGTTATTGCTGCGGACAACCCCAGGTAAATTAATATTGAATTGAAAGTAGTCGTTCATTAATGCCGTATCTCTTTTAAAATCTTTTTCATATGCATCGATCAGTATTGTCATATCTTTAAAAAAATTATTTGGTAAGGTACTCGCAATAGGTTTTAAAGCATCTTTCAAAATGATTGAAGAATCTTTATCAAATTTTTCTATCAATCTTCTATCTATAGCATATTCGAAATATGAATTGATTTGGTTGTTAATTTTTTCTGTAAAAATAGTATTGAGATTAACCTTATCTTCATATTCTTCTAAACTAGTTTTTATAATATACTGTTTGGCTGGAGCAATCCAAGACAAAGAGTCAGCTTCTATATCTAAAAATTGAACAATAGAAGGATACTTGTCATCAATAGCTAGGCTATTAATGTTGGCAGTAAATCTATAGCTCTCCCAAAAAAAATAACCACTCCTATTAACATCAATGTCATAAACTAGGCTTTCGTTATTAGTAAAACTTATTTTTCCGCTTATAGGCTCAGTAATAATAGTTTCTTTTTCCCAATTCAAACTATCTGGCAAAAAATCATTTTCTATGTTTCGAGTAATAATTTTACTAGACCATTTGATTCCATTTATATTTTCTGGATGTAAAAAATCTCGGTTTTCTAAGTCTTCTTTATTACCAACAGAATTATATTTAATAGAATATTCTCCAGTTGGCAAAACAGTTATATGTATTAAATTTTCAACACATGCTGTGATTAGCATACACCCTGCTATTAAGAATACTCTTTTCATGTTTTATGAAATTACTGTGAAATCTTTAGATGTTTTATTTAACACGATACAGCCATCCTCTGTAACAACAATATCATCTTCAATACGTACGCCGCCTATATCTTCAATATATATTCCAGGCTCTACTGTCATAACATAGTTGGATTTCAAGTAGTCTGTACTGACTTTACTAAATCGAGGATCTTCGTGTATTTCTAAGCCTAGTGAATGTCCTAATCCATGATCAAAATACTTTCCATATCCAGCATCACTAATATGTCCTCTTGCAAGCGTATCAACTTCTTTGCATGAAACTCCTGCTTTAATTCCTTGAATACTTTTTAACTGCGCTTCTAATACAATATGATAAATTTCTTTTTGTTTTTCTGAGTAGCCTTTGGTAGCAACTGTGCGAGTCATATCTGCGTGATATCCTGCATATTTTGCTCCAGAATCAATCACTACCAATTCTCCTGGACCAATTTTTTTATCCGTTGGTCTTTGATGGGGCATAGCTGAATGGGGTCCACTTCCAACAATAGGTGAAAATGCATCTGCATCAGAATCTCCATACTTGCGATAAAGGAAGGATAGTTGGTTCCCAATTTCTTGTTCTTCTACACCAATTTTTATCATTGGGAATACCTCGGCAAAAGCTTTGTCAGTAATTTCTACCGCCGTTTTAATTGCTTCAATTTCTTTAGCATCTTTTTCCATTGCTAATCTTTCTATGCAGCCCACAATATTTTTCCATTTTACGTTTGATAATGTATCACTAATCTCTGAAAACATTTGGTGAGAAACATTCTTGCCATCAAAGGCAATGGTAACATCTTTTGATAAGAAATTTTTATTCTTGATTACTTGTAAGTGAGGAATACTGTCAATAGTAATATTAGCACCTCTCACTTCATTTTTAGATTGGACAACATATCTACCATCTGTAATAAACTCGCAGCTATCAGGGCTCATCAACAGCGAGCCGCTAGATCCAGTGAATCCACAAAGATATCTTATATGAATAAGATTAGTGATTAACATGCCATCTACTTGTTGTTTTCCTAAAGCTGTACGTAATTTTTCTTGTCTTCTTGTAAAATATTCTGTGCTCATTTTTGATCCTTTTTTGCATTAAGAGTCTGTAATAGTTTTTCAGCTTCTACGATTTGTTTTTTTATTTTTGAATGTTTAATAATTGCATTCAAACTTTTTTTGGCTTGTAATTTTTTACCTTGCTGTAACATTAGCTTGATATAAGAAATAGTAACAATGCTGGTATTCTTTATAATTTTTTTAGGCTTAGGTGTTGGCCTGTAATCAAGCGATATATTTGGATTTAATCTTTTAAGCTCAGCTACAACACTTTTTAATAACGGCGAATTTGACTTATTAAGAATTTCAAATAATAGAAGATAAGAAGCATAGTGGTTCACATCATGTTCAACTACAGCTATAAGATATTTTTTTGCTTCTAAAAAATTTTTATTATTAAAAGCTTTTTCACCCTTAGAATAGGTCTTATGAATGCTAGAGATCATCTTCTGTTCTCTTTCACCCATTCCTCAATATATTCTAGAGATACTTTAACTGGAGTACCAGGTCCAAATAGCTTCCCAACCCCTATCTTTGCAAGTTCCTTACTGTCTTCTTCTGGAATGATACCACCACCAGTTACTAAAACATTCTCTAATTTTAAATCTTTGATTAGTGTCATCACTTTGGTAAAAATAGTCATATGTGCTCCCGAGAGAATAGACAAGGCAATAACATCGGCTCCTTCTTGAATAGCTACTCTTACGATACTATCAGGAGTTTGACGAAGACCAAGGTAAATAACATCCATTCCTGCATCGCGATAAGCGGCGGCAAGGACCTTGATACCTCTGTCATGTCCATCGAGACCAGGCTTTGCCATTAAAATTCTAATTGGTGGGGTTAAGCTCATAATAGGTATAATTTAACTAATCCAAACGTTTGATTCCCCTAATAAATCTCTCAACATAATTAGGAAATGATTGCTACTTGATACTCTAATTTTTTTCGATATAATTCTGCGTGAAGATCCATCTTGATTTTGCATATGGACAATAAACAAGCTTTGGCCTTGATTGTCCATTGCATATTTATGTACCTCATCTACGGTATCTTTTGTGACTTTTTTGCCTATTTTTATATTAATCTCTTTTAGCTTCAATACTTTTTTTGCATGATTAATTGGTACCACTTCATCTACGATAATTTTTAAATCAGAGAAATCATTTTGTGATGTAGAGTTACCTACTAAGAAGACAATATTTCCTTCACTAATAATTTCTTTATATTTTTCAAATGCATCATGAAAAATTATTGACTCTACTTGTCCTCCCAAACAGTCCAAGTTAAAGAATGCCATTGGCTGATTTTTTTTATCATAATGCAGTTTAAAACTCGACACTGCTCCACCAATTCTAATCAGGCTATTTTCTTTTAAGAATTTTTTCTCAGTAAAATCATAATTACTTAATTCTTCTAATGTGTCAGCATATTTTAATAATGGGTTTCCTGATACATAGAGTCCTAACACCTCTTTCTCTTTGCTTAGTTTTTCTTGGCTCTCCCAATCTTCTACATTTGGTAAACCGGGCTGCTTCACAAGGTCTTCTTCTTCAGAAAATAAATCAATTTGGTTTTTATTTGATGCCTTATCTACCTGTTGTCCATAGCTAATAGCAATATCTACAGCCTCAAATAATTGGGCTCTATTCGGTGAAATGGAATCAAATGCACCAGCCAATATAAGACTCTCTAGCACTTTTTTATTAACTAAGCGTTGATCTACTTTTGTTACAAAATCAAAAATGGAAGTAAACTCTCCCTGGTCTTTTCTAACTTGTATAA
This sequence comes from Fidelibacterota bacterium SCGC AAA160-B08, assembly GCA_000402755.1. Classification (GTDB taxonomy): domain Bacteria; phylum Fidelibacterota; class Marinisomatia; order Marinisomatales; family Marinisomataceae; genus Marinisoma. The sequence goes on along the minus strand of AQSD01000001.1, from coordinate 86,941 downwards.
ATTGCTCTAATGCTTTAATTCCTACATTCTTAACAGCATTTAATCCAAAAGAAATTTCTGTATCATTCAGTGGAATAAAATTGATATCAGATTTGTTAACGTCAGGAGCATTCACTTTAATATTTAATTTTCGACACTCATTTATTAGCACTACAACTCTATTAGTATTGGTCATTTCACTTGTTAGGTTAGCTGACATAAACTCTGCTGTATAATGTGTTTTGAGCCAGCCGGTCTGATAGGCAATATAAGAATATGCTACTGAATGACTTTTATTAAATCCGTATTGTGCAAACTTATCAATTAATTCAAAAATTTGTTTTGCTTTAGCTTTTGTTAATCCGTTCTTCACTGCTCCTTCAACAAATCTTTCCGCCATTTCATCCATCAAAGATCGAATTTTTTTACCAATAGCTCTTCTCATTTCATCTGCTTCTGAAAGTGTAAAGCCAGCAATAATATTTGCAATTTGCATCACTTGTTCTTGATAGACTATAATCCCATGCGTTTCTTTTAATGCTTCTTCTAGTAGGGGGTGAACATACTCTACTTTCTCTTCGCCATGAGCTCTCTTAATGTAGCGATCAATGTTTTGCATTGGACCTGGCCTATATAATGCATTCATTGCAACCAAGCCTTCAATTTCTGTTGGTTTTAATTTTTTTAAAAATTCTCTCATCCCGGAAGATTCGAACTGGAATATTCCAACTGTTAAGCCTTTTGCAAATAGTTCATAGACTTTGGGATCATCCATTGGAATGGTATTAATATCAATTTCTTTATCAAATCTTGTCTTAATTAATCCTAGGGCTTTATCAATAACTGTTAAGTTTCTTAAGCCTAAAAAATCCATTTTTAGAAGGCCTACCGATTCTAATTCTTTCATATCATACTGTGTTGTCGTATCGCCTTGAGAAGATTTATATAGAGGAACAAAGTCTGTTAAATTTCCTGGAGCTACTACTACGCCTGCAGCGTGAATGGATGCATGTCTAGTCATTCCCTCTAAGACTTTAGCATTTTCTAACAACCCTTTATGAGAAGTCTGTGATACTGTACGTAATTCAGAACTTTGTTTGAGAGCTTTATCTAGTGTCATATTTGGACCTTCTGGAATCATTTTTGCAATACCGTCAACTTCAGAGTAAGGGTAGCTCATTACTCGCCCTACATCTCTAATTACTCCACGTGCATTCATTTTCCCAAATGTAATAATCTGCGTTACAGACTCTTCGCCATATATGCTTTTAATATAATCAATAACCTGACCTCTACGTTCAACACAGAAATCAATATCAATATCTGGTAAGCTTATTCTATCAGGATTTAAGAAACGTTCAAAAATTAAATTATGTTTTAAGGGATCAATATTTGTGATATCTAGACAATATGATACAAGACTACCTGGGGCAGATCCTCTACCTGGTCCTACTGGAATTTTATTTTTTTTGGCATATTGAACAAAATCTGCCGTAATTAAAAAGTAACTGGCAAATCCCATCTTCTTAATAACAGATAATTCATAAGTTAACCTGGTTTTCATTTCTTCTGTGTAGTCGCTAAATTTCTTTTTTATACCTTCTTCACAGAGCAACTTCAAGTAAGCATCAACATCCTTTAAGTTAGATTCTTCTGGAATTTGATACCAGGGTAGATGATAGTCATCCATGGGAATATCTAAATCAATACTATCTGTAATTGCGCGCGTATTTTCTAAGGCTTCAGGAAATTCTTTAAATAAAGAAAACATCTCATCTTGGGATTTAAAATAAAATTCATTCCCAGGATATTTTAATCTTTTAGTATCGCTGAGCTGTTTTCCTGTACCAATACATATATGCACGTCATGTGCGGTATGATGTTCTTTTCTGGCATAATGTGCATCATTTGTTGCAACAATTGGTAGTCCCATATCTTTGGCTAGCTTTGAAGCTAATTGTATGTTTTGTATTTCTTCTGGGATACCATGATTTTGCAATTCAATATAGTAACGTCCCGGGAAAATACTTGAGTACTCTTCCGCCACAGCTTTTCCTCTTTCATACCCACTATACAGAAGGGCCTCTGGCAAACTTCCTTTCAAACACGCAGACATACATATAATCCCCTCATTATATTTCTTTAAAATTTCTAAATCTACTCTAGGCTTATAATAAAATCCTTCAAGATAGCCGTGGGTAACGATTTTCATTAAGTTTTTGTAGCCTTTTAGATTTTGTGCAATTAATACGAGGTGATTATAATTTCCCATACCACCAGATTTGTCTCTTACTAGACTACTACCTTTAGCTACATAGACTTCACAGCCAATAATAGGTTTGATATTATTTTTTTTTGCCTGCTTATAAAAAGAAATTGCACCAAATAAATTACCATGTTCAGTTAGTGCAACTGAATCCATACTTAAGTCATCCATGGTTTCTAGTATAGAATTAACATTCTGTGCACCATCTAATAAACTATGGTCAGAATGATTGTGTAAGTGTATAAATTCGCTTTTCATGACTATTTAAAAAATACTTTAATTACTCTCTTATTTCCTTCTAAATCTTTAAAAAATATACTATCAATATTGCTATTATTATGAATCATATCAATGATTTGATTTGTAATTATAGATTTAGGTATCTCAAAATACATAAAACCTTCTTTCTCAATGAGGGTCGATAGGTTATTAATAAAATATTTATAGAACTTAAGTCCATCTTCTTGGTCTGATAGAGCTTTTAATGGATCGTGGTTCTTTACAGAGGGATCTAACTGAGAAACCTCTTCAATACCAAGATAAGGGGGGTTGCTCACTATAATATCAAATTTTTTGGTGGGCATTTCAAAAATGTCCTGCTTGATAATTTCTATATTGGATATGCTTAAATGTTGTGCATTTTTATTCGCAATATCAATTGCTTGATTTGAGATATCTATACTTTTTACATCAAAATTTTTATACAAGCTAGCAATAGTGATTCCTATACATCCACTACCACAACCAATATCTAGTACTGTTTTTTTTGCAGTTGTATCAAAGTCATTCTGAATACAATCAATAATTAATTCGGTTTCTGGTCTAGGTATAAAAATACCAGGAGGAGTAAAGAACTCGTGTTCATAAAAATAGGTCTTACCAATAATATGCTGTACTGGCACATCGCTTAATAATAGCGAAAATGATTCCTTTAAATGCTCTAAATGCTGATGTGGTATAAAATTATCATTAAGATATAAATCAGACTTTTCTATACCTAAAATAGACTCAATAAGCATTTCTGATTTTTGCTTATACTCATCTATATTATTTTTTTTCAGATCTACTAACTGTTTATTAAAAAAATCAATTACTAGATAATTTGAATGCATATTAATTAATCTTAGAATTATCCTCTGCGAGCTTTAGCTGCTCTATAATATGATCTAAATCACCTTCCAGCGTCACTTGCAATTTGTGGGTGGTATAATTTATTCTATGATCAGTAATACGTCCTTGCGGGAAATTATATGTTCTAATTTTTGCTGAACGGTCTCCCGTAGATACTAAACTTTTACGCATTTCAGCTCTATCTTTATTAAGTTTTTCTTCTTCTAGGGCAAATAATCTTGCTCTTAAAACCTTTAGCGCTGAAGCTTTGTTTTTATGTTGTGAGGCTTGATCTTGGCAAGTCACTACTAAGCCTGTTGGGATATGTGTAAGTCTAATAGCAGACTCAGTTTTATTAACATGCTGTCCGCCGGCTCCACTGGCACGATAAGTATCAACCTTAATATCTGTTGCTTCATTAATGTCTAACTCTGCCTTTTCTGCCTCTGGCAAAACTGCAACTGTAGCTGCTGAAGTATGTACGCGACCCCCAGATTCTGTTTTTGGAATTCTTTGGACTCTATGAACACCTCCTTCATACTTATAAATACCATAAGCCTTATTACCTTCTGCACTAAAAATCACAGACTTTAATCCACCTACGCCTGTTTCATGCATATCCATAACATTAATAGATAAATTATTTTTTTCAGCATACCTGGAATACATTCTGAATAAATCAGCTACAAATAATGCAGCTTCATCTCCTCCAGTACCAGCCCTGACTTCAATAATAGCGCTTTTATTATCATTTGGATCGTCTGTGATTAATATTTTAATTAAAGCATCTTCAATTTTTTGTAACTGAGTGTTTAAAGCAACTTTTTCTTCTTTAATTAACTCTGCATAATCTGGATCGCCCTCTAAACCTTCCAATTCTTTATGCTCTTTAGTAAGTGCAACAAATTGAATACTTAAATCGTATATTTCTTGTATAGCGCTTTTTTGTTTTGAAAGGGTAGCTAGTTTATCTTGATCTAAGACATTGGAAGGATTCATCATTTCTTCCATGATATTGTCATATTCTACAATAGTGCTGTTTACTTTAGATAAGATGTCCATAGGTTAAAAAGTTATAAATAAAAAATGCTTAAGAAGCTTTTTTATTATACTTGCGGTTGAATTTTTCAATTCTTCCAGCAGTATCTACTAATGTACGTTGCCCTGTATAGTATGGATGTGACTTATCCGAGATATCCAACTTGAATAATGGATATTCTTTTCCGTCTTCCCACTTAACAGTTTTATCTGTTTTGACAGTAGATCGGGTCAAGAAGGAATAGTTACATGAACTATCTTCGAAGACAACCAATCTATATTCTTCTGAATGTGTATCTTTTTTCATTTTAATTCTTTTAAACTTTCTTTTATTCTTTTAATACCGCTTTTGATGATTCCACTACTTGTTGCAAAAGAAAATCTTAAATAACCTTTTGCGCCAAAACCATCTCCTGCAACTGTTACTACTCTTGCAGTGTCGAGAATATAGTCAGAAAGGTCGAAAGTGTCGCGTAAAATTTTACCATCTTTTGTTTCCCTATTAAGATAGGTTGAAAAATCAGGAAACATATAAAATGCTCCTCCAGGCATATCGCATGTTACACCATCTAGCTCATTTAAGGCTTCAAACATAACCTGCCTTCTTTCTTGAAATTTATACTTCATATCTAGTATAGGTTTCTGATCTCCCAAGAGAGCGGCGACAGATGCTTTTTGACCAATAGCGTTAGGGCAAGAGGTTGTTTGACCTTGAATTTTAGACATAGCTTTTACAATTATTTGATTTGCAATAGCATACCCAATGCGCCAGCCAGTCATAGCATATGTTTTTGACATGCTTCTAATCGTTAATATTTCTGCGCCAATAGTATTTAGGACATCAAGAGCAGTAAACTTTCTATCATAAACTAACTCTTCATATGTTTCATCAGAAATAACAACCCAATTATTTGCTTTACTAATTTCTAGTATTTTGGTAATTGCTTCATCTGACCATACTCCACCAGTAGGATTACTAGGTGAATTAATAATTATGCCCTTAATAGAAGGATCAACTGCTTTGAAGCCATGTCCACCTACAATTTTTTTATGTAAATCATCAAAATCAGGTTCGAATTGTTTAGATGCCACAGTATCTACTAATAGAGGTTCAGCTCCGGACAATCGTACAAACTCCGGGAAAGAAACCCAATAGGGTGAAAAAATAATGACTTTATCGCCTTCTTCAAAAAGCGCTTGGCATGCTACAGACAATGATTGTTTACCACCGTTCGATACAATGATCTGATTGGTATCATATAAGATACCCGTATCATTCTTTACCTTGGTTTGGATAGCCTCTTTTAGCTCTAACATTCCAGAGCCTGGCGTATACTTAGTATAGCCATCATCCATTGCTTTTTGTCCTGCCTCTATAATATGTCGAGGAGTATTGAAGTCTGGCTCACCAACACCAAAATTAATTACATCTACACCTTTAGCTCTTAATGCGGCAGCTCTAGCCGTCATTTGTAATGTAAAAGATGGTTTGATCTTATCAACTAATCTTGATAAAGATATAGACATATTACTGACTCATTAAATCAAGAAATTCTTGATTTGTCTTAGTTCTTCTCATTCTTTCTGTCATAAAGTTCATGGACTGCTCTGTACTCATTTCTCCTAACATTTTTCTTAAAATCCATATTCTAGATATATGTTGTGGAGATAGAAGAAGTTCTTCTTTTCTAGTACCAGATTTCACAATATTAAATGCTGGATAAATACGTCTATCACTAAGTTCGCGATCTAAAACAAGCTCCATATTACCGGTCCCTTTAAACTCTTCAAAAATTACACCGTCCATTTTACTGCCTGTATCAATTAGGGCTGTAGCAATAATAGTTAAACTACCACCTTCCTCTGTATTACGAGCTGCTCCAAAAAATTTCTTTGGTTTTCTTAAGGCGTTTGAATCAACTCCACCGGACAAAATCTTTCCACTATGAGGAATTACAGCATTATGTGCTCTACCTAATCGTGTAAGACTGTCAAGTAAAATTACAACGTCTTTCCCGCATTCTACTAAGCGCTGTGCTTTGTAAAGCGCCATATCTGACACTTGTACATGTCTCTCTGGTCCTTCATCAAACGTAGAGGCTATAACTTCAGCATCTACACTACGCTTCATTTCTGTTACTTCTTCAGGTCTTTCATCAATCAATAAAATGATTAAAATTGTCTCTGGGTGATTTCTTCTAATAGCGTTTGCAATTTTAGAAATTAAAATAGTTTTTCCGGTCTTAGGTTGCGCTACAATTAATCCACGCTGACCTTTTCCAATCGGACAAACTAAATCCATAATTCTCATTGACATATCGCTGGTATTAGATAGGTTAAATTTTTCATTTGGATGTAACGGTGTATACTTATCAAAAGATCTTTGATGTCTTATCTGATCTGGATCTACGCCATTTACTGTTTCTAGCTTTAATAATGCATGAAATCTTTCTTTGGTTTTTGGTGCCCTAGTACTGCCTTCTACAAAATGCCCTGTTTTTAACTTAAATCTTTTAATCTGTGATGGGCTCACATATATATCTTCTGGGCCAGGTAAATAATTATCATTTACGCTTCTTAAAAATCCATATCCATCAGGTAAAATTTCTAATACTCCTGCGGCTCTTTTTTCATTGCCTTCATTATGATTAGATGGATTCTTTGGAGCTTCTTTTGCTTGAATAACTTTTTCTAGTTTTGGGGCTTCTTTTACTTGAATAATTGTTTCTGGTTTTGGCGCTTCTTCTTTCTTTTCAGTGGGAGCAGCGCTAACCATAGCATTCATCAATTCTTCTTTTGAGAAGGAAGAGATTTTTTCTATGCCCATCGTTTTTGCAATTTCTTTTAAATCGCTTAATTTTTTTTCTTTTAAATCGGTTAATTTCATTAGTTCCTCTATTAATTGTGAAATGTACTTCTAGGGGGAAAACACCTTGAAATGAAAATTACATCATATGATGCCATTGTCAAAGGAAAAATCAAAAAACTTATATACCTCTTTTGCAATGTAATGACTACCAAATATTACTTTTCCGCCAGAGTAATCTAATCGATCTACTCTAGTCAGTGCATCTTGTAAATTTTCTATAAATTCAAATTTTTGTAATAATGGATTATTGATAATCTCTTCTTTGTTGAGAATATCTTTCGAGGGGATAGTGGAAATAATAAGCCTTTCAAATGATTCAGAAAAAATTTCTACTAATTCGGGATTGATTTTATCGTTTTTCAACACCAGGAGGCCTAAAGGCTTTCTATTGTATATATTTTGTATATCTTTAACAAGGATCTCAATGCCATTTCTATTGTGTGCTACGTCATAGAAAAAATCTTTCTTCATTAACTGCATTCTTGCCGGCCAATACCAGCTATCTAGCGCCATCTGAATATTGTTATCTGAAATATTACTAAAATTATTAATACATGTCTTGATTGCTAGGACAGCATTTTGTGCTTGATATGAACCTGCTTGAGGCAAAGTGAAGTTTTTATTCCTGTAAACAAAGTTTATTGAATTAGGTGTTTGTTTGTTTATAAGAATATGTTTTTTATCCACAAAAGAAATATCAACATTTTTAGCTCTAGCATGTTTTGTAATTGTATCAATGACTCGTGGATCTGAATTTATCGTTATACTTGGAATATTTTCTTTAAAAATTCCACATTTTTCAGCAGTAATTTGTTCAATAGAATCTCCCAAGATATGCATATGATCATAATGAATTTCTGTAATGATTGTCTGAAGAGGGGATAAAACGTTCGTAGAGTCTAACCTACCCCCAAGACCTGTTTCAATAATAGCAATATCTATATTTTGATTGGCAAAGTGTTTGAAAGCCAAAGCGGTAGTTGCTTCAAAAAACGTAATAGAACTATCGATTAAAATTTGTTTATGTTTTCCAATAAACTCTACAATATCTTTGTCGGATATAGGAACGCCATCAATTCTTATCCTTTCATTAAAATTTATTAGATGAGGAGATGTATATAGCCCTACTTTATAGCCATTTTCTTGTAAGATTTTTGCAATAATAGACGATGTGGAGCCTTTACCGTTTGTACCTGCTAAATGTATTGTTTTAATTTTATTATGAGGATCTCCACAGACTTTTAAAAAACTTTCAATATTCTTTAGCCCTAACTTTATCCCTCGATTATGTAGGCCATATAAAAATTCTAAAGTAGGATTGATCATACTAATCGGTATCTAGCGTCTCTTGATATTTCTCTATTGCTCTATAAATAGAAGTAGCTAATGCATCTTTGTACTGAGAGCTTTTTAATTTTTTTTCTTCTGCCGGGTTGGATAGATAGCCTAATTCAATTAAAACATTTGGCATGGAGGCATACGCTAAAACATAAAAACCAGCTTGTTTTACTCCCCGATCTTTACTTTGCAATCTCTTGTTCATCTCTTCTTGAACTAGTGCAGCAAATTTTTCACTTCCGTTTGCAAATCCAGATTGTGCGATGGTTACCTTAATAAGAGCTTCATCTGTTAGTTTCGTAGCACTGCCGCCCTCAAGGTCAAGTACTGCATTTTCTCTAGCAGCAGTTCTAACAGCGGCTGCATTTTTATTCATACCAATCATATATGTTTCAAAACCATTTGCTCTACGATCTTCGGCTGAGTTAGCGTGAATACTAATAAATAATTTACCGTTATTTGAATTGGCAAGCTTTGTTCTATCTTGTAATCTTATAAAGATATCTTCATCTCGCGTTAAAATTGTATTGATATTCATATTACGTTCAATTTTTTTAACTAAGCGCTTTGCTACATCTAGCGTGATATCCTTTTCTTTGGTTCCCCTATATCCAATAGCCCCGGGATCTTTTCCTCCATGTCCAGGATCAATAATAATCGTATCAAGTTTCCACCTATTTTTTTCTTTCGTTAAATCCACATTGACTGCCGAAATTTCTTTGGTATTTTTTATCTTAGAATTAAGGGAAATAGACATTGTAGCATAGTCTATCGAGTGGTGATTTGACCCATGAACTGATAGTATATTAAAAAAGTCATCTATTGGAACATAGTACTCATCATTGCTTTTGATTAACTTGCTTTGCATCTGATATATCTTATCATCAATAACAATAAATGCAATATTTTGTGATAGCTTTATTTTTAAGCCGTCTATATAAACAACAATCTTCTTTGTTTTATCATTTACAAAAAATCCACTACCAGTAATGCTACCAAAATCATTTACTGAAAGATAGTATTGATCTTTTTTCAAGATATCTGCTTTGCCAAGGATGTTGTTATTGGCCCCTAAGACTGTAATCGATTGTTGATTGTTTGCTACAGTAATAGATAGCAAAAAAAAGAGGGGTACAATACGATATAGGGAAATTAATAATCTCATAGTATAAAATTATTATAAATATAATGTAAAAGGGCTCAAAAATTGAGCCCTTTTTATTTTAAGTCAATGTAGAGTTTAATAGAAGATTATTTCTTCATCCACCCCGCAACAATCATTACTGCAACTAAGCCAGCAACGCCGCCGTCACCAATCATAGCTACTGCATTGCCAATACCTGCGATAACACCAAATACGTCATCATACAAAATACCGATAATAGTTCCAGCAACAACAACCTGTGTCAGTAAGCCTGTTAATGAGCTTAAAGTATCATTGATTTGTTTAAATGCATTTTTCATTTGTTTGTCCTCCAAACTTTTAATTTATAAGAGCTCCGCACTAATGTATGGAGCTCTTATTTTTCTGTTAGTACAATACGGTTCTATATTATAACCATGACAAAAAGACTACTAATACTAGCAATCCTGTAACGCCACCGTTTAGAAAAGTATCAACTAAATTCATAATTCCACCAAGTGGGTCCATTCCTGTTGGATATAGTATGTTAGCAAACACAAAAAATATTACTGCTGCTTTTACTACACCTGTTAAACCACTTAACGTACTTGTAATTACTGAATCCCATGAAGCCATGTTATTCCTCCTTGATTAGTTATTAACTAGTTAAAAAAAAGGTAAAACGCCACTTAATCCAGTGGATTTTTACCCCCATTATTAATCATGTCAATATGATTAAATCTTTTAAAAAAGTTATCTTTATTCATCTTTTTTATAATTATAGTCGCTTTTTGACCAGTAATCAAGATTTTTATTTAAAATATTGTTTATGGAAGAAATGATTAATTCATTAAAATTGTCATAGAAATATATTATCTAACTACAATAGGGGCTAGATTAGGATATGGAAAATTTGAACCATCCAATTATAGAAAAAATACATGCTAGACAGATATTAGATTCTAGGGGATTTCCGACGATAGAAGTAGAAGTTTGTGCTAGCGGAATTACAGGAAAAGCAGCGGTCCCTTCGGGAGCATCTACCGGCGAATTTGAAGCTCTAGAGCTACGAGATCTTAATCAAAATAGGTTCCACGGAAAAGAAGTACGTACTGCTATTAATAATGTACTCAATGTTTTTCAACCTAAGCTAATTAACAAAAGAGCTGATAATCAGACCGAAATAGACAACTTATTAATAGAAATTGATGGCACTAAAAACAAGAGTAATTATGGTGCCAATGCTATGTTGGGCATATCAATGGCCTGCGCTGTAGTATCCGCAAAATTTTATCAAAAACCATTGTATGCTTATTTAAATAGTAACAGTTCTATTATGCCGGTTCCAATGATCAATGTTCTAAATGGAGGAATGCATGCAGATAGAGGTTCTGATATTCAAGAAATTATGTTGTTCCCCTGCGGAGCAACGTCTTTTTCAGAGTCAATTAGAATGGGCTCAGAAATATTTCATGAATTAAAAAATGAATTAAAAAACTTAGGCTTATCGACAACTGTTGGTGATGAAGGAGGGTTTGCTCCTCGGCTTAAATCAAATGAACATGCAATAGAGCTGTTATTGGGTGCAATAGAAAAATCTAACTATAAGGCTGGGGAAGATGTATTTCTGACTTTAGATGTGGCCGCATCTAGCTTTTATAAAGATGGCCAATATAATCTCAAGATTGATAATAAAACTTTAGATGCCGATGGGATGATCAAGTTTTATGACAATCTTATCGATCAATATCCAATTATATCTATCGAAGATGGATTAGATGAAAATGACTGGCGTGGCTGGACAAAAATGACTGATGTTTTAGGTGAAAAAATTCAAGTTGTTGGAGACGACTTAACTGTAACTAATCCTAAAAAATTACAAAAAGCTGTTAGTGAAAATGCTATTAATAGCATTTTAATTAAATTAAATCAAATTGGTACTGTCTCAGAAACTATTGAGGCTATTAATATAGCAAAACAGAGTAATTATGATTTTATTATTTCTCATAGATCGGGAGAAACTGAAGATACGTTTATTGCTGATCTTGCCGTAGCTATGGGTGGAGGTCAAATTAAAACTGGGTCTGTTTGTCGATCAGATCGTACTAGTAAGTATAACCAGCTGTTAAGAATTGAAGAAAGTTTAAAAAATCCTATATTTGGTAAGGATTTTTCGTTTATTAAATAATATATGATGAATCTTAAAAGCTTATCACTTACCAATATTCTATTCACATGCCTATCTGTAGGATGCATAAGCTTATTACTGTTTAGCGATCGCGGTTTTGTTAATCTTTGGCATCTAAAGAAAGAAAAAATTGAAATCCAACAAGACATCAACTCTTTACGCAAACAAATTGCCTCACTTGAAAAAGAAGCAGAAAAACTAGAATTTGATGAAAAATATATTGAAAAAATTGCCAGAGAAAAATTCAGGATGGTTAAGCCCGGTGAAAAAGTTTTTAAGGTTGAATAATTAAGAAGATTTAAATATCTCTTTTGCCACACTAAACGATTTAATGTCTGGTAGATGATATCTAACTAAATCTGATATAAAATTTGCCATAGTTTTTTTATCATAGGTGAAATCTATAGTGATATTTTTTGTATTAATAAAATCAGAATAATATATTTCCCTTAGTTGGTCCTGTAGTTTAGCGTCTTTCATAGCATATCTTCTAACAATAGGGTGTTCATCGGCATCAATAATATTATATCCCGTATTTTTTAAAAAATGCATGAGAAAAAAATAAAATGCATTGTTGTAACCGCGATCAGCTAAATCAAAATACTCTAATATATTTTTAATGAGATAGTATGTGTTCTGATCTGAGGTAGTTTCATCAAATCCCTTATCAATCATTTCAAGCATGGATAGACATAAAACAGTTTTTCTAAGATCTGTATTAATATTATCCCAACCATTCAAAACTTTAGAATCATATATTGGCTGTAGTTGCCTTTTATTGCTATGAACATAATTCACCTCTACTTCATTCATTTGTTGATAGATAGCTTTAAGTGGAGATTTTTGTCGCATCGCAGCTTTAATGACATAAGAAGACTTACCTCTTTTTAATGTAAATAACCTAACAATGATACTTGATTCTTTAAATAGACTGGTTTTTAAAACAATGCCCGGCGTAGAAATCCTCATTTTGGAACTTCTATTTTACCCCAACCTTCATGAGTGAGGCTGCCAAAATATAAATGGTCATTATACTGCTTAACGCTTGTGATAGGAGAATAAGCGTCGCTAGCACTATGCTGAAGATTATGTAAAACATTGCCGTTAGCATCAATTCCCAAAACAAATGCATAAGGTTCTGGTTTAGGCTGTAAAAATTCTGGCAATCGCAAGGCTAGACTCCTAAGAAAAGGCTTGTCTGCTGTTTGGTCAATAAAATCATTTCTTACTGTAAAAAGTGCCACCCAATAAATTCCTTTTCCATTCGAAGAGATATTATCTGGAAAACCAGGTAAGTTTTCCATAATAATTTCTGACGTGCCGGCCTTTGCTCCTTTAAGCCAATATTTTTGTACTCTATACATAAATGTTTCATTAAATAGAACGAAAGAATCGTCGGGGCTTACAGCAACCCCATTGGCAAAATATAAATTATCGAGTAGTGTGGTCGTAAGTTTGGTTTCGGGATCATAAACCAACAATCTTCCGTTTGGTGTATGTTCCATTACTTCAATTTGATCTTCTCCATATCCAAACTTATCTGAAGCATCAGAAAAGTAAATTTTCCCGTCGGTTGCAATATCTAAATCATCTGCAAAGCTGAGCGGAATCCCATCTGAATCAGATTTTGTTGAAAGGGTCGTAGCAATACCGTTTTGGTTGACCGATATCAGTCCTTGAATCGCATCTGCAACGATTAGATTGTTGCTAGCATCAAATACCATTCCAAGAGGACGACCATTAGTATTATAAAACTCCCCATCAGAGCGCATAATAAGCCCATCATGATATCCCACATATACATTATCCTCATGAATTGCGATATCTTCCGGCCCATAATGTCCGTCGTTTTCCCAAAAGATCTCTATATTTTTTAAATAATCATTTTTTTCATACGCGTCTGTCATTGATGGCGGAATAGGAGACTCCCAAGATACTGGCTTTATTGGAACTGGCCAGAACAAAAGATATGATAAGCAAATTAATAGAGAATAAAATAGTCTGTTTTTCATAGCAATTAATATGCTTTTGCAAAAACTACAAGATGCTTCGCTGGCTCTCCAGAGAAAATACATTTTAAATTAGAGTCATTTACATCTTCTAAAATACAACGGATAGTAGCCTTTGTTTCTTGTTTGATTTTTAATTCTGAGATATCTGATCCATCCCAATATGTTTTGATGAAACAATTCTCTTTAGAAAGTAGTTTTTTGAATTCGCTATAATCATTTAATTCGAACGTATTTTCTTCTAAAAAAGTACTCGCAGAACTATACATACCTTTTTGAATATCTTCTAAGGTTGATGAAAGTTGGCTTAATTGGCCTGGTGATATTTCTTCTTTTTCGCCCGTATCTCTTCTACAAACGGTGACTTTATTATTTTGAAATTCTTTTAAACCAATATCAATACGTAGTGGGGCGCCTTTTAATTCCCAATTATTAAACTTAAATCCTGGGCTATTATTTGAATTATCAATCGAACATCTAATGCTATCATTTTTCAGTTTGTTATAAATTGTATCAACAAAATTATCAAATTTTTCTTTTTCTTCGTTTTTAGGATTAATAGGTATAATGACTACTTGATGTGGAGCAATTCTAGGTGGAATTTTTAATCCTTTGTCATCGCCGTGAACCATAATCAACGCTCCAATCATGCGAGTGCTCACTCCCCAGCTTGTTGCAAACACTGGCTGTTCTTTGTTTTCTTTACTCTGAAATTTTACATCAAATGCAGTACCAAAATTTGTACCCAAATAGTGAGAAGTTCCTGCTTGTAATGCCTTTTTATCTCTCATCATCGTTTCGATAGAGTAGGTTTCATCTGCCCCTGCAAATCTTTCCATATTAGACTTTCTTCCAATCATAGTTGGAATAGCAAGGTGGTCTTCAAATAAACATTTATACATATCAACAATCATAAGCGTTTCTGCCATCGCCTCTTCTTTGGTTGCATGTGCAGTATGGCCTTCTTGCCATAAAAATTCTGAAGTTCTTAAAAACAGTCTAGTGCGCATCTCCCAACGTACCACATTTGCCCATTGATTAATTTTAATAGGCAAGTCTCTGTAAGATGTAACCCATTTTTTAAACATATGCCAAATAATTGTTTCAGAAGTTGGGCGTACAATAATTTCTTCTTCTAGCTTTGAGCTTGGGTCTACCTTCAGTACACCGTCTTCAGAAATAAGCTTTGAGTGTGTGACTACTGCACATTCTTTTGCAAAGCCCTCTACATGCTTGGCTTCTTTTTCAAGAAAGCTTTTTGGAATAAATAGTGGAAAATATGCATTTTCATGACCGCTTTCTTTAATCATGCTGTTTAAAGTGTCCTTAACATTTTCCCAAAGAGAGTAGCCATAAGGCTTAATAACCATAGTCCCTTTTACTGGGCCATATTCTGCTAAGTCTGCCTCCAAAATGACATCAGTATACCATTTTGCAAAATTGTCTGATTGTTTAGTTATTTTAGCCATTTACTTACTCTTTAATTTGTTATAAAGTAGAGTTAATTTATAAAAAATCCAATACAATGAAAAAAGCAATATTTTCCACTGAAATTTCTTTATTAAGAAGAACCATACAAAGGCTTTTAAGAAGAAAAGCCAACGCCAACTTAACAAAGATTTTACGCAAAACGCATCCTGCGGATGTAGCCCTTCTTATGAGAGGATTTGGCGATATTGAACAAAAAACTATTTTTAGTCTATGCCCTAGTTTTGACCATAAGGCAAAAGTGTTGGAAGAGCTAGATGAGGCGCTAATTGAGAATATGCTTATTGATGAAAGCTCTACTAATATTTCTAAAATGTTTGTTTATTTAGACACTAATGATCAAGCAGCAATTATTAGCATGTTTCCACAAGAAAAACAAAGGGAAATTTTAGAAAAAATTGAAGTGGAAGACTTAGAAGACGTAGAAGAAATTATGTCATACCCAGATGACAGTGCTGGTAGTGTGATGACCAAAGAAACCTTTACACTCAATCAAAATACCACTATTAAAGAAGCCATTAAACAACTGCAATCATTCCCAGAGAATGATAAAATTTTTTATGTTTATGTTTTAGATGATAATGAAAAATTGGTGGGTGTTATATCAATAAGAAATTTAGTGACTTCAAAAAATACAACAAAACTAAAAGATATGATGATTAAAGATATCCATGCCGCAACCTCAGAAACAGATCAGGAAGAAGTAGCTAAAACCGTAGCACAGTATAATTATTTAGCGCTACCTGTTGTGAATAAACAAAATAAATTTTTAGGAATCGTTACTATTGATGATGTTGTAGATATTATTCGCGAAGAAGCTTCCGAAGATTTTTTACAGATGGCTGGCGTAGGTAAGGACAGAGAAATTTTATTAAAATCTCCAATAGAAAATGCACAATCAAGGGCTCCTTGGATTTTTGCAAGTTTAATTGGAGGAATTTGTGCAGCGGCTATTATTAGCTATTTTGATCACCTACTCAAAGAGATGATTGTATTGGCTTCCTTTATACCCGTTATTATTGGTATTGGAGGGAATATTGGTACACAATCTTCTACTATTATCGTACGCGGTCTAGCAACAGGAAGGGTTGATGTTGCCAACACTATCCCTCTCATAGTTAAAGAAATTATTGTTGGCGGACTCTTGGGCATAACCTATGGAGTATTGGTAGGGTTTGCTTCAGAATTTATTACAGGAAATGAATTAGAAAATCTTGGGTTGGTAGTGGGATTAAGTATTGCCTGTTCTATGACGATTGCTACTGCAGTAGGAGCTAGTGTTCCTATAATATTACAAAAATTAAACTTTGACCCGGCGATCTCAACAGGTCCATTTGTTACAACGGCAATTGATATACTGGGAGTTGCCCTCTACTTTATTATCGCCTCTTCAATTCTAATATAAAATTGAACTATAAACATATAGCCGCCCTTTTTTACCTATCCCTCAATTCCATCATATTCGCAAACAACAAACAATATGATATTTATATCTATGACACCTTTAAAGGTTTTACAATTACGGTAGAAGAAGAAGAAGTGTCTATTGATCCAATCAATTTTGGGGTTTTTCTGTTAAAAGAAACCCTAACATATAAAAATCAAATTTTTAATGATGACAATTTAATCATTCAGTTATTGTCTGATAAAAAAATAGAACCTCTTGATACGGTGTGGATAAAGAATACTTCTATTTTAGATGGTGTGGTCGTTGATGTACGTTTTTTATTCTCAGATGAAGAAGAGATTTTAAGTAATGATAAAAAAATAATGGCTCTATTGTATAGAATGGATATTAAAACATTAGCAGATATCGACGAAGAAAAGAATCTTGTGAATGATGCTTTGCTTAACAGTGTATTGCGAAAAATATGGATTGATAAAAATACTGGGACTATTATTAAACTAAGCTTTATGTATAATGGAATATCTTATATTATAAATAAGAATGAAAATTAACTATTACATAGGATTAACCTTATTGTTGGGTGCCTGCGCAGCGCCAACTACGTCTATGAACTTAGAGTCAACGCCGCCATTAAAAGAAAAATTTTTATTTTATATTGATGAAAATACCAATCTTCACGAATCAGAACTATTAACTACAATTCAACTGCCATCAAAAGATTATCTTGTTCCCTCCGTATTAAACTTACTTCCAAATGCAAAAAGGGAGTACCGATCAGGCTATCATGAAGGTATTGATTTTTCTGCTCCCTTAAATACGCCTATTACGGCTGTTTCGGGTGGTATTGTAGTAAGAAGTAACCCGCAACATATGGATGTCGACCTTGACACCTATAATGCCTTTTTAAGCACCTCTGCAGAGCTTGGTAAGACTCCTGATGATATTTATCAATATATCTTGCTTGGAAAATCTATTGTGATTGATCATGGCTATACTATCACTTCAAAATTTAGAACTATTAGCGTATATGCACATCTATCTAATATAGCAGAAGGTATTCTTCCTGGAACTCTAGTAGAAAAAGGGGATCTTATTGGGTTTTCTGGTAATACAGGGACATCTGATGGAGCATTGAGAAATAATAAAGGGGCTCATCTACATTGGGAGCTACATTTCGATGACGCCACTGAAAGATATTTTTTAGGACAAAATATTCCATCTGATTATCTCCATGATAATATTAAAATTTTATTTGATTAATAAATCAGATTAATTACATCTCATATAATAAAAAAGGGGCTCTAAAAAGAGCCCCTTTTAATTTGAATCCTTAACTAAACAGTTTAGAAATCAAAGGTAACTTGCATAGTGCTATGGTCATCAAAGTATTCGTTTGCTGTTCTCATAGCATATGAAATATGCATTGTATAGTCGCCTACTGGCACTGTTACACCTGCACCCATTGAAGCTCCCCAATTGGTTCCGCTCCACTCTTCCCAATCTGCGTCAGAAACGTCGTTTGGTTGTGAGTCGTCGCCTACAGTCATTACTGTAGCTGCGCCAACCCAAGCGCTACCTAGCATATATTTAGCACCGACTGCTAAAGTATTGCTTTGGTATGAGTGATTAGTGAACGTTGTGCTCACATCTAAGTTGTTAAGTAATGAGTAGGTCATAGAAAGATCTAGACTTGTTGGCAGAGCAAAGTTATCTGCAACAATTCTAAACGTTTCAGATGATGAACCTGATTCAGCTCCCTCTGGTGTGAGGTTCTGGTCTAGGTTAATACCATCATAATGCATTCTACTACCAACGTTTTTCATTGCAACACCAATTGTCAATGGTTGGTCAGGGAATTTGTATTGGACGCCTACGTCGAATGCAAATCCAGTTGCAGATGTTTCTTCGATTGTCTCAGAAATCATCTTTGTTGCAATACCAACATTAACACGGTCAGAGAATGCTCTCGCAAATCCTGCTGTCGCCGTGAAAAAACTAGGGGAAAATGTTTGACCATCTCCCTCTGGAGCAAATGATGTAGTTTTTGGGATATCACCAAAGTCTAATGACTTTAGTGTCATTCCAAAAGTACCTGATTCGCCCATACTCATAACCATACCTGCATATGTGACATTAATGTCAGCAATGTAAGATGTGGTTGAAACTGTTCCTTGTAAACCAGAGTTGTGTCTTGCTAGACCAGCTACATTAGTAAATAATGCATCTATTCCAGCTACTGTACCAACGTTTGTTCCGCTAAGAGCAACTGTCTCAGTCCCTACTGGGATAAGCAATTGCGAAGCACCAGCAGTACCTTGCGATCTTACGGTACCAGCAGTTAGTGCTGAAACCAACACTGCGCATCCAAGGAAGATTTTAAATGTATTTTTCATTTTCATTTTCTCCTTTTCCTTAATAAACGTCTAAACGTTGTTCTGGTTGAATTACAGCTAACTTCAGGATTTTATCTCCGTGGTTAGTCTCTATGTGTGCCACATACATTCCACTAGCAACTGGTAACTCGAAGTTGTTCTTCATGTTCCATGTTGCGTGTTGTGAAGCTGTATCATTGTGGTGAATTGTTCTTACTAGTGTACCATCAAGTGCAAAGATACGAATTGTCGCAGGACCTTCTTCAGGTAAGTGACTAAACATCACTCTACGATCTAGCGCATCACGCTCTTCTGGATTATACCCGTAATATGGATTTGGCCATACTGAGATACGATCTGGATCGTAACTGTTAGCCATCATACCTAATCCTTCAGTAGAAAACGTAAACGTATCTGCTGATGAATTTGGTTTACTCATTTGCCATACTACAGAACTAGCTGTAGTGAAACCACCCCAGGACTCAAAACCTTCCTTGGTTGGTAATACTCCTGATCCTAAATAGTCAGCAAACAATGTCGCTGTCATATATGGATATCCGATTACTGCACCACTTGTAGTAGTCGCAGTACAAGAGCCTCCTGATCCCCAACCACAACCACCTGAGGCAGTTACGGAGTTCTCAGAAATATATTGAGCCTCTTTAGCCGGATCATAATGAGATCCCGGATTACCTACAAAGGCATAGATCGGTTCAAATGAGTTCTTGCCGTAGACTGGACTTATCCAATATTCGCCTTCAAGATCATGTGTACCGGTACCATTATAGTCCCAATATGAAGAAAACATTTGCTCTTTGTTTCCAGTAGCAAAGTTATGTCTGTATGTTGACCATGAAACATAACTATTTATTGTTTCACTAAGATAGTCATACCCTAATGATGGAGTACTAAAGTCTAGCTCAACGTCATCTGATTCCCAATAATTAAATCGGTCAAAGTCACGAGCATAAGGAGGTGAGTAAGGTACACCTGCTCTATTTTCTAAAATATATCCTGTACGACCTAAACTAGCGAAAGGTACATAAGAAACCGCAGGGTCTCTAAGTACTTGATTTTCTTTCCAGCCGTGATCCCATTCACTTACTGATAGTAAGTCTTCTTGAGGACCATTGACTAGGAGTTGAATACCTTCAACAACTGGAGTTCCGCCTGGACCAACTTCAACACCTGTTGCAGTGTTCACACCACCAACAACAGCGTTGTTAGCGATAAGAACTTCACCAGTCATATCGTTTGTTAGTGACCAATTAACGGCTACAGTGCCATCTGGCATTGCATCATCCATTGTTACTGTGTAGGTATCACCCGTCATTGCAGAAGCATCTACAACTACCACGTCTACTGAACCTTGAGACGGTCCAACGTGAACTGTTGTGATTATATCACCCGCTGAAGCAGTATTGTCGCCTGCAGCAAATGTATTAGGTACTTCTGGTCTTACAGTAAGTACTACCGGGCTACTTTCCAATGTTTTTGGAATCCCGGAAGCGTTGTAACCATATGCGGTTACACCATAATAATATGAACGATTTGTAATCAGTTTTGAATTACCATTTAATCCATCTGTTGTGATGGCTTCAAAGTGTGCTAATCCACTGTCTGATCCAAACTGCGTTCTAATGTTAATATTCTCACCTAACTCAGCATTAAATACTGTGTCGTAGATTTCAGTAGTTCCGTTTACAATATCATAAGTAGCTAATCTCTTCTTAGCTCCGGCTCCTGATGCTGTTTCGTACTGATAAACATTGTATCCTTCGAATACAAAGCTTGTAGGGTTACCTGCTGCGTCTAAGTCAACTTCACTAAGCGCATTGTAACTTTCAGCATTATCGCCCCAAACTAATAACACTTGGTCTGCTAACGCACTTGCTGACACGCTTGGTGCAGGAGGTGAGTCGGGCAGAGCAAAGTCAATGTCGTAAGCTGTTTGAGCTAATGCATCTACTTCTTTTAGGTAAGCTACAGAAGCTAACGCGTCACCACCAGCAGCATGGAAAATTCCAAACACTACTTCTTGTGAGTCACCTGATGCCATAGTAAATGGACCAACACTCATTAGGAAACGTCTATCAGCTGAAGCTGCATAGTTTCCGTCAACAGGGTTAGCAGTACCATGGGTAGTTGCAGGGTCTCCATAGAAACAGAAACGTTGATCATATAGATCTCCGGCTATGTCTACTGGATATGCACTTCCATCTTTTCTTAAACCTTTTAAGTAAAAATACCCCTCTGTTTCATCAGCAGGGTCAGTGTATGTCGCATCTCCATTAATGTAGAATGCAAACGATGACATCTGAAGGTTCTTTTTACCTGGGTGACGAGTACCAAACATTTTGGCCCCTTCTGTACAATCTTCTGTTGCGTCACAATCTACCATTGGACCTTGAAAGAAGTCATACCCAGCTGCTGGAGTACCGACGCTTAAGTTGTCATAGACACTGTCTGCACCGTCATTCCAAACATAACCCATACCTAGTTCTACGTCACAACCAACAAGGTCGTCACCCGCGTTTCCTAGATCAGGGTCTGACCATAGTCCCATATAAGTATCGACTAAGTCATCTGAACCTTTATTAATAACTAATTGTTTCAAGAACACCATGTCACCAAATACGTCAGGTCTATCAAAACCAAACATAGTTGTTTGAATCTCCACGTTTAGTGGTGATGTTCCAAAATTCAATTTATAAGCTGGATCTCCATCATTACTAACAAACCAAAGTACTTGGTCTCCTAGAAATTCTGGGTGATCAGTTCCACCTGGTAATGGAGTATAAACTCCGTCACCATCTACGTCAACCCAAGGTGCACCAAAATCAACTGGCCATTCTTGGAAGTCAGCGAAGTCAAGGGGGGAAGCTAACATAGATTTCTCTACTTTATAGATTCTGTGCACCGTAGCTAGCGGGTCACCACCCCATGGACCTGGACCCATGTCTTGTGTATAATCTCCAACGATAGTTCGAATAGATCCATTCACTGTAGCTCCCATCCATAATGCGGATTGGAAGATAGAGTGTGCACCCGTGCCTTTTGGCCATTCTAATGCTGAATCACCAGAAACGTGGTAATCCAGAAATAGGCCATTGTTGGCAACGTCTGCATAGATTTTATTCCCATCGAACGTACCGACAGAATCCACATAATTGGATGAGCTACTAAAGTTAGAGACAGCTTTGTCTCTCGCTTCAAGGCCAGTAGTTACTGACAGTAACATCACCAATGTGAAAACGGTAATATTCTTTAAGATTTTCATATTTACCTCTTTACCTTCTTATTTAATTAAAAACTAATGTTCATACCAACTCTGACTGTACGAGGAGCGCTCCATCTACTAGGAAATGCTAAATTATCCTGGTAAAGTGCCGCTGCATCAACGTCAGGGTTAGTTGCTAATCTATTGGCAAGCCATTGCTGCCCACTTTCAGTTGCAACCCAGCCATCTTCAGCTACGTTACCGGTTCCATGATAAACATCATTAACCTGCTCTGCGTCTAGAACGTTAAACACTGCAACATATGCATTTGCTGTCACGCCGCCCATTTTAAAGGCTCTGTCTACACGTAGATCAAGGTTAGTGAACGCAGGCATTGTACCTGAGTTTACCGGACCCTCTGGGAATTCCCATCTGTTCTCAAAAACTGTACTATAGATTTGAGATGGTGTAAAGCGAGTACCACTACCAAAGCTCATTACAGCATTAAATCCTGTATTAGCTAACGCACCAGTAGCATTCGGTGAACGCCAGTCAAGGATTACGTTTGCAGTATGACTTTGGTCATAGTCTAATAGATTCATCGCTTTTGGATATCCATCATCCGTACCAATCCAAGTAACATAGAAGTTCTGATCTCCATAAGATCCAGTACCTCTAGATTCTGAGTATGTATAATTTGCTTGCGCATACAAACCTCTAGTTCTACGCATTTCAAAGTTTGTTGTCAAACCTTGTGAGACCATAACGTCTCCATTTAAATACTGTGCCCAGTTTTGTTGAGTATCTGCACCACCAGTATTTGTAAATGCTTCTGTACGATTTGCAAGCGTCAAGTAATCTTTACTTTCTTTATAAAACCCTTCAATTTTTAATGACGCGAAAGCACCAATACGTTGCTCAATACCAATTTCATACTGAGTGGAACGTTCTGGTTTTAACGCAGGGTTTTCAGATGCAGTAGCATTACCAGCTAAGATATCAGCTGATAGCTGTGAATCTGATAAGTATAGATATGACATTGGAACTGACTGCCAGTGTGTTCCGTAATTCGCACGGAATACTGTACGATCGGATACTGGGAATGAGATACCAATTCTAGGATGTGTAGCAGTTTCTTTTTTTGTTTTTTTCCAAACAAAGTTGCCGTTACCATCACCATTTCTATCTACACGCTGTCTATTAAAGTATAGGTGGTTGAACCCGTCTGAGTCTCCATAGCCATCACCATCTGAATCTGGAGCCATAGCACCAGTATCAATTGATTCTATTGAAACACCAACTTGTACAACTACATCTTTAAATTCAAGTTTATCTTGAACATAGAAACGTGATTGGGTTGGTTCTGCTGGAGATAACATATGATCATCTTGATTATATGTTCCATTCCATTCATCACCATAAATATTATACCCAAGATTTGTTACATACAGAGCTCTGTAGTTAATGAATTTCCAGTCTGCTGGGTCACTTCCCGCAGCAATGATTTCTTCATTTGTAGCTACACCATCATAATTAGCGTCTACTTGGCTAATTGCTCTAGCAACACCTGATGCTCCAAGACCATAACGACTAATTTCGTGAGTGTCTACAGAACCACCAACTTTAAACTCGTTGTAACCAACTTGGTTAGTGTAGTCAAAGCTTACAGTGTTTGTAGTAGTTTTTCTTGTATCGTAACTTGTGTACTGTGATCCAAAACCTGCTGCACCAATAAATTCATCTGGTGATAGTGGGTTAAATCCAGTTCCGTCACGTTTGTAATAGTTTGCTGAACCAAATGCTTTGGTTCTTCTACCATATGCTTCAATATCATGTAAGTAATTTTCATTACCACCTGTTGTTTCATAAGTTTGATTTGAAATCGAAACTTTAGCATAAGATAAAGGACTAATAGTATATCTGAAGTTCATATATCCCATAGTGAAATCTGATTCATTAATATATGAACCGTCAGTTCCACCTAGAACTCTACTCCAACTATAGCTGTGTCCTGTATAGTCATAAGCCTGTGTACCTAATTTGACACGCAATGGACCAAAATCCATTGTCATATTACCATTTACTGTAATACGCTCGTTATCATCTTGTGGTTGTTGTCCGTACATACGCTCATAGTTACTATATACAACATATGTTGTATCGTAAGCTGCAACACCAGAAGCCAACAATGCTGGATCTGTTTGGTTGTCTCTTACTACGGTTTCAATGTGTGAAACCTTGTTACCATTTGCGTCGTTACCGTATACAAATCCATCAGTACCATCGCTGTAATAGTCAGCAGGAACTTCTGTCATTGGCATAGCATCATATTTAGGGAAGTAACTATAAGAAACGTCACCGGCCTTTTCTTTTGCTTCAATAGACAAGTATACTTTTACATTATCACTGATTGGACCACCAAAGTCAAAGTTGACATTTTTATATCCATCAGAGTATAGTTTGTCGGGATCAGTACTAGCATCAGCCCCTAAAGACATTTCTGCTCCTACTTTTGATCTCCATTGTGTACCACCAGTTTTGGTAGTAATATTTACAATCCCTCCATTAGCACCACCATATTCTGCAGAGAATCCTCCAGTTTGCACTGAAATCTCTTGTAGTGATGATTGGGAGTTACCGTTTAATAGATTTCCGCCACCGTAAACATCTTTTACAGGAACGCCGTCGACATAGTATCTACTATCTCCACTTCTACTTCCACGGAAATATCCATTAACAACACCTGTTTGAAGGTTAACAATATTCTCAACCCCTCTCACAGCAAATGCATCAATCAACTCTTTATCAACAACACGAGTTGTATTCGTAGCATTCGGATTAATTAACGGTCTTTCTCTTGTTACTGTCACTTCTTGACCTGCAACTGAAGCTACACCCAGTGCAAAGTCAACTGTTGTTGTAAAACCAACAGAAGTTCTTACACCAGCCTCTATAACTGTAGTATAACCGATATACTCGGCTCTCAAGTTATAGTCGCCTACAGGAACGTCAAGAATATAGTATCTACCTAATTGATCGGTAGCTGCACCTAAGTTTGATCCCTCTACAACTACGTTTGCTCCAACCAATGGATTACCATCAGCGTCAGCTACAACACCTGCTAATTTAGCAGTTGTTGACTGTGCAAACATAAGAGTAGGAAGAACAAGAAGCGCAATTAACATACGTAGTTTTCTCATTATTCTACCTCCAAATGAGTTTTTATATACAAATTTTAATTTGTTATTTTGTTTCATTTTTGTCTTCATTCATTTACCTATATATATATAATGTATATATAATTTTTAATTTCATACATACTTTTTACGGTATATATGTACCACGTTCGGGGGATACGTATCCCTTCAAATGTGAAATCCATTTAAATTGAGGATTGTTTTAGTTGATGTCAATACTTTTTTAGTATTGACTTTCAAGACGACAAATTGGGCTAAAAAAATTAAATCTTTCTTTTTTTTAGCTTAAATATGGTGAAACCCGGCACCATTTTTTGGTAAATGTTCCCACTTTTTTTATAAAACTAGTTGGGATCATAGCTCACTTTTATACTATTATTATATTGATCTAGAACTGTTGGATCAAATTCTTCGCCTTTAAATGTATAGTTAAAAAACTCTAGAATTGATTTGTTCATAATATTTTTAATTTTATTTCTTGAGATATCTCCAAAGTCAGATATCGGGATTGTAAATGGTCTTCCTTGAATATATGTCTGTTTATAATCAGTAAAGTCAACGTGGAGACTGTTTTCAACATAAACAACGAAAGAACTTGTATTGTTTTCTAAGATGGCATTATGAATGTCAAAATTAATCTTTCCGGATTCGGAATTATTAATATCACCCTCTATATCTATATCCAAATACTCCTCTTGTCCTAAGTGAAGAAAAGGTTTGTCGGTTTGGGTGGAAAAAGTTTTTTTGTCTAAAGGGAAAAACCATCCATCGAATGCTGCTGCCGACTTAATACGCCTATCATTTATTAGTCCATGATAGCTAGTTCCTGCTCCCATGGAGTGTCCCATCATTCCCACGCGTTCAAAATCTATCATGTCGTAATAAGGATTTGATATAGATCCTTGTATGGTATTTTTTGATATTTCATCTAATATAAACGCAATATCTGCATATCGATATCGTATCAGTTGATTTGCATAGTACTTCTTGCTATATATTGTTTGTTCGCTCCACGTAATATTGGATTGATATATAGCTGGGGTACCTTCTTCGTCAAAAGTAATAGAAGCATTATAGGTGTGGTTGGGGGCAATCACAATATATCCGTTACTTACTAGCGCTTCAACCTGTGACAGGTTTTGAGTTGCTACGCCTCCATCACCATGTGAAAATAATATCAATGGGAATTTTTCTCCCTCTACTGGATGTGCTCCTTGAACTGCGCTTGACATTAGTCGTGCGCCATGTCTTATAAAATTCACCGGTACATTAAGAGTGCTCGCCATAGCATCTAATGTCTTATTAGGAAACACCATATGAGTTGTTTTTTGATAGCCTTCCTTCATTTGTGCAGGATACCAAATTTGTACTTGCAGCTTTCTGAAATCCGTTGGGTCTGTTGTGTATTGTTCGCTCCTTTTTTCATCTGTCCAGAAGAAGACTTGGGTACCAATACCATAAGGTCCCTTTGGCTTGTCAATTGACTCCATTGGAATGGCTAGTTGCCCCACAAATGCACAGCTATTAAAAAAGAAAAAGCTTAAAAAAACTACAGTTTTAAAAGTATTATTTTGGTATATAGAATCCACAACATAAATTACATCTTATCAATAACATCAAAAAGTGCAAAATAATAAAAACAATATTACTGTTATAATTGGTGCCCAATGGGGGGACGAAGGCAAAGGAAAAATTACAGACTTTTTCTCTGCTCAATCAGATTATATTGTACGCTTCCAGGGTGGAAACAATGCAGGCCACACTATCATCTTAGATGAAAGAACTCTCAAGTTACATCTAATTCCTTCTGGCGTACTACACCCAAACTGTAAACTTGTTATTGGCAATGGCGTGGTAATTGATCCTACGGTATTGATTAATGAAATTGATATGTTAAAAAAGGAAGGGCTTGGGGTCAATCTTCTAATCAGTGATCGCGCCCATTTAATTATGCCATATCACGTTGATATTGACCATCATTTAACCGCACTACAAAACGACTTAGCTGCGGGCAGCACGAGGTCTGGAATTGCACCGGTTTATGCAGATAAAATGTACAGACATGGACTACGAATTATTGATCTTTTTAATCAAGATGTTTTTGCAAAAAGATTGAAGAAATCTTTCGGCTTTAATAAAAAGCTCGTTGAAAATGTTTTTGAAGAAAAATTTGACTATTCTTATGAAACGATTTTAAATAAATATTTAGAATATGCAGAAATTATTGAGCCTTATGTTGGTAATGTTGCTCAAAAACTCAGTGCGGCCGACAAACAAGGAAAAGCTATATTGTTTGAAGGGGCCCAAGGGGCTTGCTTAGATGTAGACCATGGTTTGTACCCTTTTACCACTAGTAGTAATGTGGTAGCGGGTCAAGTAGAGGCGGGTTCTGGAATTGGGTTAAACAGGAAAAAACGTGTTGTCGGAATTGCAAAAGCATATTTAACATATGTGGGTCGTGGGCCACTACCAACAGAGATTGCCCCTCCACTAGAAGACCAAATACGCGAAGTTGGACAGGAGTATGGGACTACAACAGGTAGGGCGCGAAGAATTGGATGGATAGATTTAGTACAGTTAAAATATGCAAACCAACTAAACGGATTTACTGAACTAATTTTAACCAAAGTAGATGTTTTAACAGGTCTCCCAGAAATTAAGCTGTGCGTAGGGTATGAAATTAATGGCCAAAAAGTTGACTATGTCCCAGCAGACTTAGAGAGTTTTGCTCAAATTAAACCTATTTATGAGACATTGCCGGGGTGGAAGTCTCTACCTGATCATATTAAAAATATTGATGAGTGCCCTCTTGAACTAAAATCTTTCATTAAAAAAATAGAGGATTTTACTGGCAACAGTATCTCCTTAATTTCTTATGGGCCGGATCGAAACCAAACCTTTGCTTTATGATAAAATATGAAAGTTGGGACACGTTTGATTTTTCCAATCTTTCAGATCAAGAAATTAAAGTTATTTTAGCCGAACAGAATATTCCTCTTAGTATAAAAGAAACTAAAACCGTTCAAAATGAGTTTTTAAAAAGACCTCCAACTCTGGCAGAGTTGGTCTTGTTTTCTATTCAAGGCTCTGAACATAGCTCATATAAAAGTAGCAAGGAGCATATTAAACACTTTATCACTGATGGGCCGGATGTCATTTTAGGCGCAAAAGATGATGCGGGTATTGTTGCTATTGCAACAGACAAAGACAATAATCGTTATGGCTTGGTTATTAGTCATGAATCTCACAACCATCCTAGCCAAATTGTTCCCTATGAGGGGGCCGCCACTGGCATTGGAGGAAATGTTAGGGATGTGTGTTGTATGGGCGCTGAGGTGGTCGCCGTTGGAGACGGCCTAAGATTTGGGGACCTAAGTAACAATAAAACAAAATGGATTCATGAGGGTGTGGTCGGTGGTATTGCTGGTTACGGTAACCCACTTGGTATCCCCAATATTTGTGGAGATTTATATTATGATAAGAGCTACAACGACAACTGTCTAGTGACTGTTGTTGCTGCCGGTATTGTGCGTGAAAAAGATATAATTCGGTCTAAGGCTCCAAAAAATTCAGAAGGATATGATTTAATTTTAATAGGGAAACCAACGGATAATAGCGGTTTTGGTGGTGCAAGCTTTGCTTCGCTAGAACTAGAAGAAGAAAAGAAGCAGCAAAACAAAGGTGCAGTTCAAGAGCCAAACGCTTTTTTAGAAAGACACATTCTTAAATCCACATATAGTTTGTTCAAATATTTACAAGACAATAAAATGACAGATAAGGTGGGCTTTAAAGACTTGGGAGCTGGTGGTGTGGCATGCGCCAGTATAGAATTAGCAGATGCTGCTGGCATGGGCGCTGAGGTCTGGGCCGACAAAATTCATACTAGTATGGACGGCTTACAAAGCCATGTAATCCTGTGTTCCGAAACTCAGGAGCGTTTTATGTGGGCTTGTCATCCCGATACGACCCCTATAATCCTAGAGCATTATAATAAAAAATTTGATCTTCCAAACGTTTCGTCGCTAGCTCAAGCAAAGGTGGTGGGGAAAATTATTAAAGACCGCCACTACACGGTGTATGCTAACAATAAAAAAATTATTGATGGGCCAATTGCACAAATAAATGAGGGATTTGTTTACAAAAGACCATTAAAAGAGGTTGAGGTTATAAAAACATCTCATCCCCTACCTTCAATCAAAAACCATAACGACATTATTTTAGAGCTGTTGGCCCATGAAAATATTTCTTCTAGGTCGCCTGTTTATGAATGCTATGATAAACAAGTTCAAGGTAGAGTTGTTCTTGAGCGGGGCTCAGCTGAGGCGGGCGTTGTTTCTCCCTTTAATAGTGATTCTTTTCCAGAAGAAATTAGAAGTAGTGGTTTTGCTGCTGCAATTGCGCACAACCCAAAGATTGGAAAAATTGATCCATATCTAGCAGCACAACATGCAGTATTAGAGTCTACTGCAAAAGTAGTGGCTAGTGGAGGAATCCCTGTAGCTCTAACCGATTGTTTATGTTTTGGAAATCCTGAAAAACCAGAACAAATGTGGCAATTTGCACAAAGCTGTAAAGCAATTCGAGACTGTTGTGATGACTTACATTTTGAAAAAAATACAAATCTTCCTATTATAGCGGGCAACGTAAGCTTTTATAATCAAAGCGGTGATAGCGCGATACCTTCCAGTCCAATGATTGGGTCTTTTGGTAAAAATCTTAATACAAATAATGCAATAAAAAATAGCTTCCAATCTGACACCTCTACTATCTTTGTTTTGGGTGAAAAAAATCAACAGTTGGGGGGTAGCATGATTGCCGATATTTTAAAGGTCAAAAATAATGAGGTGTGTCATTTCTCGAACAAAAATTATAGCGCATTACTAAATAGCGTTATTGATTTGGGCGCAAAAAACTTAATGCTTTCTTCGAGGGTAGTCACAAGAGGTGGGCTGGCTGTCTCTCTTTGTAAAATGTCTTTTCATAATAGCATTGGTATTGCTGCCAACATGGATGAAAAAAAATTTGATATAGATTTGTTTAACGAAAACCTTTCTATTGTAATAGAGGTGGATAATAAAAACGTAGCCGAAGCGCAGAAAACACTAGAAACAAACAATATACCTTTTGATATTATAGGGGCAACATCTTCTAAGGAAACAATTATGATTAACAATAAAGTGAACATATCAATCAAAGAGGCAGAAAATGCATGGGGCACGTCTTTGAGGAAAAAATTATTATCATGAAACAAAAAATTTCATATAAAGATGCTGGAGTAGATATTGAAAAAGCAGATCATGTAATCGCATCGTCTAAAAAAATTATTCAATCTACTTTTAATAAAAATGTATTGTCTTCAATTGGCGGGTTTGGGTCAATGTATAACATTAAAGATATTGTTAATCGCTACGAGGACCCGGTCATGGTCCAAAGCATTGATGGCGTTGGTACAAAGATGGCTGTAGCACAAAAATGTAACAACTTCAGTTTTATAGGTTTTGATTTGGTAAATGCTTGCTGTAATGACGTAGCAGCTACTGGCGCAACACCTCTCACCTTTCTTGATTATATTGCAAGTAGCTCTTTAGAGCCACAAATCGTTTCAGATATTATAGAAAGTGTCGCCACGGAGTGTAAAAACTTGGGGGTTTCTTTGGTTGGCGGAGAAACCGCTGAAATGCCTGGCACATACCATAAAAACGAATATGATTTGGTTGGCATTGCAACGGGTATTGTAGAGCGAAAAGACATTGTCGACGGCTCTTGTGTCAAACAGGGTGATTTAATTATGGGTATCCCATCTAGCGGTCTACATACAAACGGGTATTCATTAGCAAGAAAATTAATTTTTGATGTTTTAAGTCTAGGCGTGAGCGATACTCTTTCAGATAAAACCACCACAATTGAAGAGGCTTTGCTTGCTCCACATAAAAATTATAGTAAAATGATTAACCTTCTTATTGAAAAAGAGTTCCAAATTAAGAGCTTGGCGCACATAACCGGTGGTGGACTAATTGATAACATGCCAAGGGTTTTTCCTGATGGCTTTGCTGCAGAGATTAATGTCAATTCTTGGGAAAAAATTCCCCTTTTTCAGTTTCTAGTAGAAAACCTGGACTTAGAAATAAATGAAATGTACCGTACGTTTAATATGGGGATTGGTCTTACTATTATTGTTGACCCATCACAAAAAGATCGACTTGTAAAAATGTTGGGGGCAAATAATTGCCTTGAAATAGGTGTGATTGTATCAAATTCATCTAAACAGGTTTACTTGAATGACAAATAAGCGCAAGATAGCTATTATTCAATTTCCCGGCTCAAACACAGAGCTTGAAACTATTGCAGCAATCAAAAGAAGTGGTATGGTCCCGATATCACATCTATGGAACGAGCCGTCTTCTCAATTAAAAACCTGTGATGGATATGTTATTGTTGGTGGCTTCTCCTACGAAGATCGATCTAGGTCTGGTATTATTGCTTCTTTAGATCCAATTATGGACACATTAAAAAATGAGGCCTTACAAGGAAAACCTGTTTTGGGAATTTGTAATGGGGCTCAGATTTTAGTAGAGGCCGGAATGGTTCCGGGGAACACAAACTTTAACACTGTTGTAAGTTTGTCTCAAAATAAGCGGGTGAAAAATGGGCGGGTGATTGGCACTGGGTACTACAATACTTGGTGTAATATCAAAAGCAACGCACAAAACAATTCTGCCTTTATTGATAAAGACTGTAAAGGTTTTCTTAGTGTACCTTTGGCACATGCCGAGGGAAGATTTGTAATGAACGATGATCTAAAAGAGATTGTTGAAAAAGAAAATCTTGCCGCATATCATTACTGTAATGAGGATGGAGATGTTGTAAATAATTTTCCTATAAACCCAAACGGGTCAACCAATAATATTGCCGCTCTTGGAAATGTTGGAGGCAATGTATTAGCTATGATGCCACACCCGGAGCGTACCACTAAGGGTGATCCTGTTTTTAAGGCTCTTAATCAGTTTTTAAATACTGAATCCTCTTTTAGTTATAAGTCTCTAAAATATAACTCTCAAAAAATAGCTCTCTCCCCTTTTAAAAAGAAAAAAAATACTACCGAGATTTTAATATCTATGATTATTGCTGACAACGAAGCAATCTCTGTTAGTCAGTGTATAAAGAGGCTTGGGGTAGAGGGTCTTGTTATAAAAAAATATTTACACCTTGAAATAGAGCATGATGGGGCCCTAGACATAGAAAATATATTTGCTACAGACGTTTTATTTAATCCTAGCAAGGAGTTTGTGGTTAGTGGTATAGAAAAAAACTCTGGTTCTCGTTTTTTAGTTAGAGAAAAAGAAAATATTGATGGCCGCAAGATGAAAGAAACCCTACAAAAGCGCTTTGGCTTTCTAAATATAAAAAATATTATAAAGGGTACGGTTTGGGAAACTGTCTCTCAAAAAAAACAAGCAAAAAAAGACATTGATTTAATCTTAAATAGTCATATTTTGTGTAATCCAATTTCGCAAGAACGTCATGAATATTGACAAAAAATACTATCAGGTAATTAGAGAGAACCTGAATAACACAATTCAGGATACCAACATTCACGTAAAAAATAAACAAGTGGGTAAGGTGCGTGATGCCTATTTCTTGGACGACAAAGTACTTATGGTTTCTACTGACAGGCAAAGTGCCTTTGATAGAGTTTTAGCAAGAATACCATACAAGGGAACTGTCTTAAACCTGGTGAGTGCATGGTGGTTCGAAAAAACAAAAGACCAATTTCCAAATCACTTAATCAGTACTCCCGATCCCAATATTTCGCTTGTAGAAAAGTGCGATGTGTTTCAGGTGGAGTTTGTTGTAAGGGGATATATTACAGGATCAACCGAAACCTCTCTTTGGACCGTTTATAAAAACGGTGCTAAAGAATATTGTGGTAACCCAATTCCTTCTGGTTTGAAAAAAAATCAAAAGCTTGGAGAGCCAATGCTAACCCCAACTACAAAAGATAAGGTTCATGATAGGCCTGTTTCAAAAGATGAAATTCTTGAGCTGGGACTTATGACAGAAGAAGACTTTGACAAAGCAGCAAAAATGAGCTTAGATCTTTTTAATTATGGGCAGCGCATTGCGGCAAAAAATGGATTAATTCTCGTTGACACTAAATATGAGCTGGGAAAAGATGCTCATGGAAACATTAAGTTTGTTGATGAAATACATACGCCCGACTCTAGTCGATATTGGATAGAAGAAACCTATACCGGTCGTTTTGAGCAAAACGAGGAGCCACAAAATATTGATAAAGAGTTTCTTAGGCTTTGGTTCGCAAAAAACTGTGACCCATATAACGATAAAATATTACCAGAGGCTCCAGATGAATTAATTATAGAGCTGTCTGCGAGGTACATCTTATTATATGAACTTATAACGGGTAAAAAATTTCAGTTTCCAGACCTAACCGATATTGACGAAAGAATTTTTAATAACACTAAGGAGCTAATATGAAAGCAGTACTAATTATGGGTTCAACCTCTGACCAGGGGCATGCAGATAAAATAACCTCTACGCTTGATACTTTGGGAGTTAGCCATGAAACTTTTGCTGCCTCTGCGCACAAAAACCCAGAGAAAGTTTTAGAAATTATACGGTCTTATACATCAGAAGAACATGTTGTTTTTGTAACTATAGCGGGAAGGTCTAATGCTCTTTCAGGTTTTGTAGCAGCAAACACACAAAAGCCAACCATTGGTTGTCCTCCATTTCAAGATAAGGTAGATATGCTTGTTAACATTCACTCTACGCTGCAAATGCCTAGTATGACTCCGGTATTAACCGTGCTTGATCCTGGAAATTGTGCTTTAGCAATACATAGGATGCTAAATCTGGGGAAAATATGAGCGCCATTTCTCCCTTAGATGGTAGATATAAAAAAAATGTTTTAGAGCTAAACGATTTTTTTTCAGAACAGGCTCTAATGAAATCGCGACTAGAGGTTGAGGTAAAATATCTTGTTGCCCTTTCTCAGCATCGCGCACTGAAAAAAGAACTATCTTTAAAGAAGGGTGACGAAAAAATTCTTCACAGTTTTTATGAAAATTTTGATCAAAAAGAATACAACGCGGTCAAAAGAATTGAGGCTAAAACAAAACACGATGTTAATGCTGTTGTGGGATATTTTTCTCAAAAACTAGAGAAAAATGGCTATCCACACCTAGTCCCGTTTGTTCATTTTGGGCTTACCTCAGAAGACATTAACAACACAGCATATTCTCTAATGTTTCAGCGAGGTATTAATGGGCCGCTATTCAAAGCCCTGGAAGAGATGTCTGCTCTGCTTGTATTGTTAATAAAAGAAACAAAAGATATGCCAATGCTATCTTTGACGCATGGACAGCCCGCTACAACCACCACGCTTGGAAAAGAAATGGCGGTTTTTCACAGCAGACTACAAAGACAAATTGTATATATAAAAAATCATGTTTTATTGGCTAAGTTTTCTGGTGCAACGGGCACTTTTGCTGCTCACAACATTGCTTTTCCAAAAGAGTCTTGGTCTGCTTTTTCAGCTAAATTTATTAGAGATTTAGGCTTAAAAAACAACCCAATCACCACACAAGTTGAGCCAAGCGACTCTATTGCTGAGTTATTACATGCTTTTGTGAGGACTAATAACATCCTGACTGATATGTGTGTTGATGTTTGGTTATATATTAGTAGAAATATTTTTACACAAACGAACAAACCGGGCGAAGTTGGTTCGAGTACTATGCCCCACAAAATTAATCCAATATCTTTTGAGAATGCAGAGGGAAATCTAGAGCTTTCTAATGCCAGCTTTATGTTTTTGGCGTCAAGACTATCTCGATCTAGAATGCAAAGAGATTTAAGTGGAAGTACGCTTTTTAGAAATGTTGGGGTTGCTTTTGGTCACTCTCTTCTGGCTTATAAAAATATTATTAACGGGCTTGGCAGAATTCATCCAAACGAAACACAGCTTTCGAACGAGCTAGAAGGTCAGTGGAGTATTTTGGCAGAAGCAATACAAACAATTTTGCGAAAATCTGGGGATAAAAATGCATACAATAAAATTAAAAAACTAACCAGGGGTGTTCCCCTAGATCAAGAAACCTATTTAGGTTTGGTTGATCGGTTAAAGATTTCAAAACAAGACAAAATCACGCTATTAAACCTTACACCAGCAACCTATGTTGGTGAAATAAAGAAGATTTTAAAGAAGTATTAGTTATGTGCGGAATAGTTGGAATATATCATAAAAATAAAAATGTATCTGGAGAGATATACGACGCCTTAATACAGGTACAGCATAGAGGACAAGATGCTGCCGGAATTGCTACTTGGGATAAGTCAAAAATGTCTTTACATAAAGAACTTGGGGTTGTGACTGAGGTTTTTAAAACCAGCGAGTCTTTAAGTCTCGAAGGCAATGTTGGTGTGGGTCATGTAAGATATCCTACGGCGGGGTGTTCGGATGCAAGCGAAGCTCAACCATTTTATTCAGCAAATCCTGTTAATATTTCACTTGCACATAATGGAACCTTAACCAACAGCGAACAAACAAGGGCCTCTCTTTTAAAAACGCACTTTTGTCAGTTTAATACGCAGTCAGACTCTGAAGTTTTGTTAAATCTTTTTGCATATGAGCTTTATAAAACAAACTTTAGAAACTTAAAAAACAACCACGTTTTTACTGCTTTAAAAAATGTATACCAGCAGTGTGAGGGTGGGTATGCGGTGGTAATGCTCGTTGCGGGGGTTGGTATTGTAGCCTTTAGAGATCCAAACGGAATTCGTCCTCTTGTTTTGGGAAAAAACAAGGACTCTTATATGGTTGCATCAGAAAGTTCTGCCCTTACTGCGCTGGGCTACTCTTTTGTCCGAGACGTTAACCCGGGAGAAGCAATTATTATTTCAGAAGATGGGGAGTTGTCAAAAAAACAGTGTTCTAAAAAAGAAAACCACACTCCATGTCTTTTTGAGTTTGTTTATTTTTCTCGTCCAGACTCTACCATCGATTCTATATCTGTTCATAAGGCTCGCTTAAGAATGGGCGATTTTTTAGGTGAAAAAATATTAAAAGAATATGGCCATCTTGATATAGACGTTGTTATTCCCATACCAGACACAAGTAGAACCTCAGCAATGCAGGTTGCCTATAAGCTTGGAGCAAAATACCGCGAAGGTTTTATCAAAAACAGATATATCGGTAGAACGTTTATAATGCCGGGGCAAAGCATTAGAAAAAGGTCTGTTGCGCATAAGCTGAGTCCAATTGAAATTGAATTTAAAAATAAAAATGTCTTACTTGTAGATGACTCTATTGTAAGAGGAAATACATCTAAAAAAATTATTGAAATGGTTAGAAAGAGTGGTGCAAATAAAGTGTTTTTTGCCTCTGCAGCTCCTCCTATTAGGTATCAAAACGTATATGGTATTGATATGCCAGCAACAAGCGAGCTTGTAGCTAACGGAAGAACCGTAAAAGAAGTAGAAAAATTTATAGGCGCCGATGTTTTAGTTTATCAAGAGCTAGGGGCATTAAAACTCTCTGCTCAAATTGGTAATCCTAAAATTAAAAATTTTGAAGATTCTGTTTTTACTGGAGAGTATTGTACTGGAAATGTAACAAAAGAGTTTTTAAAACAACTTGAAGAAAACAGATTAGACTCCTCTAAAAAAGAATGAGAAATGTTCTGTTAGTCGGCTCGGGAGCAAGAGAGGTCGCTATTGCCAAGCAGATCAAAAAAAGCAGCTCCCCCCTGTCTTTGTTTTGTGTTGCACCAACCACCAACCCGCAAATAAAAATCCTAACGACTTCTTATTTTGAACAATCACTAAACGAGATTGAAGTGGTGGTGGGGGTAGCAAAAAAACTATCAATTGATCTTGCTATTATTGGCCCAGAGGGGCCCCTAGAGGCTGGGCTTGTTGATGCGCTAGAAAAAGAAGGTATTCTCTGTGTTGGCCCAAGAAAAAATGTGGCTAGAATAGAAACTAGCAAGGCTTTTGCAAGGAATATTATAGATCTCTTTGATGGGGAGAAAAATCCAGAAAGAATGG
Organism: Fidelibacterota bacterium SCGC AAA160-B08; assembly: GCA_000402755.1. Taxonomy (GTDB): domain Bacteria; phylum Fidelibacterota; class Marinisomatia; order Marinisomatales; family Marinisomataceae; genus Marinisoma. Next base: position 49,267 of record AQSD01000001.1, on the reverse strand, counting down.
AGTTTTCTTCTTTAGATGGAGTGAAAGACTTTCTGAAAAATTTAAATGAGCAGTATGTAATTAAATACGACGGCCTAATGGGTGGAAAGGGCGTTAAAATTTCTGGGGAACACCTACACTCGATTGAAGAGTCTCTTTCTTATGCAAAACATATAGTAGACGGCGGTGGCACCTTTTTAATAGAAGAAAAATTTATAGGCGAAGAGTTTTCTTTGATGAGTTTTTGTGATGGGACTTATTGCGCACATATGCCCGCAGTCCAAGACCATAAAAGAGCTTTTGAGGGCGACGTCGGCCCAAACACCGGTGGAATGGGTACATATTCTTTTGCCGACCACTCTCTTCCCTTTTTATCTAAAGAAGATATTATGGCCGCCCAAAAAACTAATGAACGCGTTGCAGCAGAGCTCTACAAAAAAACTGGTGAAAAATTTCGCGGTGTTTTATATGGTGGCTTTATGTTAACGGGTGATGGGGTTAAGGTTATCGAATACAATGCAAGGTTTGGAGACCCTGAAGCAATGAATGTTTTAAGTCTTTTAGAAACCGACTTTATGGATATTTGTAACGCCATTGTGGCGGGCTCTCTTGCCGACTTAAAAATTGTTTTTGCAAACAAGGCAACCGTTTGTAAATATGTTGTTCCCGTCGGATATCCAAACAACCCAAGCAAAGATTTTGAGGTTGTTTGTAACACAAAGCTTGATGGGTTATATTTGGCTGCTGTGCAAGAGAAAGATGGTGTAATAGTTGCAACCGGATCAAGAACGGCAGCTTTTGTTGGTGTAGACCCCAACATTGTTATTGCAGAGCGCATTGCTGAAAAAGGAGCTACTGATATTGGTGGAAATCTTTTTCACAGAAAAGACATAGGAACAAAAGACCTTATTGGTCGTCGAAAAAAGCACATGAAAAAGGTTTTGGGTTGATTAAGTTGGCCATATTGGGCTCCACAAGAGGGACTGATGTGGTTCCCATTGCAGAGGCAATTCTTTCTGGCGAGCTTTCTGCATCAATCGAAATTATTATTACAAACAACGGGGACGCCCCTATAGCTGATAAAGCAAAAAAATATGGTATTGATTTTTTGTTTATTGATCATAAAAAAAAGAGTAGGGAGTGTTTTGACAAACAAATCAGTAAAAAGTTGCTTGAAAAAGAGGTAGATTTGGTTTTGTTGATTGGCTTTATGAGAATACTTTCAAAGTCGTTTATTTCAAAATGGGATAAAAAAGTATTAAACGTTCACCCTTCTTTGTTGCCTAAATATGCCGGCGGGATGAATAACAGTGTTCATGAATCTGTTTTGAAAAATAAAGACGCAGAAACTGGGTGTACAATTCACCTTGTAACCGCAGAGGTTGACGAGGGGCCAATTTTGGTACAAAAAAAATGTTGTGTTTTAGAGGGAGATACTGTTGAAACTCTAAAAAAAAGGGTACAAAAACTTGAAGGTGAAGCCTTTATACAGGCAATTAAATCGTGGGGTAAAAATGAATAATATGATATATCAATTAACTTCTTTTATAGAAAAAGGATTACATCTTGTTATCTTGGGGATGGTGTTATTTCTTTGTGGATATGAAATTAGCTATGCTATTTCTAGTGGAATTATAAAAGTTCAAAATGTATTAATGATTTTTATATATCTTGAAATTATGCAAATGGTAACTATTTTCTTTTCAACGGGTAAAATTCCAGTAAGATATCCTTTATATATTGGGATGTTTGCTTTGGCGCGACATATTTCTTTTGAAACAGTTGCGGGGTTAGATTCATTATATTTGTCAGCATCTATTGCTCTTTTAGCGCTAGCTCTAGTAGCTCTCGCACACAGAGACAGGCTAGTAAATAAAAAAGGTCCTGAACTTCCAAAGCTGTAATGGTTTCCACAAATAAAGTTATTCCAAAAACAGCCCTACTTTCTGTTTCAGATAAGGCTGGTATCGTTCCATTTGCTCGTTTTTTAGAGAGCCAAAAAATTAAACTTATCGCTACTGGAGGTACAGCAAAAGTCCTTAAAGAAAATGGAATTAAGGTGGCCTCCGTTTCTTCGTTAACAAAATTTCCTGAAATTTTTGGTGGAAGGGTAAAGTCAATGCATCCTAATATTTCGGGTGGAATTTTAGGGCAAAGAGACATAGACGGAGAAGAGGCAAAACAAAATAATGTGCAGTGGATTGATATGGTTGTATGTAACCTCTATCCCTTTCAGGCTGTTGCAAAAAATCCAAACTCAAGTTTATCTGAAAAAATAGAAAATATTGATATTGGTGGCCCAACCATGATTCGGGCTGGCGCAAAAAACAATAAATGGGTAACCGTTGTGATTAATCCCAAAGAGTATAAAAATATACAAAAATCAATTACCTCTGGTGGAATAGGCGAAAAAGATCGACTGAAATTAGCAGGTAGGGCGTTTGACCATTGTGCTTCTTATGATCGTGCAATTTCAACAGAGCTAGGGGCCTCCTCGCTGCACTTAAGGTATGGCGAGAACCCTCATCAAAAAGCTTTAGTTTTAAAAGAAAAATACGGTTCTTTTGGTTTGCCACAAGCAAAACAGCTTCAAGGAAAGGAAATGTCCTATAACAACTTTCTGGATGGAGAGGCAGCTCTTTTATGTCTGCATGAGTTTAAAGAGCCGTCTTGTGTGATTGTAAAACATGGCTCTCCGTGTGGGGTTGGTTCTGCTAAGACGCCAAAAGCCGCCTTTTTAAACGCCTTGAAAGTAGATCCTCTGTCAGCTTTTGGTGGAGTCATTGCAATGAACAAGAGGTGTGATATTTCAACCGCAAAAGAGTTAAGTAAAATTTTTTTTGAAATTATTGTTGCCCCAAGCTTTGATAGTGCAGCCTTGTCTCTTTTTTCAAAAAAGAAAAACCTTCGGGTGCTTTCTCTTGGCAAATACAAGCCTAAAAAAAGCCTTGGAAAAGAAATTGCTGGTGGCTGGGTTATACAAGAAACAGATCTTTCAAAAATAGACGTTTCTGCGGTAAAAACTGTTACAAAAAAACCCCCAACAAAAGCCGAGCTCTCAACCCTTGATCTTGCATGGAAAACAGTGAAACATGCAAAATCAAATGCAATTGTTGTTGCACATAATAACAAAATAATTAGTATTTCTGGGGGACAAACAAGTAGGGTTGATGCTGTAAAATATGCACTAACAAAGGCGGTTATTCCCGCCGGTGCGGTTCTTGCTTCTGACGCCTTTTTTCCCTTTAGAGACTCTATCGACTTAATGGGGAAACACAAAATAAGGGCTGTTATACAGCCGGGTGGATCAATAAAAGATCAGGATATTATAAGCGCCTGTAATGAACATAAAATTTCAATGGTTTTTACGAGAACAAGAGTTTTTAAACATTAAAAGGAGAGGGAAATGAAAGCAATATTGTGTAAAGAGTTTGCGCCGGTATCAAAACTTTCTTGGGAGGAGGTTCCAGATCCTATAGCCGGACCAAATGAAATTGTTATAGATGTAAAGGCCGCTGGATTAAACTATCCTGACCATCTAATAGTTCAGGGGTTGTATCAGTTTAGGCCAGACCTTCCCTTTTCTCCGGGACATGAGGGCTCTGGAGTTGTTAGCTCTATAGGTGAGGGGGTGTCTTCGACTAAAGTTGGAGACAATGTCGCATTTTTTAAGGGGTTTGGTGCTTTTGCAGAAAAAATTGTGGTGCATGAAAATTTTGCTTTTTCCATTCCTCCCTCTTTTCCCCACCATGTTGCAGCTGGAGTGTTTATGGTTTATGGAACAAGTTTACACGCACTAATACAGAGAGCAAATATTGGAAAGGATGACGAGGTGTTGGTTTTAGGTGCCGCAGGCGGTGTTGGTTTAGCTGCTGTAGATATAGCAAAAGCCTATGGGGCGCGAGTAGTCGCGGCTGTATCAACAAAGGAAAAGGCTGAGGTTTGTGCTCGGTATGGGGCAGACGATATAATTATATATGGAAAAGACAAGCTAGACAAAGAGGGTCAGGTTGCCCTTACTGAGGAGTTAAAGTCTAAAAGCAAAAGGGGTGGTTACTCTATTATTTACGATCCTATTGGTGATTGTTTTTCTGAGCCAGCTCTAAGGTCTATTGGTTGGGGTGGAACCTATCTTGTGGTCGGTTTTGCTGCGGGGAAAATTCCTTCTTTTCCTCTTAACTTAATGTTGTTAAAAGGTTGTGCTGTTTCTGGCGTGTTTATTGGTCGCTTCCAAAAAGAAGAGCCTGTCGCCAACGCACAAAACCTTAAAACTATTGGGGGTTTATTGGCTGAGGGTAAAATTAATCCTTTTATATCAAAAACCGTTCCAATGAAAGATGCTGTTTCCTCCATTGAGGATATTGCCAAGCGCAAAGTTTTAGGTAAAGTTGTTTTTGTAAACGACTAAACTAAAAATAGCATAAACAAACAAAAACCAAGCAGTGTAATTGCTGGGATCATTTTTTTTATTGGGTTTTTTATTTTAATATGGGTTAGTACTGCTGCACACATTAACAAAGCAATTGCTCCCAATGAAACAATCTGAAGCTGGATGTCGTTTGTTAATAGCATCCCGGCACAAGAAAGCTTAACAATCCCAACCAGGTCTCTAAGCCAGTCGGGTAGCTTGTAGTCGTTTTTAAACTCTTTAACAATGTTATCATACCTAACAACCCAAACAAAAAATAAAGATACGGATAGTAGTATTCGTAGTATTTGAAAAATTAATTCTGCTGTTATGTCTAAGCTATATATCATTTTTTCCCCAATGTTTAACAATACTGCTCTGGTAACATTTTTTTAATTGCTTCCATCGTTTGTGCAGTAAGTTCGTTTAGTTTTTTTATGTCTTCTTTTTTAGCAATAATCGGCTCCCCAAAGCTAAGGGTAACTTTAGCCCTTTGAAATCTTTTAATTGCGGAGAGCGCTTTTTCTGTCCCAGATATTGCTACGGGAATTATTGGAATTTCGTGTCTTGCTGCAAAAAAAGATGCTCCATTTTTTGCTTTTTTTAGCCCAGATCCAATCGTGGTTCCTTCTGGGAAAATACATATAATTTCTTTTTTTTTAATTTGTTTGTGAACAGCTTTAATTGTGGAGGGTTGTATTTTTTTCCTATCAATGAGCAGCGTTCCGTATGACCATGGCGCCCAGTATTTATACCACTTAATTTTTGCTTGGTCTTGAGCCATTAAAAAGGTAATTGGTTTGTTCACTGCTCCAGCAAGAGGAAAGGGATCTATGTCGTCTATGTGGTTTGGGGCTAAAATATATGGCCCATTTTTTGGCAAATTTTTCTTGCCGTTTATTGTCATTTTGATCAAAAAAAAACAAAAAACAACCGACACCATGTTAAGAAGCGATCGTATTGTTTTGTTTCTCGGTTTAGACTTTTTCACAAAGAGTTATTAAAACGGAAGGTCGTCTTCTGTAACTTGGCTTGTATTTTCTTCTGATGTTTTTGGTGTTTGGTTCATGCCGCCCGCACTGTCATAGTTTGAGTTGTTGTCGCCTCCACCTAAAATTTGTATCCCACCAAAATTATTTAAAACAACGCCCGTTGAATATTTATCATTTCCGTCTTTGTCTTGCCACTTGTCCGTCTTTAGAGAACCTTCGATATAAACCAGGCTTCCTTTTTTGACATATGGTTGAATATATTTTTCTGCTGTTCCGCCAAAAGCGGTACATTTTGTCCACTCTGTTCTTTCTTGTATTTCGCCGTTTTTATTTTTCCAGCTTTCGTTTGTGGCAACACTAAAAGAGGCTATAGCTCTTCCGTCTCCAGAAAATCTAATTTCTGGGTCTTGTCCCAGCCTACCGATTAATGTTACTTTATTTACTGTTCCTTTTGCCATTTTTTTTCCTTTATAATGTTCTACTTTAAATTTAACTCATTATATATAATATCAACACGTCTTTTAAATTTACTATCCCTTTTTAAAAGCTCTGAAACTTTTTTGTGTGCATGTATAATAGTTGTGTGGTCTCTTCCTCCGAGGTGCAGCCCTATTGAGTTGAGCGGCATATCTAAAACCTCTCTAGCTAAATATGCAGCAACCTGTCTTGCTTCTGCTATATTTTTTCTTCTGGATTGCCCAACTATTTCTTCCTGGCTTACAGCAAAAATACTGCAGACGCCGCTTATAATATCTTGCACCGTTGCTTGTCCATAGCCTTGATCCCCAAGCCTTTCTCTAATAATAGACTCTACTAGGGCTTCGCTAATTTCTTCTTGAGAAAATGTGGCGTGAGCAAATATTTTTGTAACGCAACTTTCTAGGTCTCTAATGTTTGTTCTAACGTGCGACGCTATCTTTTCTAAAAATATACTTGGAATTTTAATGTTATTTTGTTGTGCTTTTTTTGACAATATCGCAACTCTGGTCTCAAAATCTGGCGGCTGTATATCTGCGTGTAGCCCAGACTCAAACCTAGACAGAAGCCTGTCTTGAAGTCCAACCATTTCTCCTGGATACCTGTCCGCCGTCATTACAATTTGTTTTCCTGCGGTAAATAGGTCATTAAATGTGTGAAAAAACTGCTCTTGTGTTTGCTCTTTTCCTTGAAAAAACTGTATATCGTCGATAAGGAGTACGTCTGCTTTTCTATAAACCTTAGAAAAGTCCATTGATTTGTTTTCTTGAATGCTTGCAATAAAATCATTGGTAAATTTTTCTGATGAGGCTAACACAACATTGGTTTGTTTTTTTCCTCTAATAAGGGCGTTTGCTATGGCGTGGAGTAAGTGTGTTTTTCCCAAACCAACACCTCCATAAATAATAAGTGGGTTAAAGTCTGTAGATCCCGGATTTTTTGAAACATTTAATGCTGCATTTTTTGCAAAAATACTGCTTGGGCCCTCTACAAAAGAATCAAACGTATTTCCCCTGTTTATATTGTGTCTTCTTCCCGCATTGCTTTGCTTAATTGGCTCGCTGTCAGCAAGGCTTGTTGCTAAGACATTTTGTTCAGATTGGGGAGCAATTGCAACCCTTAAATCAATTTTTGGGTCTTGTTCTCTCAAAGAAGAGACTATTAAGTCATAATAATTGTTAATAATCCAGTCGTGCGCAAATTGGTTCGGTGCCTCTAATATAAAAATCTCTTTTGTGGCCCCAATAGGTGACAGTGTTTCTATCCACGCCTCATAGCCGTGTTCGGGTAGAATCTTTTTTAGATTCTTTTTTGTTTCGTTCCAAATTTTTTTATAATCCATAGTTATCCACAAGTTGTTAACAAAAAAAATAAACTGTCTTGCATTAGATTAACATTCTTTTTTACGGATATCCAGAACTTTTCTTTGTTTTCCCTCTTTTTTGCTATAGTTTTTATTGTTTCACAAACAATAATATTGGGCTATATTTCGGCAACAAAGCATTATGAAAAGAACATATCAACCTAGCAATAGAAAAAGAAAAAACAAGCACGGCTTTATGGAAAGAAACTCCAACGTGGGTGGGAAAAAAGTTTTAGCCGCCAGAAGAAAAAAGGGTCGTAAAAAACTAACAGTTTCTTCTTAGTATGGATCAAAAAACGCTCATTGGTTTTATTTTAATCGGGGCAATCCTATTATTTTGGCCAACATATCTAGACTTTATTGCACCGGAGCCAACAGAAGAAGGCTCAACCTACCAAACACAAGAGGTGGTTCTTGGTGACAACCCCACAGAAATAACAAAAAGCTCCCCCGAACCTACTACAATATCAAACCAATCAAGCTTAGAAAGTTTTTTTGTTATAGAAACGCCACTTTTTACTACAAAAATTAGCAACAAAAATGGTGGCTCTTTTGACTCTTTTCTCGTTACAAAACACTTAAAAAAATCAGAGGAAACCCTTGATCTTATAGACGGAGAAAACAAAAACAATCTTTTAGTTTCTTATATCAATCAATCTGGTGAAGAAATATTTTTAAACGAGTTTTGGGGTGAAAAAAGAGTTTCGTTTGACGGCGGAAAAAAATCTGTTGTTCTTGGCCCTGAAAACCCAACAACAACCCTTTCTTATGTTTTGGAGGTGGGTGGCAAAACCGTTCAAAAAGATCTTACCTTTTCTTATGATAGCTATAAGGTTGTAGTGAACACCAACTTGAGGGGTGTTCGTGAAGAAATTTTAGATGGAAGATTTAGGTTGGACTGGTTTGGCGGTTTACCCATTACAGAACCAACACAGGACGCTATGTTTCTTGAGGGGCTTGTTGGCCAAAGCGGGGACATAGAATCTTATAGTTTGGGGTCTGCTGGAATTTTTGGTGGGTCTTCAAGCGACATAGAAAGGGACACCAAGCAATATACCGGACAAGCCGAGTTTGTTGGTTATAGAACAAAATATTTTGGGGTGTTTTTTGTTCCCCAAAAAACAGATTTTGTAGAGCTTTCTAAATATTCTACTGGCGGGCGTGCTGCAATTGATATTGTAACTAGTCAAAATATAAACTTTGAACAGGTTGACGTATTTTTGGGGCCTCTCGAATATGAAGAAATTGGTCGCCTAAATGTCGGTATTGAAGAAAAAATACTTGGTTGGCAGTGGCTATCTTCTGTCTCTTGGCTGGTTTATAGGGTTATGACTTTTCTATATAGCCTAATACCAAACTATGGTATTGTTGTTATTCTCTTTGCTGTACTAATTAAAACCGTTACCTATCCCTTAATGGCTAAACAGTTAAGGTCTTCAAAAAAAATGCAAGAGCTTAACCCTCTTATGAACACCATAAAAACTAAATACAAAAACAACCCCACTCTACAACAACAAAAAATTGCGGCCCTTTTTCAGGAACATAAAATCAATCCTCTTGCCGGCTGTCTTCCAATGTTGGTTCAGATGCCAATTTTAATGTCTGTTTTTATGGTCTTTAGAAATACTATTGAATTTAGGGGCGAGTCTTTTGTTTTTTGGATTAAAGACCTTTCTGCGGCAGACACTCTTTTTATGCTTGGAGAAGTTCCTCTTAATGTTTTACCCTTCTTGATGGCAGCTTCTATGTATTATACAATGCAGGCAAGTACAGCCGCACAGCCAAGCGGGGGAGATCCTGCACAAGAGGCTACACAAAAAATGATGAAATATATGTTTCCGGGGATGATGTTCTTTCTTTTTTATAGCTTTCCCTCTGGATTAAACCTTTATTATTTATGTTTTAATCTTATGCAAATTGCTCAACAAAAAATCATTAATAAAGAGGCTTGAGCGGGGGCTTTCCCCGTCTAAAAAAATGGGAACAATTGTTGCTTGTTCGACGCCTTTTGGATCTAGCGGAATTGCTGTTATTCGTCTTTCTGGGAGCGCCTCACATAAAATAGTTTCTTCTTTTTTAAAAAACCCCCTTATAACAAAAAAAAACAACACCCCCACCCTTTGTCAGCTTGTTGATTCTGATGGCCAAATATTTGATGAGGCTATAATTAATTTTCTTTTTTCTCCAAATACCTATACGGGGGAAGACCTCGTAGAAATAAGCGTACATGGAAATCCTATTATAATACAAAAAACTATAGGCCTTTGTTGTTCTTTTGGTGCGGTAATAGCCCCCGGAGGAGAATTTACAAAAAGAGCTTATCTTAATAACAAGTTAGACATGTCTCAAGCTGAGTCTGTTGCCTCTCTTATATCTTCAAAATCTCTTTTGGGTGCAAAACTAAGCTATAAAAACCTTCGCGGGTCTTTGCTTGAAAATATATTGAGCATTAAAAATAAAATTATTGGCACCATAGGACAAATTGAGTTTAATCTAGACATTTCAGAAGAAGATCTTCAGCCAAGCCTGGTTCCTGATAGCGTTTCTGTAATAGGTTCTTGTATTAAAAACCTTTCTTCTGCTGTGGAGAGCTTTGAGGCTGTAAGCGTTTTAACTTCTGGAGCAAGCGTAGTTATTGCCGGACCAACAAATGCAGGAAAATCAACCCTCTTCAACGCCCTACTAAAAAAAGATCGGGCCATTGTTAGTGAGGTTGCAGGAACAACAAGGGATGTTCTGGAAAATACTATTAATATTGGCGAAATTCCCTTTGTTTTAAAAGACACTGCCGGCATTAGAAAAACTAAAGACCAAATTGAAAAAATTGGTGTAGAAAAAAGTAATCAAGAGGTTTTATTAGCTGACCTTGTTTTATATCTTGGGGAGCCTGGATCTGTTTTGTCGTCAGATAACCCTAATGTTGTTTATGTTTTTAATAAAAAAGATATACGGAGTGGTGGAGAAAAATATGATATATCTATTTCTGCTCTGAAAAATAAAAATATTTCTAAACTTAAGAAACTAATTTTACAGAGGGTTTCTTCTGGATTTTCTGATATTGGCTTTATTGTTACCTCACAAAGACAGGTGTCTTGCTTAAAAAAAACAATTCACCACCTATCAATTGCAACAAAATCTTTACAGCAATCTCCTGAGTTGGAGCTAGTTGCCGAAGACTTAAACTTTGCTCTTTCTTTTTTAGATGAAATAACAAAAAAAACAACAAAAGATGACGTGTTAGACAGTGTCTTTTCTTCGTTTTGTGTGGGAAAGTAGTTTCACGTGAAACGACAAAAAAACAAGCGTGATTTAGTAGTTGTGGGGGGCGGGCACGCCGGAGTTGAGGCTGCTCTTATTGCACACAAGCTTGGGGTTGATGTTGTTTTGGTTTCTATGGATGTCTCCGCAATAGGAAGAATGTCTTGTAATCCAGCAATTGGGGGCTTAGCAAAAGGCCAGATGGTTAGAGAGTTGGATGTTTTGGGTGGTATGATGGGGGTTTTTGCAGATCAAGCAACCCTACAAAGCAAAACATTAAACCTATCAAAGGGTCGCTCTGTTTGGTCTCCTCGCTCTCAAATAGATAAAATAAAATATGAGTCTGTTGTTCAAAAACACATAAAGTCTGTGGGTCTTGATGTATTAGCTGGAGAGGTTGTTAAAATAAAAGAATTAAATGGTTCTGTTTCCTCTGTTATTTTTTCAGACGGATTTGAGCTTTTTTGCGATGCCGCCATATTAACCTGTGGAACCTTTTTAAATGGCTTAATACATATTGGTGAAAAGAAAATTAAGGCGGGGCGGTTAGACGAAAAAAGATCCGAGGGAATTACCGAGTCTTTAAAGTCTTTGGGTTTTAAGTCTGGTAGGCTAAAGACTGGCACCCCTCCAAGAATTAAAAAAACCTCCGTTGATTGGTCTTTTGGTGTGGCTGGATATGGAGATAAAAAACCAAAACCCCTCTCCTATCAAACAAAAAACTTTTTATCAAAAGACGAGCCCTGTTTTGCCTTTAGAACAAATGAAAAAACCCACGAACTTATATTAAAAAATCTGTCAAAGTCTGCAATGTATTCTGGAGAAACAATGGCCGCGGGGCCGCGATATTGTCCGTCTATAGAAGATAAGGTTTATAAGTTTTCACAAAACCCTAGTCACGTTTTACAGCTCGAGCCAGAGTGGACAAACTCTGAGCAAATATATGTTAATGGTTTTTCAACTAGCTTACCTGAAGACGTTCAGCTTGAGTGTTTAAAAACCGTAGAGGGGTTGGGCTCTGTTGAGTTTTTAAGGCCTGGGTATGCAATAGAATATGATTTCTTTTTTCCCTCACAACTAAAAACAACTTTGGAAACCAAGGGTCTTTCTGGTCTTTTTCTTGCTGGTCAAATAAATGGAACCTCTGGGTATGAAGAGGCTTCCTCTCAAGGGCTTTTAGCTGGAATTAATGCTGCACAAAAAATATTAAATAGGGATCCCCTGTTGTTAAAAAGAAGCGATGCATATATGGGTGTTCTTGTTGACGACCTTGTTTTAAAAGACACAAACGAGCCGTATAGAATGTTTACGTCTAGGGCGGAATATAGACTTCAACTTAGATCCTCAAACGCAGACCAAAGGCTCTTAAAATATTCAAAAAAAATTGGTTTATTAGACAAAAAAACTCTCCTCTCTTTAGAAAAAAAGAACCTCCACACATCCAACCTTGTTTCTTTTTTAAAAAAAGAGTCTGTTTCTCCACAAAAAATTAATCCTCACCTCTCCTCTTTGGGTGAAAGCCTTATTTCTGAGCCTGTTAAAATATTTCAACTATTAAAAAGGCCTCTTGTTAAAATAACAGACTTTAGTTTTTCTTATTTTGAAGAAATAAAAAAGAGCTCTCCTTCGCATTTTGAGGAAATTTTATTTGAGGCAGAAACTATAATTAAATATGACGGTTATATAAGTAGACAAAAAGAAGAAATTGAAAAGTTAAAAATATATGAAAACATGTTAATTCCAAAAAGCTTTGATTATAAGGAAATAACAAGCATTTCTAACGAAGGGAGAGAAAAACTTTCTTCCGTATTGCCGGAAACTGTTGGTCAGGCACAAAGAATTCCAGGTATTAGACCAACTGATATATCTATTTTATTAGTATATTTAAAGCGTTCGTTTCACGTGAAATATAAAAATGGAGATAAAAATTAAAAAAATACTGTTATCATTATTAATAAGTTTTTCTTTTGCACAAGAAGACATTCTTCTTGATCGCGTTTCTGCTGTGGTTGAGGGAAGGGTTGTTCTTCTAAGTGACGTTGTTTTGGCCGCAAACGCATTGGCTGCCCAACAAAAAATAAACCCCACTACCGATTTAGAAAAATATAAAGCTCTTTTATTACAGTCTTCTGAAAGCATGATAGAACAGCTCGTTATTATAAAAATGGCCGAGGTAGACTCTGTTGAAGTTTTAGATAAGGATGTTGAAAGAGCTCTTGAAAGACAAATAGAAACTATTATTAATCAGTCTGGAAGTAAGGAAGCGGCCGAAGAAGCCTTGGGGAGAAAAATTTCAGACTTTAAAAGGGCTTACCGAGACGACATGAAAGGAAAGCTTTTAGCAGAAAGATATACAGCAACCCTAACTTCAGGAATTTCAATAACACGAAATGAGGTTATTGATTTTTATAACACCTACAAAGATAGTATTGGTTCTTTTCCTACTTTTTATAAAACCAGACACCTTCTTCTTGAAATAAATCCCTCTGAAAGTTCACTAAAAGAAGCTCTTATAAAAACAAATAAAGTTAGAGAAGAAATTGTTTTAGGCTTGTCTTTTGAAGACGCTGCAAAAAAATATTCTGAAGATCCCGGCTCTAAAGAGCTGGGTGGAAGCTTGGGTTATGTTCCAAGAGGAACTTTTGTAAAGGAGTTTGAAAAAGCTGCGTGGACAATTGATCTTGAAACATTAAGCCCTCCAGTAAAAACCAAATATGGCTATCATTTAATTGAGGTTTTACAAAGAACGGGTCAAAAAGTTGCTTTAAGACACATATTAATTAGTGTTACTACTTCGGAAGAAGACAAAAATTTAACCTATAAAAGAGCGGCCTCCCTTGTAAAAGAAATAAAAAATAAAGAAGATTTTATTTTAAAAACAAAAGAACTTTCAGATGATACAACGAGTGGCCCAAAGGGTGGCTATATGGGTATGATAGACTTAGAGTCTTATCAAATTAAAGAATTATCAGATACTATAAAAAATATTCCATTAAATACTCCTAGTTCTCCCGTACTAACTCAGTTTGGTTATCATATTATTTGGGTTGATGAAAAAAAGGAAGGAGGTCCACCTACTTTAGATAAAAATTGGATAGACTTAGAACAAATGGCTTTAAATCAAAAAAAATCAGATTGGTACTCAACTTGGATTGAAAAAATAAAAAATAAATTTTATATAAAAAGAAATCCACTTAGTTATCCACAAATAGGCAATTAATTAACAAAAAAAATAAAAAATAGTTTTCAACATTTTATTCACATTTTTAAAATATGTTTTGTTAATAAATAAATAGTTAAAAATCTCTCTATAAACTTCCTTTATTTGTTAGTTATACACATATCCAGGTTGTTATTACTAATGTTAATTTTTTATATATATATATTTAATAATAATTAGATATTTTTTTAGAGGATAAAGCCTTTAAAATAGGTCAAAAATCAATTTTCTTTTACTTAGGTGATATAAGGTGTACCTAATTAAGCCTTGTTAAAAACTAACTATTTTTTTATAATTGATAACTAACTATGAACATTTCAACTACAAAAAAAGAACTTCAAGCCGCTTTTTCAAAGCTAACAAAAACCACACAAATAAAATCTCAAAACCCGCTGGTTAATTATACTTATATATCTTCAGGAGCTCATGGAGTTACTCTACATTCAACAGATCTTGAAGTTGGAATTAAAACACAAATTACAGCATCAGTTAATACAAACGGAGAAGGATTGTTTCCTACATCTGAGGTTAATGATATTATTTCTGTTATAGACGAAGGCAGGGTTGATATAGATATTGCGGGGCCACATATAAATATAAAATCGGAAAAAGGAATTTCTTTTGATATACCAACAGTTCCTTTTCAAGAATATCCAGAAATGCCGGAAAATAAACATGAAGCATTATTTACTATTGAAACAAATAAATTAAAAAATATAATTGGATCTTTATTATATGCAATTAATGCAGAGCCAACAAAACCAGCACTTAATGGAGCTTATTTTAGTTTTAACGAAGATAAAATAGATTTTGTTGCAACAGACGGACACCGGTTGGTTAAAATTACAAGACAAAATGAAACAAATATTCAAAAGGGATATATTATACCAAAGAAATATTTAAATATATTAAACACATTTCTTGAAGGACAAAAAGAAACATCATTAATATTCAGTGAAAATTATGTTTTTTTAAATAACGGTAAAGATGTTTTTTATTCTAAAATTATAGATGAAAAATTTCCAAATTATAACGCGGTTATTCCAGAAAATAATTCAAAAGAACTAATTGCTCAAAAGACAGAAATGTTAAATAATATAAAAGCAGCTTCTATTGCTACAAATAAAAACACAAATCAAATATCTCTAAATTTTTCAGAAGGAAAAGTTTATTTTAAAAGCGTAAATCAACCAGAAAGCAAAACAGTATATGCTCCAGTTAAGTCAGCAGAATATGTTGGAGAAGAAGTTTCAATAGGGTTTAACGCACTATATTTAAAAGAAGCGGTTGCAAAATATCCTTCAGAAGAAATATTTTTTACATTTAAAGATTCAAATTCAGCAACTCTTTTTTTACCAAAAGAAAAAGATCAAAAAACAATAATTTTACTAATGCCTGTGAGGATAAATGAGCAATAAAAGTAATTATGGTGCAGATAAAATATCTGTATTAAAAGGATTAGAAGCGGTTAGAAAAAGACCGGCAATGTATATTGGAGATGTTGGTAAAAGAGGCTACCATCACCTTGTAAGCGAAGTGGTGGACAATAGTATAGATGAGGCCTTAGCTGGATTTTGTACAGAAATAATTGTTAGAATTAAACAAGATGGAACAATTTCTATTGAAGACAATGGAAGAGGAATTCCTGTTGAAATTCACAAAGAAGAAGGAAAACCTGCCCTAGAGGTTGTAATGACGGTATTACATGCCGGAGGAAAATTTGATAAAAACACATATAAGGTTTCTGGAGGTCTTCACGGCGTTGGTGTTTCTGTTGTAAATGCACTTTCCGAAGATCTTGTTGCAGAAGTTCACAGAGACGGCTTTCACTATAGACAAGAATATAAAATTGGACACGCAACATCTGAACTAAAAACGGTTGGTAAAAGCTCCAAAAGAGGAACTATTATAACATTTAAGCCAGACCATTCCATCTTTACTCACAGAGGATTTCAAGAAGACACAATAAAGGGAAGACTAAAAGAGTTAGCATATTTAAATAAAAATTTATCAATAGTTTTACACAACGAAATTGAAGAAACAAAAGCTGAATATTGTTTTCCGGGAGGTTTATCCGATTTTGTTAAATATTTAGATGGGGGAGAAGATTTAATACACAACGAAGTTATTGTTGTTTCTAAAGAAGATATTGAGGTTCCTGTCGACTTAGCCCTTAGATATAGCACAAACTATAATAATAATATTTTTTCCTTTGTAAATAACATTAATACAGTTGAAGGAGGAACACACCTTTCTGGTCTTAGGTCTGCCCTAACAAGAGCCTTAAATAGCTATGCAAATAAAAACGATTTAATTAAAACAAAAAAGAATGAAAAATTTAGTCTTTCCGGAGACGACTTTAGGGAGGGCTTAACACTTGTTCTTTCTGTTAAGGTTCAAGAGCCCCAGTTTGAAGGACAAACAAAAACAAAACTTGGGAACGGAGATGTTAAGGGATTAGTAGATAACGTTGTTTATGATGGCATACAGGCGTTTTTAGAACAAAACCCAAAGGTTGGTAAGAGAATCATTGAAAAGGCCGCAGAAGCAGCGAGAGCGCGAATTGCAGCAAAAAAAGCAAGAGAGTTGGTTAGAAAAAAATCTGGACTAGGATCAACAACGCTTCCAGGAAAATTAGCAGACTGTTCAAACAAAGATCCAATGCAGTGTGAAATTTTTTTAGTTGAGGGAGACTCTGCTGGCGGAACAGCAAAACAAGGAAGAGATAGAAGAACTCAGGCAATTTTGCCGCTAAGGGGTAAGGTTATTAATTCTGAAAAAGCCAGAGAGGATAAACTTTTAGCTAACAATGAAATTCAGTCAATTATTACGGCGCTTGGGTGTGGTTTTGGGGAAGACGAAGACGATCCGCACAGTTTTAACCCAGAAAAACTAAGATACCACAAGGTGGTTATTATGACAGACGCCGACGTAGACGGTAGCCACATAAGAACCCTATTACTAACATTCTTTTGGAGAAAAATGAAAAGTCTTGTTCAGGGCGGCTTTGTTTATATGGCAATGCCACCACTATATAAAATTAAACAAGGGCGTAAAGAAAGATATGCCTATACAGACGCGGAAAGAGACGTTGTAATTCAAAGACTTGAATCTGAAAATGAAACAGCAAAAATAAACATACAAAGATATAAGGGTCTTGGAGAAATGAACGCAGAACAGCTTTGGGATACCACAATGAATGCGGAAACAAGAACATTGATGCAGGTAACAGTTGATCACATTCAAGAAGAAGAGACAAATGTTAGGTTTAGAGAGTTAATGGGAACAGAAGTAGAACACAGAAGAAAATTTATAACAGAAAAGGCTAAGTTTGCTACAAACATAGATATATAAAAATGGATATAGGAAGAGATAACATATTAGACAAACAACTTTTGGTAGAGCTAGAAGAAAGCTACCTAAACTATTCAATGTCGGTAATTACGGCTAGGGCCCTTCCGGACGCAAGAGATGGGCTAAAACCCGTTCACAGAAGAATTCTTTTTGGAATGAACGACTTGGGATGTTATCACAACAAGCCATATAAAAAATCTGCTAGAGTTGTTGGGGATGTTTTGGGTAAATATCACCCACATGGAGACAGCTCTATATATGATGCCATGGTTAGAATGGCACAAGAATTTTCTATGAGACATCAACTAGTTCAAGGCCAAGGGAACTTTGGTTCGGTTGATGGAGACAGAGCTGCGGCAATGAGATATACAGAATCAAGAATGTCTAAAATCGGAGGAGAGCTCCTAAGAGACCTTGACAAAGAGACGGTTGCCTGGACAAATAATTTTGACGAAACCCTAAAAGAGCCAGCTGTTCTTCCAGCGGTTTTCCCAAACCTTTTGGTTAACGGATCTGAGGGTATTGCTGTTGGTATGGCAACAAAAATTCCACCACACAACCTATCTGAGGTTATTGGCGGCCTAATAGAGCTTATAGAAAACCCACACTGCACCGTAGAAGATTTAATGAAACACGTAAAAGGGCCAGACTTTCCAACAGCTGGAAAAGCCCTTGGTTTTGATGGTATAAAAAGCGCATATGAAACAGGAAGAGGTAAGGTTAAAATGAGGGGAACAGCCCACGTTGAACCAAACAGCAAAGGAAGAGACGCGCTTATTTTAACAGAACTTCCATTTCAGGTTAATAAAGCAAACTTGATTGAAAAAATAGCTTTTTTAGCTAGAGATAAAAAAATAGAAGGCATTGCCGAGCTTAGAGACGAGTCAGATAAAGACGGAATGAGAGTGGTTATTGAAATAAAAAGAGATGCCGTTCCTGAGGTTATTTTAAATCAACTATACAAACAAACACAACTTCAGGACACTTTTGGAATTATTTTACTTGCACTGGTAGATGGAACTCCAAAGGTTATGTCTTTAAAAGAGTTACTAGAAGTTTTTCTTGTTTTTAGACAAGACATTGTTGTAAAAAGAACAGAATTTGATTTAAGAAAGGCTGAGGCAAGGGCACACATATTAGAGGGGTTAAAAATTGCCCTAGACAATATAGATAAAATTCTAGAAACAATTAAAACAAGTAAAGATCCAGAAGCCGCCAAAGTCGGATTAATAAGCGGGTTTGATTTATCTGAAAAACAAGCACAGGCTATTTTGGACATGAAGCTACAAAGACTGACCGGGCTGGAAACAGAAAAAATTCTCGCCGAATACAAAGAAATTATTAAATACATGACCGAGCTAAAGAGTATTTTAGACAGCAAATCAAAAAGATTACAAATTATTACAGAAGAGCTTCTTGAGATTAAAGAAAAATATGGAGAAGAAAGAAGAACTGAAATAGTTGATAAGGCGACAGACTTAAGCATGGAAGATATGATAGCAGAAGAGGAAATGGTCTTAACTATAACGCACAACCAATATATTAAAAGAACAAGCGTTAGTACATATAGAAGCCAAAGAAGAGGTGGAAGAGGAGTCCAAGGACAGACATCAAGAGACGAAGACTTTACAGAACACCTGTTTGTAGAAAACACACACAGCTATATTTTATTTTTTACAGACAAAGGAAAATGTTATTGGGTTAAGGTTTATGATATTCCAGAGGGCGGAAGAGCTGCAAAGGGAAGAGCAATTGTTAATCTTATAGGCTGTGAGGCAGATGAAAAAGTAAGCGCCTTTATTGGGGTAAAGCAAAATCATTTCCACGACGATCACTTTGTTGTGATGGCAACAGAAAAAGGAATTGTTAAAAAAACAAAACTTTCTGCATATTCAAACCCAAGAAAAAAAGGAATATACGCCGTAGAAATAAGAGAAGGGGACAGCCTGATAGAGGCAAGAATTTCTACAGGAGAAAATGATATATTATTAGGAACAAGCAACGGAAAATCTATAAGGTTTTCTGAAGAACAAATTAGGCCCAGCGGAAGAAAAACAATGGGAGTAAAAGGAATAACGTTAAGCTCCGAAGACGACAAGGTCGTTGGAATGTTATTAATTAAAAGAGATGGAACTGTCTTAGTTGCGACAGAAAATGGTTTCGGAAAAAGGACAGAAATTGCACAATATCGCGCACAAAAAAGAGGCGGTAAAGGCGTTCTTACTATGAAGACAACAGAAAAGCTGGGAAAAATGATAACAATTAAAGAGGTTGTTGGAACGGACGACCTAATGATTATCACCAACCAGGGTGTTTTAATTCGCCTGCCGGTTTCACAAATTAGATCTATTGGTAGAGCAACACAGGGAGTTAGGCTTATTAAACTTGGCGCGGGAACAAAAGTATCTTCTATCGCTAGAATCATATCAGACGAAGACAACACAACGGAAGAGCCAAAAAATGAGACAACAGATAACCCAGAACCTGAAGTCGGTTAGAGAAAAGATAAAAAAAACCAATCAAAAAGTAAGGTTGGTTGCTGTTACAAAAACAAGGCCACCAAAAGAAATTTCTTTGGCAATAGCGGCGGGCGTTAGCTCTATAGGTGAAAACAAAGTACAAGAAGCAGAAAAAAAGTTTTTAGAAATTCCCAATATAGGCGACACAGAAAAAAGACTAATAGGCAGGCTTCAATCAAATAAGGTAAAAAAAGCAGTTCAAATTTTTGACACCATAGACTCTGTTGACTCAATTAGGTTGGCACAAAAAATATCACGAGCAGCAATAGCCGCAGAAAAAATACAAAGAATTCTTATTCAAATTAATACAACAAACGAAGAAACAAAGGGTGGGTTTTCGCTGGGTAGCGAAGAAGAAATACTAAAATGTTTTGACTTGTCTGGAATTAAGGTGGAGGGGTTGATGACAGTTGGACCCACAGAACAAGATAAGGAAAAAAAACAAGGAGCTTTCAGCGCGCTAAGAGAGGTTTTTACCACAATAAACAATAAGGTTTCCCCGGAAAAAAAAATGAAAGAGCTTTCGATGGGTATGAGCGGAGACTTTTTAGTGGGTATTTCAGAGGGTTCCACAATGGTTCGGATTGGAAGCTTGATTTTTGGAGAAAGAAAAGCGGTTGCTTGATCTTCAAAAACGGTTTAATCCAAAACACTATAAAAGGCTTTGGAATGTTGGGCCACCCGGAGCGCTTTTAACTGGGCTTATAGTATATACGACACTAAAAATAGACACGTTTCTTGGGCTTCCACTAATTAATTTTTCAGATTTTTGGCAAAAAATCCTAATGGGTTTAACTGGGTTAGAGGGTGTGATTATTTTATTATGGATTTTATTTAGTCTTCCGCCAAAAGAAAGAGGAATCAAACTTTCAAAGAGGGGCATATATAGCTTTATAAGACATCCGGTTTATACGGTAATTATTTTTCATCTCCCGGTTTTTTATGCTT
This sequence comes from Fidelibacterota bacterium SCGC AAA160-B08, assembly GCA_000402755.1. GTDB lineage: Bacteria > Fidelibacterota > Marinisomatia > Marinisomatales > Marinisomataceae > Marinisoma. The sequence goes on along the minus strand of AQSD01000001.1, from coordinate 28,749 downwards.
TATTTTTTAGATCTTTTGGGGTTTTATTGGTAATTCCAGCCATATATATATTTTGGTCAAAAATTATAGTACGAGAAGAAGAATACCTTGTTGGTATTTTTGGAGAAGACTATGTAGATTATATGAGAGAAGTTCCAAAGTTTGTTCCTTGGAAATAAAAACAAAACACTTTTAAATTTGTGGGGAAATCACAAAAATACAGGTAGGTAAAAAATGAAAAAAATAACACTAATATTATTATTAATTGTAGGAGCGGTAATGTCTCAAGAAAAACACTATGGGTTTGAATATGTTAAAGAGTCTGGCGGTATTAAAGAGTATCACATGACATCAAATGGACTAAAGGTTTTATTAAAAGAAGACCATAGCGCCCCAGTAGCAACCTTCATGGTAACATACGAAGTTGGGTCAAGAAACGAGGCAATAGGATACACGGGAGCAACACACCTATTAGAACACCTCATGTTCAAGGGCTCCAAAAAATTCAACACAGATAAGGGCAATTCAGTCTTTCAATTATTGCAATCGCTCGGCGCGAGAATGAATGCAACCACATGGCTTGATAGAACAAACTATTATGAAACCCTACCAAGTTCAGAGCTAGAAACAGCAATTCAAATTGAAGCCGATAGAATGAGAAACGCCTACATAAAAGAAGAAGATAGGCAATCAGAAATGACAGTAGTAAGAAACGAGTTTGAAAGAGGGCAAAACAATCCGTCGGGAGTTTTAGACGAACACATTTGGGCAACAGCATACCACGCACACCCATATCACCACTCAACCATTGGTTGGAAAGCTGATATAGAAAACGTTTCAATAGAAAGGCTTAAAGAGTTTTATGACACATTTTATTGGCCAAATAACGCCACAGCAACTGTGGTTGGAGACTTTGAAACAGAAGAAGCGTTGGCGATGATTAAAAAACACTTCGGTAGAATTAGAAAAAGTACAAAAGAAATACCTCAGGTTTATACAACCGAACCAGCACAAGAAGGAAAAAGAACGGTCACGCTAAAAAGAGCAGGACAACAGGGGATTGTTGGAATGGCACACAAAAGTCCATCAGCCACACATGAAGACGCAGCATCATTTATTGTTTTGTCAGCAATTCTTTCTTCTGGAAAAAACAGCAGGTTTTATAAAAACATTACAGACAAAGGTTTAACAACAAGTGTCTTTATTTGGGATTCTCTTTTCAAAGATCCGGGCTTGTTTGCGGTATATGCTAACCTTGCACCGGGAGTAGAACACAAGACGGTTGAGGATGCTATTGTAGCCGAATATGAAAACATTAAAAAAGAAGGGGTTACAGAGGAAGAGGTTTCAAAGGCAAAAGCACAACTTGTTGCAGCAATGAAGTTTGGACAAGACGGAAGTATGGCGGTTGCGGGAAGTTTAAATGAGGCAATAGCGTCTGGCGACTGGACCCTATATACAAGATATGAAGAGATGGTTAATTCGGTAACAGCCGAATCAATAAAAGAAATCGTTAATAAATATTTCTTAGAAGACCTAAGCACAATCGGATATTTTATACCAGAAGTTTCTGGAGACCAGCCACAAGAAAAACCGGTGGCTAGCGCAAAAGAATTGGTAGAGATGAAAAAACAATATTTTTCACAAGAAGACCAGGGTGGATTAGCGGGCCAGGTGATTGATTCTGAGCCGGTCGAAGGCGTGAGGCTTTTAACGCTAAAAAGAGGTTCCGGGGTGGTTACAATAAATGGAAGCCTTATGGGTGGAGATATTTATGCGGAGACAAACAACTCAAGAGTTCCAGACCTAGTTTCTTCTATGCTTGACCAAGGAACAACAAAACAAACAAAGTTTGAAATTAGCAACCAATTAGAAAAAGCGGGAGCAAGGCTAAGCATTGGAAACGGCAAAGCGGAAGTTAATTTTTATGCAAAATTTCTTTCAAAAGATCTTGAAATGGTTTTTGGGCTGCTTTCCGAGCAGCTACAGTCCCCCGCCTTCAATGAAGAGGATTTAGAAAAAATAAAAAAACGAATGGTTACTAGTTATAAAAAAAGAAAAGAAAGCACAAGGGGAAACGCTGTTAGTAACATGCTAGCAAGTTTTTATCCGGCAGGACATGAAAACGCCCCAGAAGACAACGATAAATCTATTGAAGACATTAAAAAGACAACAACAGAAGACCTAATAGCCTTTCATAAAAAAAACTATGGTAAGGGGGGAATGATTATTGTTGCCGTTGGAGACGTTGACCACAAACAGCTTTCAAATACGATTAAAAAAGAGTTTGGATCTTGGAAAGATTCTCCGCTAACAAAAAAGACCTCTAACACAACAGGGAAAAGAGCCCCAGGAAAAGCCTATGTTACCATGAAAGACAAAACGAGCACAGATTTTATTGTGGGAACTCCTTTGATGGTCGATAGATTTCATGAAGACTATATGCCTCTTTACGTTGCAACACACATACTGGGTGGAAATTTTTCAGCCAGACTAATGCAAACAGTTAGGGTTAAAGAGGGTTTGACATATGGAATTAACTCAACCATAAATGGTTTTGGGAACAACAATGACGGCTATTGGATGGTTGGTGGAACTTTTGCGCCAGAGCTTTTAGCAAAAGGAGAAAAAGCAACATTAAGAGAAGTTAAAAAGTGGGCAGAGGGCGGAGTAACACAGTCCGAGGTTGATATTACAAAGTCTACACTAATGGGTTCTTATCAGGTTGGCTTTGATACAACATATGGTCTTTCGGGTGGAATTTTAAGCGCAGTAAGTATCTGGGGAGATCTTAGCTATGTAGACAACTACCCATCGATTGTAAGCGACGTTACCTTAGAGCAGGTTAATGCGGCTATCAAAAAATACATTATTTTTGATGAAATATATCAGGTTGCAGCCGGATCTATAGACGAAGAAGGAACACCGATTAAAAAATAAAAGTATGCAACTTATAGGTAGAGATTAATGGTTAAGGCAATATTGGCATGTGACGACTTAGGCGGAGTAAGTAAGGCGGGAACAATGCCCTGGCCAAAAAATTCAAAAGATCTAAAGTGGTTTAAAAAAAATACAACAGGACACACGGTTGTAATGGGGTCAACAACATGGGAAGATCCTTTTATGCCCGGGCCACTACCAAGCAGAACAAATGTTTTGGTTACCACCCGAGAAGGAGATTATCTGGGTGCCCACAAATATATTCAAGGAAACTTAGCTCAAAAAATACAAGCTCTAGATGGCGAGAGCAAAGAAGCTACTATTTGGATTATTGGTGGACCGAACATTATTGAACAAACACTTAATATAATTGATGAGTTTTATTTAAGTCGTATTTCGGGAACATATGACTGCGATACATTTTTACCGCTAAAAAAAATTGAAGCCCTTTTTGAAAAAAGTTGGACAGAGAATCATGGGTCACTTGAATTTCAAATTTGGAAAAAAAGGAAGTCTCATGAAACAATATCTTAGTGCGCTCGAACACATTTTAGAGTCCGGCAAAGACCGCGACGACAGAACGGGCATTGGTACTCGAGGCATTTTTGGACATCAAATGCGTTTTGATTTGCGAAAAAACTTTCCCGCCATTACTACAAAAAAGCTTGCATGGCGTAGCGTTGTAAGCGAGTTGCTCTGGTTTTTAGAGGGAAGCACAGACGAGAGAAGGTTGGCAGAAATACACTTTGGCAAAAACAGAAAAGAGCTCACAGACAAAAAAACTATTTGGACAGCCAATGCAGATAAACAAGGGAAAGCCTTGGGATATACAAACACAAACACCGTTAAAGAGTTGGGTCCCGTTTATGGGAGCCAGTGGAGAAGCTGGACCGACAAAAATCAACACGTAGACCAGATTACAGAGGTTTTAAATAGCCTCAAAAAAAATCCCTACAGCAGAAGGCATATTGTAAGCGCCTGGAATGTAGGCGAAGTTAATAAAATGGCCCTACCTCCATGTCACACAATGTTTCAGTTTCACATTCAAGACAAAGAATTAAGTTGTCAGTTATATCAGCGCAGCGCAGATATGTTTTTGGGAGTCCCCTTTAATATCGCCTCATATAGTTTATTAACCTGTATTATGGCAAAACTATTAAATTTAACCCCGGGAGAGTTTATTTGGACTGGCGGAGACTGTCACATTTATCACAACCACTTTGAGCAAGTTAAAGAGCAGGTTCAGCGCAAACCACAACACGCACCAACACTTTCTATGCCAGACTTTAAATTTATAGAAGATGTTGCTGCTGCCACACCAAAAGAATTTAATCTTTTAGACTACAATCCAATGGACAGCATAAAAGCGCCAATGGCTGTGTAGTTGGTTGAACATAATAAACATGCGACACAGAAGTATTTAGCTTTATATTCCAACCAAATTATTAAACAAAAATGAGAAAAAACAATTTTAGAAACATTGCTATTATAGCACACGTAGATCACGGGAAAACAACCCTGGTTGATGGTATGTTACAGCAAAGCGGCACCTTTCAAGCTCACCAAGAGCTTCAAGATAGGGTTATGGACTCAGGAGACCTTGAAAAAGAAAGAGGCATTACCATTACCGCAAAAAACACAGCAGTATATTATAAAGACATTAAGATTAATATTATGGACACACCTGGCCACGCAGACTTTGGAGGGGAAGTAGAAAGAAGCTTAAACCTAGTAGACGGAGCTCTTCTGTTGGTAGATGCAAGCGAAGGACCGCTACCACAAACAAGGTTTGTGTTAAAAAAAGCTCTAGACAAAAACCTACCGATCATATTGGTAATTAACAAGATTGATAGATCTGACGCTAGAATTGAAGAGGTTGTCAGCGAGGTATATGATTTGTTTATTGATTTAGATGCAAACGACGAACAAATTGAATTTCCTATTATTTACACCAACGCCAAAGAAGGCATTGCACACCTAGAGCTAGAAAGCGAATCTAAAACCCTAGACCACCTATTTAATACAATTATAGACAATATTCCTGGACCCATTGCAGATAACGAGAAGACCCCACAGTTTCTTATCACCAACCTAGACTACGACTCTTATGTTGGACAAATTGCAATTGGAAGATTAAACAACGGAACACTAGAGATGAACAAAAGCTACTCGCTTTGTGGACAAGAAAAAATTACATCAGGCCAAAAGTTTTCTGCCCTATATACCTTTAAAGGATTAAAAAAAATTAAAGTAGATAAACTAGAGTCTGGCGATATTATTGCTGTTGCTGGCCTAGAAAACATCACGATAGGAGATACGGTTTCTTCAAATGAAAACCCAGAACCCCTACCAAGAATAGAAATTGACGAACCCACAGTTTCAATGTTGTTTTACGTTAACAATAGCCCTTTTGCTGGCAAAGAAGGAAAATATTTAACAACGAGACACATTAGCGATAGATTGGAAGAAGAAATATTAAGCAACGTTTCTCTCCAAGTTTTAACAACCGAAAGAACCGACGCATATGAGGTGCGAGGAAGAGGAGAATTACAAATGGCTGTGCTCATTGAGACTATGAGAAGAGAAGGCTATGAGTTTATGGTGTCTAAGCCAAAAGTAATTACCCAAGAAGAAAATGGTCAAACTATGGAACCAATGGAAAAAGTTTTTTTAGACGTTCCAGAAGACAAGGTAGGTATTTTAACTGAAAAACTTTCTGCTAGAAAAGGCAGAATGACCAACCTGCAAAATCACGGGTTTGGAAGAGTTTCCCTAGAGTTTTCTATTCCCTCTCGCGGATTAATTGGTTTTAGAAGCCAGTTTATTACAGATACAAAAGGTGCAGGAATAATGAACAAGCTTTTTGATGGATATGCTCCATGGTTTGGAAGAATTCCACAAAGAAATACAGGAGCTCTAATTGCCGACAGACATGGAAAGGTTACAACATATGCTTGCGTAAATATGGCAGACAGAGGCGAGCTTTTTGTTAGTGTTGGGACAGAGGTTTATGATGGAATGGTTATTGGAGAAAGAAACAAGACTAACGACCTAGCTCTAAACATTACAAGAGAAAAAAAGCTTTCTAATATGAGAAGCTCTGGCTCAGACAACACCGTAACAGTTAGACCTCCAAGAGAATTATCTTTAGATCAATCTATTGAATTTATATCAGAAGACGAGCTTGTAGAGGTTACCCCGCTTTCTGTTCGATTACGTAAAATGGACCTTGATCAGCAAAAAAGAGAAGCGACGCAAAAGAAAGAAAGACTTTCAGATCAGTAGTGCTATTCGTCTCCGAATCGAACCACAAGAAAAACCCCAAATAACGTAATTCCACCACCAAAAACTATGGCGGCGGTAATGGGCTCACCAAAAAATACCAAAGCACCCACAGAAGATATAACAGGCTCTCCAAGCGGCACAGCTGCCACAGTTGTTGTGTTGAGGGTTTTAAGTAAATAATAAAAAATATTATGACCAATCACCGTTGGAACTAGGGCCAAGAAAACAAACCAGGGGAACTCTGCTGTTGAAATGGTAAAAACCGAAACATTTACAAATAAAGAAATTACAAATAATGTTGCCGCAGCAAAAAAGAATAACCATCGAGTGTATTCAAAAACATCAAAACTTTTTCTGATTTCTTTTCCCGCCACCAAAACATAAGATATGGCAATAGACGACAAGAGAGCTAAAATATTTCCCAGAGCGCCAGTTTCGCTAAAAGAGCTTTGACTAACTAGGGCGCCTGCGCCAACAAAAGCAAGAAATAAACCAAAAACAACTTTTGGAACCAAGGGATTTTTTTGGAATATAAAACCATAAATACCTGTAAATATTGGAGCAGTAGTTCCAAGGAGAGACGCTTCTGCTATTGAGGTTAGTTGAACACCCCTAAAGAAAAGAGCAAAATGTATTCCTAAAAAAATTCCCGCGAATAACATTTCTTTTGTGGGAACAAATACAAGTAAAGTTTTGTAAGAAAGCATGAACACCATAATGCTGGCCAACAACATTCGCCAAAAAGCGATAGTAATGGCGTTGGTGTCGGGCAATAGACGAACTATTAAAGCCGAGGAACTAACAGCGAGGAGCGCAATGGGCAGTAAAAAAAATTTATTATTTAGCATAAGCAGTTTTTATAATGTTATTAAATTAAACACAATGAAATTAACAATTAAAACAACACTATCTCTTTATTTTTGTTTCTCTTTTCTTATAGCACAAACAGGGGGAGACAATTATAAGGTTTTTAACAAACTGCTCAACGAAACAGACATTGAAGAGCATTACAGTGTTAGTGAAATTAGAAAAATATTTGAAAACCCAAGACTAAAGCAAGAGCCGGGCGTGCTAGAGCGCTTTAACAAAAAGCCAGAAAAAATAAAAACTTACAAACAGTATAGAGGCATTTTTATGACAGATCAAAGGTTGGATGGTGGGGTTGATTTTTATTTTCAACACAAAGAGTTGTTAAATAAAATTATGATAGAGTTTGATATAGACCCGCTAATTTTAGTAACAATAATCGGAATAGAAACAAACTATGGAAAACGATATGCAGAATATTCTGTTTTAAATTCTCTTTATACGCAAGCTATAAACCTACCAAAAAGAGCCTCTTGGGCAACAAAAGAAATTGCTGAACTACTATTGTATAGTAAAAATCAAAGCTCAAACCCATTTGAACTACAAGGATCTTATGCGGGCGCATTTGGATATGGACAGTTTATTCCATCAAGCTTTAATCGCCTATCGATAGACTATAATCAAGACGGAAAAAAAGACGCCTATGATTGGGAGGATGTTTTAGGAAGCATAGCGTACTATTTGACAGAAAACGGATACCCAGAGAATAATTATAATTTTTCTTTTAGATCGCCAATTTGGAGAAGTATTCGAACATATAATCGTTCAGATAAATACGCTAATACCATTATTGACTTTAGAAACGAGCTCTCTAAGAAAGTTTTTTTATCAAATTAACTAAAGAGTGTTTTCTTTTTGTGTATGGTGGAAGCATCAATTTAAACGGAGACCAGGAAGCACTTTTTAAAATAGCCTTTTCATGAGAAAAAGCATCAAACCCATATTTCCCATGATAACTACCAAGCCCACTATTATTGATACCGCCAAAAGGAAGATTTGGGTTGGTGTGGTGAATAACACAATCATTAAAGACTAAGGCGCCACTCGAAGTTTCTTCTAAAACCCTTTTTTGATTTTTCTTCTTGTTGCTAAACAGGTATAGAGCCAAAGGCTTTTCTCTTTCACCTATAAACTTTATTGCTTCACCTAGGTTTTTGTAGGTAACAATTGGCATGAGAGGCCCAAAAATTTCTTCCTTCATTACCTTTGATTGTAGAGAAACATTAGACAATACGGTTGGAGAGATAAACTTATCTTCTCTGTTTGTGTGGCCACCAATCTCAACAGAGGCCCCCATTTTTTTAGCATCATCAAGGTAATCTTTTACCCTATCAAAATGTGCGTGAGTTACAATTTGACAATAATCTTTTGATTGTTTGGTGTTATTGCCGTCAAAAAAGGCAGTAAAATTTTCTTTTAACCCCAAAACTAAGGCTTCTTTTTTATCTTCGTGACATAAAATATAGTCGGGCGCAGTACAGGTTTGTCCAGCGTTTGCAAACTTATAAAATGCAAGTTTCCAGGCGGTTTCAACAATATTTGCACTTTCGTCTACAATGACCGGAGATTTGCCGCCAAGCTCTAACGTAACGCCGGCAAGATGCTTTGCAGCAGCGGCCATAATAATCTTTCCTGTTTCAGGGCTTCCCGTAAAAAGAATATGATTAAAGGGGTGAGATAAAAGCTCGGTAGCGACACGCTGATCCCCAACCACAACAGCAACTTCATTTTCTGTAAATGTTTTTTCTATTAGTTTTTTTAGAAAAGCGCTGGACGCCGGAGTAAATTCAGAAGGTTTAATTATAGCGGTATTTCCTGCCGCTATAGCCGCAATAAGCGGGTTTAAGCATAATAAAATAGGATAGTTCCACGGAGAAAGAATTAATACACTCCCCTTTGGCTCTGGGCGCACCCAAGCAGATGTAAAAAATACGGCCACAGGAGAAGAAACTCGTTTAGCCCTCATCCATTTGGTTAAATTTTTTATTGCAAAATCAGCCTCAGTTTTTACGCCTAAAATTTCACTTATAACAGACTCTGTTGGACTTTTTTTGAGGTCAAGAGCTAGAGCTTCTATAGCTTCATTTTCCATTTCCATAAAATTTTTTAAAAGTCTTTTCAGTTTTTGCTTTCTTTCATTATGTGTAGATTTTGCTAAAGAAGAATGGTTTTCTACGTGAGAACGAAAAAGAGGTTTAATGTTGGAAAAAGCGTCATTCATAACACACAAATATAGACAAATAAAAAGAATATGTTAAAAGAAATAGATATAGGACATGCCGGCCAAAGCTCCAGCAACGCTATTTCTGATTTAGAGGTAGCGATTAGCACAGCCAAGTCTGACTCGCGTATTACAGCGGTAAAAATTATACATGGACTGGGAAGTGGCAAGGTAGCCAAAGAGGTAAGAAGGTGGGCCAAAGAACAAACCGGTAGGTTTAGAGGTGTTATTAATGGCGAAGATTATGACATGTTTAATAGAGACGCAGTAGATATGAGATCAGATTTTTTATCTACCAAAGACGAAGATTTTAATAGAAGAAACCCGGGTATTACAATTATTTGGTTATAGTTTTTTCTCCAGTTATTTCCCATCGGACTAGCTCCACCGGAATGTTTCCCGCATCATTAAACTTCCTCAAAAAATCTTTCAATACAAAAGCTTTTCCCTCAGCCTCTAGTTGTTGGGCGCTTTCAGTCATTAGTCTTTCAATAAGATATTTTCCAGTTATATAGCAAGTACCATATCCGGGCTGTCTTAAATAAAGGTGTTGTTCAAACTTTAATAAATGGGGCTCTCTCTTCATCCATCCGCGCGGAGTCCACTTTACATGAACCGCCCCAGCTTCTTCCATATTCATAATATTTGCATGCGCATATAAAGACCCCAAACCCCTAGCAGCTCTTTGTGCAATCATAATCCATATAATTTCTTTAGATCGAGGACTGTCTTCATATAGCCCGGCATGCATAAACATTTCTTCTACTCCGGTTGCAATACCCTCACTTTTTGAATCAAAAATATTATATAACAAAGGACCTCTACGAACAGGACTCTCATGTGGCTCGTCTCTCATTTGTGCTAAATCAAACCAATGATAAAAATGTGAATATAAAGGAGCTGGATCATAGTGCATCCCTATTGTAAAAAAGTTTCTATCTTTTTCTGGCACAAAAGACCCCATATGTTCTCGCAAGGCTGGCTCCATATTTGGCTTGATATCCATAATCTCTTTTTCTTCTAAGAAGCGCATTAATCGTTGAACGCCTCTTTCGGCCATAGCATTAAATTCTTCAGGTGTTTTTGCTGCAACCATAAGAGGAAGACCGGCATTTTTCTTCTCTTCTAATACCAGAGAAGACCACGCCCGATCTAACTCTCTTTGAAGCAACGCAACCTCTTCTTCCCAACCAATAGGAACTAGGTGAACATTTTTTTGATACCAAGTATAGTTATCTTTTCCAACCCCAGAAGGCCCATCTTTGTATTGCGCATTATTTTCTAACCAACCAACAAATAAAGCAGTTTCTTTTATTGCATTGCTTAAGGCCGCTTGTAGTTCGGCGTTGGTTTTAGATAGCTTAGGCAAAAGCTTTTCCAAAACAGTTTTTTGTTGATAAAAATTATTGGTGCCGGCAATCCAAAGATCGCGCGCATTCCCAGTTAGATTTTTTTTAGCCTGTTTTAATAGAGGGGGAATAATTTTTAACTCTTTTGTGAGCCTGTTTTCTTCTTTATCTGTTAAGGGAAAGCTATAGGTCCACAAGTCAAGAACTGCATGGTTTGTGGGTCCTTCATGTGCCGGAACATCGCTTTTATAGGTCCAAACAGTTTGGTAAAACGCAGGGTCTCTTTGCCACGGCCTAAGAACTCTATAGTTAAAATCATACCCATTCATTTCGGCGCTAACAATATGCCAATCTATTTGTTGGCTATCTGACCAACCAGTAATGTCCATTTTATTTAAACGTCTTTGTAGAGATTTAAAGGTTTTATAGTCCTTGTTAAAACGACTCTTAGTATAGTCTGGTGCTCCATCTAAAAAGGGTGGAGCCTCAAAGGTTCTCCATTCTTTGAAAAAACTTATAAGATCTTGATGTTGAAAATTTTCCTGGGCTTGAATTGTGCCAAAACTTAAAATGGCAATAAAAAGTAAATATTTTTTAATCAACTTTTTATTCAAAAACAATACCAACATTTTTTAACCTATCAACTAAAACATGACCCAACCCAGATGAAGAAGTAAGAATACCTCCATAGTCCGATCCACCCGGCAAGTTTTTTTGATCTCCCAAAAGAGACAGCGCACTTTCACAAACAAATTTTGAAGTAACTTTATAGCCGGGATCGCCAGAACCCTTCATGCTATAAATTTTTTCACTACCATCTTCTCCCGTTACAAGGAATTTGCACTTAAAGAAGCCACCATCCATAACCTTTTGACTTGGCCCCTGTCCTGGCTGTTTTAATAGTGGTCGTACAATTTTTCTAAGCGGGGTAACAACAACCCCCATTATTATATACAACATAAAAGTCGTTATGTAGGCACTGCGTTTTTTTGAGTAGTAGGCACTTTCTTTATAGACAAAATCTTTTCCATAACCATTGTTTTCCTCTGCTAAAAGAGCAGCTCCTCGTCGTACTACACGAGTGTTAGCCATAGCCATAACAAAAGGACCCGTCCAAGCCTTAAGTGTTTTATTTTTTTCAACAGACACCTTATCACTAGTAAGTTTTTTTTGTGTTTCTGTAATAGAATTTTTTGGGTTTAACGCAAAAGCACCAAACGCCGATCTATCTAATTTTAAGTCTCTAATTGCAAACATTGTTTCAATAGTCCCCCCAGAGGCCTCACCTTTCCATGTATGATAAGCAAAAATTGACTTTATAGGACTTCCAAAAGATTTTGCTGCAAAAAATGCACCCAAATCTGACGGAATTGAATCATAGCCACATGCAGGAATTATACGAAGCCCTTTTTGTTTAGCTTCTTCGTGATGTTTGACAATCATTTCTCTTACCCAAAAATTTTCACCAGTAATATCAACATAGTGGGTACTGTTTTTTACGCAAGAGGCAACCATTTTTGATCCATATCGATGGAAGGGGCCGGCCGTTGAAAGAACAACTTTTGTTGCGCGCGTTATTTTATCTAGCGCCGCTGAATCGTCCCCATCTGCTATAAAAATTTTACAATCTAAAGAGTATTTATCTAAAACTGATTGAAGTTTTTTTTGGTTTCTTCCCCCAATAGCAATCTGAATACTTGGATAGTTTTCTTTTAAATATTTTACACAAAGGCTCCCAGTAAATCCGGTAGCACCATATACAACAATATCTAATTTTTTTTCTATCATAACTCTATTTGTGCCGCCGCCAGCCTAGCAATAGGAACTCTAAAAGGAGAACAGCTGACATAATTTAGTCCTATATCACGACAGAACTTAATACTATTTGGCTCGCCTCCATGTTCACCACAAATTCCAATCGAAAGGCGTCTTTTTATTTTTCTTCCCCCATGAACCGCAATTTTCATTAACTCCCCAACGCCCCGTTGGTCAATTTGTTCAAAAGGGTCTACTGGAAGAATATTTTTTTGAAAATATGATTCAAAAAAGGTGCTTGTATCGTCCCTACTAAACCCAAACGTAGTTTGTGTAAGATCGTTTGTTCCAAAGCTAAAGAAATCAGCTTCTTTTGCAATTTCTTCTGCAGCCAAACATGCTCGAGGTACTTCAATCATGGTGCCAATTTTATATTTTAATGAGAACCCATATTTTTTAGAAAGACTATCATAAACAGCTAAAACAATCTTTTTTTGATTAACAAATTCATTTATATGAGATACTAGTGGAATCATAATTTCTAGTTCAGGACACGTCCAATTTTTATTATTTTCCCCCTCTTCTTTTAGCTTAAACGCCGCACCCAATAAGGCCTCTGCTTGCATACCTGTAATTTCTGGATATGATATACCTAGACGACAACCACGGTGTCCAAGCATGGGATTAGACTCTTTTAAAAAATCTATTTTCGCCAAAATAGACGCCTTACTTTTTTTTAAATCTAAAGCAAGATGCTCCAACTCTTTTGCACCAATATTAATAAACTCATGGAGGGGAGGATCCAGTAATCGCACAGTTACTGGCTTACCCTGCATCACTTTTAAAATACTATAAAAATCTTTGGTTTGAAAAGGTAGAAGCTTTTTAAGGTGTTTGGCTCTTGATTTTTTATTTGACGAAAGAATCATTTTTCTAAATTCGTGAACCCTCGCTTCTTCAAAAAACATATGTTCCGTACGACACAAACCAATGCCTTCTGCACCAAAACTAAGCGCTTTTTCACAATCTTCTGGTGTGTCTGCGTTTGTTCTAATCTTTAGCTTTCGAACTTGATCTGCCCAAGATAGCAACTCTGTTAGTGGGCCAGAACTATTAATAGGGTTTTGAAATAAAGCCAAATTCCCATAAAAAATTTCTCCAGTAGAGCCGTTTAAAGTAATCCAGTCGCCCTCTTTTATTTTAGTATCACCCAAAGAACAAGAAAGATGGTTGTTGTTAATGGTTAGAGTTTGACAGCCGACAATACAGCTTTTACCCCAACCCCTAGCAACTAGCGCCGCATGACTAGTTAGTCCGCCGCGAGCAGTTATAATACCTTCAGAATAGTGCATCCCATGAATATCTTCTGGGGAAGTTTCTTCCCTAATAAGAATAACTTTTTTCCCCTTTTTGCCCAAAAACTCTGCTTTTTCTGCAGTAAAAACAGCTTCACCAGAGGAGGCTCCCGGGCCTGCAGGCAGGCCACTTCCAATAGGGCTTTTCCCTACTAGCGAGTTAGGCTCTATATTTTTTAAAAGACTTTCATAAATTTGGTTTGGTTCAACACGAGAAAGGGCTGTTTTTTTGCTAATAAGCTTCTCGTGAACCATATCAGTAGCAATTTTAATTGCAGCAATACCCGTTCGCTTTCCAGTGCGAGTTTGTAACATCCACAGCTTATGATCTTGAATAGTAAATTCAATATCTTGCATCTCATCAAAATGTTTTTCTAGCCTTCTTCTGACACGCTCAAGCTGCGCATACGCCTTAGGCATCGTTGTTTCAAGAGAGTTTTTTGACCCCGAATCAGATAGTATAGGATGTGGTGTACGAATACCAGCAACAACATCTTCTCCCTGTGCATTTTGTAGCCATTCACCATAAAATTTATTTTCTCCAGTAGAAGGGTTTCTTGTAAAAGCCACCCCCGTACCACAATTTTTTCCAAGATTTCCAAATACCATAGTTTGAATGCTCACAGCGGTTCCCATTGAGGTTGGAATATTTTCAAAGGCCCTATATTCTTTTGCTCTTTTGCCATGCCAGCTGGAAAACACTGCTTCTATCGCGCCAAACAGCTGATCATATGGATCGTCTGGAAAGACCACTCCAAAATCTTTTTCTACCAAGGTTAGATATGCGGAGATTAGTTCCTGCCAATGTTTGGCAGAAACAGCAGCATCATTTTTATGTTTATATTTTTTTTTCATACCAGATAAAAGCTTTTCCATTTTAACCCTAATAGGCGTCTTACTTTTATTTAGACGAAGCGATTTTTCCATAACTACATCTGAATACATCATAATTAACCTTCGATAGCTGTCATATACAAATCGCTCACTACCAGACCTTCTAATAAGGTGGGGTATTGTTTCAGAGGTTAGCCCAATATTTAAAATAGTTTCCATCATTCCGGGCATAGATACGGGAGCACCAGACCTGACTGACAGTAGAAGAGGATTTTCTCCTCCAAAAGAACTTCCAGCGCTTTTTTCAGTTTTTTTTATATATTTTTTGACATTCTTTTTAAGAGTGATTGAAAGTTTTTTATTTTTAAAAAAATCATTACACAGTCTTGTAGCTAGTGTAAATCCGGGAGGAACGGGAAGACCAAGCTTACACATTTCAGCAATATTTGCACCCTTACCACCCAAAATTGCTGACATAGACTGGTCTCCATCAGTTTTTGTTTGTGAAAAAAAATATATTTTTTGTTTATAGTTCATAATGAATACATTAATGCTGTTCAAAAATTTTAAGACAAAATCAAATTTAAGTAAACTGAAGTTAAGGAGAGGCTATGAAAAAAACATTTATAATATTTATAACAGCGCTTATGATGTCTTGTTCTGGTGAAATATATGAAGATCAAATTATTGTCAAGGAAGATGGATTGGCTTATAGCAAGGAGTCAGACAGCATTTTTTCAGGAGATGTATTAGATAAATATGGCGAGCTCGTAGGTGTATATAAAAAGGGGCTAAAAGATGGAGACTGGTTTGAGGTAAACCAAAAAAAGGGGACCCAAAGAAAGGCCAAATATATTAAAGGTGTACCAGAGGGAGAACAGGTCACCTACTTATTTCCAGGACCAAGAGAAAAAAATAAAAGATTAGAATATATCAAGTATGAAGACGGAAAGATTGTTGGTACGTGGACAACTTGGAGCAAAGACAGTGAAGGCAGACTGATTACTAGAGGAGAAATTACGTTTGAAAACGGATCTGGTAGATGGAAGGAAAGAGACCCAAACACAAGAGCGTTAATCAAGGCTGGGAATTATGAGAATTGGCAAAAGTCAGACTTATGGAAAAGCTGGGATGCACAAGGAGTTATTGTGAGCGAAGGCGCTTATGTTGATGGTAAAAAAATTGATAAATGGATCTGGTATGAAAAAGGCAAAGATACCGGTTGGGAAGAAAACTATACCAGAGGTCTTTTAAGTGGCAAATTTTATAATCTTTCTCCACACTCAACGAACAGAGGACAAGGTTCTTATGTTGAAGGCGTAAAAACGGGCGACTGGAAAGAATATTTTACCGCAGAAGAAGGCTCTTTAGCTCTTAAGCAAGCGGGATCATATCAGTTTGGTAAAAAAGAAGGGACTTGGGACCACTACAAAAAAGAAGACGACAGTATTATTGAGTCGAACATTATCAAATCAAGAAAAATTGCATCTGGTCCATATAGCGAAGACATAAAAATGGGAGAATGGATAGAGGGACCAGACATTGATTTTGGATCACGCTTTTATGGAAAAGGGCCATATAAAAATAATCAAAAAAATGGTGAATGGAACTATGTTGCTCCTCAGGAAAATCCAACTATAACAGGACCTTTTACAGACGGAAACCCCTCTGGAACTTGGACAGTAAGATATAATAAAAAAACCTACCAAGGAAGCTTACAAGAGCTCAGAAAAAAAGTAAAAAAACTTAACGAATATAAATTTTAATTAGGCAGGTTTTGAAAAAAGCTATAATTGGAATTAATCCTTATGATATACGCATAAAGGGTAGGGCTTGGAATGCCACAAAAGAGGCCTATTATAAAGCAGTTTGGTCTTCTGGGGGTTGTCCAGTAACGCTCAGCCACACTACAAATAAAGACAACATAACATCCTTAGTCTCCAACCTAGATGCACTACTAATGGTGGGCGGTCCAGATATACCGGCACATACATATAAATCAAAAAATCCCAACTTATTAGATCAAGACATAATGTCCGAAGAGAGAGAAAATTTTGATAGAGCTATTTTTTTAGAGACGATGAAACAAAACAAAAAAATTCTCGCAATTTGCGCTGGAGTGCAACATGTTAATATTATTTATGGAGGCAGCCTTATAGAGGACATCCCCACTCTAGTAAAAAATCATATTGATCATGGAGTTTTTAATGGAGAGGCGAGCGCACACTCCGTTACGATTACTAGCGAAGACTCATTACTTTTTAATCTTATTAAAAAAGAAACAATCAGCGTGAAAAGTAGTCATCATCAATCTATTAAAAACTTAGGCAAACAAGTTATTGTAACGGCCAAATCGAGCGACAATATAATTGAGGCTATAGAACTAAAGGATAAAAATAATTTTATTGGAGTACAGTGGCATCCAGAGATAGTACCTCAAAGCAAAGATATGTCAAGTTTATTTTATTGGCTATCCCACTAAATATGATCTGGCTGGGGACTATCATATTTTTGATTTTTGGAGTACTTAATATTAACGACCCCGACTGGTTTATTTGGGTCCCTATTTATTTTACTATAGCAACAATGCCAATTTTATCTGAAAACATACTTTCATTAAATATTCAAAAAAAAGTAGCCACAGTTATTTTTATTTTAGGAGGCTTGATATTTTTTGAAGCGATAGACATCTCTCTTTACAATCAAACAGATACAAAAATGATTAATTTATGGGAATATCAAAGAGAGGGTTTTGGGCTAGTTTTAGGATCTTTTTGGCTTTTTATACAAAAGCGTAAATCACTAAATTGAGAAGCCATCTCTACGCTCGTCAGCAATTGATTCTGAAAAACTACAAGCATTAACTCCACCAAAATACATACTTTTTTCTTCCCAAAGAACTAAGTCTTTCGTTTGATATTTTGTAGGGCTTATAGTTGGTTCACAATGCAATATTTCGCCCTCAAGATGGATTCTTGGACTAGAAATAGCCGCCTCTAGCGTCATCTTTCCATTAATGAGATTTGTTATTACAGAGGTAAGCGCTGAAATAATTCTACTACTTCCAGCAGAGCCCAAAACAGTTAGCTTGTCATTATTATCCATCATTAATGTTGGACAAATATTACTTGGTATCCTTTGTTTTGATTCCCATTTGTGAAAACCGTGAATATTTAAGTGTTTTTCGCCCAACATATTGTTTGGCATTATTCCAGTTCCTGGGATTAAAAACCCCGCACCAACACCATTTGTTGTTGTGACCGAGGCAACATTATTTTTTTTATCCATTACGCTTAAGTGCGTGGTAGAGCCCACCATATCCTTCTCTTTTATAATACGCATTTTATACAAAGCCCTTTCTAGGTCTTGTTTAGAAACAGCGGTTAATTTATTCAGCTCTTTTAAGCCTTCAGCAACTAGCGCACCACCAGTAGAGGGATGGGGGTTCATAAAAATAGTATGATTGTGATATTGTGTTGTGAGGGGAGCTCTTGTTTCCGGTGTGTATTCTTGTAAGTTTTTTAAACTAACAATACCACCACCTTTGATTGTATTATAAAGCAAAGGACATACCTCATGTTTGTAGAATTCTTCAGGATCTTCATAAATAAATTGTTCTAGAAATGAACTAAAATCTTTATTTATAAATAGGTCCCCCGATTTTTTAAGGACACCATTTTTTATAAAAAGAGATTTTAACGTTTCAGAGTTTGATATTACGGGATATAAAACACTCGATAAATATTCTTGATTTTTAGAGATTAAACATCCGTTTTTTGCTAAATCTACTGCCTGCTCAACTAATACAGCAAAAGGTAGGGAGCCATAATTTTTATGTATATCAATTAGTCCTGGAAGGGTGCCCGGAATACCAACAGAGCCCATCCCAATATTAAATTCTTGTTTTGTGTCACCAAAATCTGCTTGAATTGTTTTAAAATCAGCCACTTTTTTAGGATCAATCGCTGGAGTTTCAACAAAAAAATCGACTACTAGAGGAGAAAATCCATCTTTTTTTACCAGCATTGCTCCGCCGCTGGCAGCCCCAGTATATAGGTATTCAGCAGACATAGAAGAAAAAACGCCCGCTATAGCGGCATCAAAAGCATTACCCCCCAACTTTAATATATTATAGGCAGACTCAACGGTATTTTTGTGCCCACCAGAAACCTTGAATTCTTTGTTCATATTTTTTTGTCTTTACCTTTATCCCAACGGGTTATAAAATTGGCTTTACTACTAGGTAAACTTATGTCCATATTTCAAATATTAACATCTTCAATTGGAAGAAAAATTCTAATGGCAATAACCGGATTATTGCTATCTTTCTTTATGGCATTCCACCTATTCGGGAATCTGTTTCTTTTTGTGGGCGAAGCAGCGTTTAATGGATATGTTCAAAAGCTTCATAAGCTAGGTTTCTTGATAAGAATTGCAGAATTTTTTTTATTAACCTTTGTTTTGAGCCATGCATACAGCGGAATATTGTTATGGTGGAAAAATAGAAAGGCAAAAAAAAATGTAGATTCATATAGCAAGGAAAATACTTCATCTGCTGCGCGATATGCAGCATTTACAGGGAGCTTTATTTTTATTTTTTTAGTAACACACTGGGCTACTTTTTGGTACAAATTTAATTTTGATATGCAGCAAGGAATAACATATTATGATGTTGTTTTGGGGAGTGAAGTAGGATTTGCAAACCCGTTTTTTTCAGTTTTCTATATAGTTGCTATTGCGTTACTTGGATATCATCTTAAGCATGGATTTTCTTCTGCCGGCCAAACCCTTGGTATTGTAGGAACAGAGTATGAAAAACTATATAACAACTTATCAATTATATTTTGGTTTTGGATTCCACTTGGATTTATTTCTATTCCAGTATGGTTTGGGTTTCTTGTGAGGATTATATAACTATGAAAGATTTTAAACTAAACTCTAAGGCTCCGAACGGAGAACTGCACACAAAGTGGGAAGATTATAAAAAAACACTTAATAAGCTAAGTCCAGAAGAAGCAAATAAGTATAAAGTTATTATTATTGGCACAGGGCTAGCAGGGGCCTCTGCTGCTGCCACACTCGCAGAGAAAGGATTTAATATCCACGCATTCTCTTATCACGAATCTCCAAGAAGGGCACACAGTATTGCCGCCCAAGGAGGTATTAATGCAGCAAAAAATTATAAAAAAGATGGCGATAGCGTTATGAGGCTTTTTTATGATACAATTAAAGGTGGAGATTTTAGATCTAGGGAGGACAATGTATATCGCCTAGCAGAGTTAAGCGTAAATATTATTGATCAATGCGTTGCACAGGGAGTTCCTTTTGCGAGAGAGTATGGAGGTTTATTAGACAATCGATCATTTGGCGGGGTTCAAGTTTCTCGTACATTTTATGCTAGAGGCCAAACAGGACAACAACTTCTTTTGGGAGCATACTCTGCTTTGAGTAGACAAACAAATGCAAAAAAAGTGAAGTTTTACTCAAGACATGACATGTTAGATGTTGTCACCATAGATGGAAAAGCCAAAGGAATCATAACAAGAAATCTATTAAATGGAAAAATTGAAGCACACTCTGCAGATGTAGTAATTTTAGCTACAGGAGGATACTCTAATGTATATTATCTGTCTACAAATGCAATGGCCAGCAACGTTACTGCCAATTGGAGAGCGCATAAAAAAGGAGCTTTATTTGCAAACCCAAGCTTTACTCAGATACACCCCACATGCATTCCAGTAAAGAATGATTTCCAGTCTAAGCTAACATTAATGAGCGAAAGTTTACGTAATGACGGACGAGTGTGGGTGCCGAAGAAAAAGAACGATACAAGAAAAGCGTCTAATATCCCAGAGGAAGAAAGAGATTATTATTTAGAAAGAATTTATCCAGCTTTTGGGAATCTTGTGCCCAGAGATGTAGCTAGTAGAAGAGCAAAAGAAGTTTGTGACAATGGCCAGGGCGTTGGGAATACAGGCGTCGCAGTTTATCTTGATTTCAAAAAAGCCATAGAAGAAAAAGGCGAAGAATATATTAAAGAAAAGTATGGAAACTTATTTGATATGTATCAAAACATTACCGATGAAAATCCCTATAAAACGCCAATGAAAATATATCCAGCTGTTCACTATACGATGGGAGGTTTGTGGGTTGACTACAACTTAATGACAACCATCCCTGGACTTTTTTCTATCGGAGAAAGTAATTTTTCAGATCATGGGGCCAATCGCTTAGGTGCTAGCGCATTAATGCAAGGGCTGGCAGATGGTTATTTTGTTACGCCTCACACAGTGATGGATTACCTAGCTAAAGAAAAACCTGGATTGGGACATAAAGCGGAAGAAAAAGAATTTGTAGATGCAATCAAAGAAACAGAAAAAGATATTGAACATATTATGTCCATAAAGGGAGATTTGGTTGTAGACGAAGTTCATAGAGAGCTTGGAAAAGTTGTTTGGGATAAAGTGGGAATGGCTCGGAATAAAGAGGGCTTAGAAAACGCAATCAATTCTATACCAAAAATAAAAGAAAAATTTTGGAAAAATGTTTCTATACCGGGAAGCGATAAAGACATGAATCAAGAACTGGAAAAAGCATTAAGGTTAAAAGATTTCATAGAACTAGCAGAGCTAATGGCTTATGACGCCTTAGATAGAAATGAATCTTGTGGGGGGCATTTTAGAGAAGAATATCAAACAAAAGAAAATGAAGCTGAAAGAAATGACTCTGACTTTAAATATGTTGCTGCTTGGGGATATAATAAAAATGGAAAACCTGAACTATTCAAAGAAGATTTGAAGTATAATAATGTAAAATTGAAGACAAGAAGCTATAAATAATGAATATTAACTTAAAAATTTGGAGACAAAAATCTAATACAAACGAAGGTAAGCTTCACGACTATCGTCTTGAGAATGTCGATCCTAATATTTCTTTTTTAGAAATGTTAGACATTCTAAATAACAAACTCATTAAAGAGCAACAAGACCCAGTGGCGTTTGACCATGACTGTAGAGAGGGTATATGTGGTTCATGCGGCTTTATGATTAATGGGAGGCCTCATGGTCCCCAAAAAGCTACTACTGTTTGTCAGTTACATATGAGATCTTTTAATGATGAAGATGATATTTTGTTAGAACCTTTTAGAGCCAAATCGTTTGGCGTGATTAAAGACTTGTCTGTAGATAGACAGTCTTTTGATCGTATTATTTCATCTGCAGGTTTTGTATCAGTAGATACTGGCGAAGCAAGCGAGGCTAATAAAATTTCAATTGATAAAAATAACGCAGACGAAGCATTTCTTTCGGCAGCATGTATTGGTTGTGGGGCCTGTGTGGCAGCTTGTAAAAATTCTTCAGCTATGCTATTCACTTCAGCAAAAGTATCTCATTTAGCCCTACTTCCCCAAGGACAAAAAGAGAAAACAGAAAGAGTAAATAAGATGGTTGCAACGATGGATGCAGAGGGTTTTGGTGCTTGTACAAACACCGGGGCATGTTCAGCAGAATGTCCAAAAGAAATTGGACAAACCAATATTGCTCGACTAAATAGAGAGTTTGTTAAGGCGCAAGTATCCAACCTTTTTGAAAAAAAATAGGCTAACTTTGAAAAATTATCATATTAAAAAAAATAATGGCGAGAGTGTTTTAGTAAGAAATATTTATTGTATTGGACGTAATTATAGTGAGCACATTAAGGAGTTAAATAATGCCAAGCCAAAAGAACCCTTCTTTTTTCAAAAATCACTTCCAGCGCTAAATACAACAAACAAAATTTATTTATCTCAAAATAAAGATATTCAATATGAGGTAGAAATTGTGTTGTTAGTGGGAAAAAGCGGTATCAGTACATCAACTAAAGACGCATCGTCTTTTATAGGTGGGTATACTGTGGGAATTGATCTAACTAAACGAAATTATCAAAATCAACTCAAGGAAGATAAGCTTCCGTGGCTTTTATCAAAATCTTTTTTGGGGTCTGCTGTTGTTTCAGAGTTCTCAGATGAGCCAATCAAAGAAGATTTTTGGCTTAACCTTAACGACGAAAAAAAACAAAAGGGGAACTCAAATCAGATGATATCTTCTTTTGCAGAGCAAATTAATTTTTTATCGAACAAGATTCCTCTTATCGAGGGAGATTTAATATTTACTGGGACTCCTGAAGGGGTTGGACCTTTGAAAGTTGGCGATAAAATTGAAATAGGTTTTGGCGACTCTACGCTAAACACACTATCTGTTCTAGATTAATTTTGTAGAGTAAAATTAATTGGAATAGTAATCCACACACCCACCTTAGTTTCACGCTGCTTTGCTGGCCTAAATCGTGTTTTTCTAAGAGCTGCAATAGCTGACTCGTTTAAACCTGTGTTTGGAATACCTTTAAGAATAATAGTTTCTGTTACTTTGCCTTTTTTATCAATAAAGCACTGAACAATCACTTGACCTTCAATCCCTGCCTCTTGTGCAATATCTGGATATACGGGCCTAATAGGCATTAATGGAACAGGAGCTTTGTCATATGGAATAAATTTTACTTGTGGACCCGACGGAGGTGGAGGTGGTGCATCCCACGCATCAAAGTTATCTAAATCTGTTTCCTCAATTGTTAAATCATCTGCAAGATCATCATCTTCTGACTCTACCGGTATAGAAGGTCTAGCAGGAGGTGGAGGTGTTTCAAATTGTTGCGTTTCTGGTATCTCAATATTTTCAATAATAATTTGGCCTTCTGTTTCAATTTCGATATCATTTTCAAAACGCTGTAAGCTATAAAAACTTAATAACGTTAAAATACATCCAAACAAACCACCAATTCTTACTACAGTAGAATACTTTTGTTTTAAGGTATACTTAGAAAGTTTTGCACGCGTTAATAAAAAATCAACAGTTGAAGAAACTGGGCTAATTTTTGAAAAGAACTTTTTTAGAGTATCAAAATCCATTAATTAGGCGCCTTTACTTTAGTAGAATAATTTAATTTAAGTGCATCGGCTTTTCTTAGCTCATTATGTATTCCAGAAATAATTTCCATTCTAGCGGCTTGGTCAGCCTTTAGTGAAACTGTTAGCTGTGGGTCTGAAGCTCTTTTTTCATACATCACATGACGTACATCATCGTTGTTAAATAATTTATCTTCAATAGATATCAACCCATCTTTGGATACCCATATGTCTGATGTGTGTCTCTTAGACTCTAGCTTTTCAATGCGCTCTGCTTTTGGCAAAGAAACAGGAAGACCTGAATATTCCCTTAATACAGTCGTAACCATAAAAAAGATAAGAAGCATAAATATAATATCGGGCATTGAGGAGGTTGATATTTTTGATTCTACGCCAGACTTTCTTCTAAATTTCATTCTGTCTCCGCTATTGATATACGAGTAGCTTTTGCTAATTTTAATTGATCTAAGACTTCTATATAAACATCATATTGTGCTTTTTCATGAGCCTTTACAGACACAATTAGTTTATCATTTTCTCTTAATTCTTCTTGAACCCTACGACTCAAGTCTTTTAGCTCTACGGGTTCACCGCCAAGCAATACAGCTCCAGAAGAACTAATCAAACAATTAAGAATATTTTTCTTATTGATTTCTAGTTCTTGCCCTTCAGCTGGTAAAATAATTCCTAGCCCCTTATCCATATCGATAGTTGTAGTTACTAAGAAGAATACCAACAATAAAAAGGCAATGTCCGCCATTCCACCTTCAGGAATAGCCCCAGTTCTAGCTTTTCTCTCTCTTATTGCCATTTAACTATTTAGCGTCTCTTAAGAGATCTGTTAATTCGATTGATCTTTCTTCCATGTCTAAAACCATTGCATCAATCATAGAAGAAAAGAAGTTTTGAGCGATTTGAATAATCATCGCAACAATCAACCCAAAAGCTGTTGTTAATAATGCTTGAGAGATACCTACAGCTACTACTGCCGGCGAAATATCATTTGCCGCCGCAATAGCGTCAAATGCAAAAATCATACCAGCTACAGTTCCTGTAAAGCCCATCATAGGTGCAATAGCAATAATTGCTGTTAACCAACCCATATTTTTTTCTAAGAAAGCCATTTCAAGAGATCCTGCATTTTCAATTGCTTTCTCTATTCGGTCGCTTCCCTTACCAACTCTTTTTAATCCAGCTGAACAAATATTTGATACAGGCCCATCATGACTAGTACAAACATCCAAAGCTTTTTTTGATCCACCAGATTTTAATGACTGTCTTAATGCATCCATAAATCCTTCAGAATCTGATTGTGATTGGTTTAATGAGTATGCACGTTCTCCGACTAATGCTAAACCTGCTAATAAAAGTAATAAAATTGGCCACATAAAAGGCCCACCTTCTAAAAATAATTCTACCATTTAAATCCTCCTAATGTGTTAAATGTTCAAAAACTTAGCTTATAACATAAGCAATGTCAAATATTTATAATAGACGTAAAACAGCATCTTCAATGTCCTTGTTTAGGCAGTAGTTAAGTCTAATTGCATAAATTGGAATACTTATTTCGTCGTCAAAGTCCATTAATTTAACCCAATCTTTTTCAGTACATACAATTGACTCTATATTGAGCTTTTCTATGTGAGAAAGAATATTTGCTATGTCTTTTTCTGTAAAGCTGTGATGGTCCGAATAGGTTAAGTGTTTTTTAACAGAGATATCTAAGCTTTCTAAGCTATTTTGAAAACTTACTGGTTTTCCAATACCACATAAGGACATTATATTTTTTAATTTTGATAATTGTTTGATGGTTATTTTAGATGCGTCATCTGAAGACAATAATTCTTTTTGGAAGCTAGTATTGAGAGGGAAGCTATTTGGGGGGAGTATCTTGCTATTGTATAAATTCATTTTAGTGGCAATAATAATATTAGCCCGTTTTATATTATAGAAGGGCTCTCTTAATAGGCCCCAAGGAAAAGTCTTTTGGTTTTTAGGCACAAGCTCATCTGGGCTTAAAAGTACAATATCAATATCTCGACCTAATTTACGATGTTGAAAAGCATCATCTAATATTACAATATCACAACCTAAACTAGACAGTTCTTTTGCGCCTAAAATTTTATTGCTTGATATATAAACCGGTATAGAACGAGAAAGATTATTTGTTAAAACTATAACCTCATCTCCACAATCTTGCCAAGAGTGGTTGTTAAATAAAAAATTATGGTGACTATTTCTTCTTCCATATCCTCTTGTCACTACGCCTACAGAAACCCCCATCTTTTCTTTTAAAAAATTAGATAGAGCGATTGTAAAAGGAGTTTTTCCTGCACCACCCAAAGAGACATTACCGATACTAATAATTTTAGTATCAATCTTTATAGGATCAATAATGTTATTATCGTATAAAAAATTTTTGATTTTAATAAACACTAGATGTATTGGAAATAAAAACAGAATAAAGGAGAAAATTTTATGCATCTGAAGAGGCCTTTTTGTCTGTAGTAGATAACGCATTTTTAACAATATCTAGACACTCCTCCACTGATTGTTCAGCGTCGAAATAAATAGGATCTCCAATAACCATCTTTGTTCTACTGAAGGGCTTACTAATATAAAACGTATGCCAATTTTGAAATTTCCAACTTTTTGACGCATGACCAATTACTGGAACTATAGGGACGCCGCTTTCTCTTGCTAGACGTACTGCGCCAGGCTTTGGAATGTGTTCAGGACCTGTTGGTCCATCGGGTGTAATAATCAGTTGAATAGAAGGTTTTTGCAATAATTTGATCATATCTTTATAGGCCTCACTACCACCCTTGCCGCTTGATCCTCTAACAAACTTATACCCCATTTTTATTCCAACATCAACAATAAGACTTCCATCCTTGCTTTTGCTTGCAAGTCCAATATAATTTTTATTGGCAAAATATTTAAAAACAGCCAATACTTTTCCATGCCAAGTGACCAGGATAAACGACTTATTTTTTGATACTAAATTTTGAATATTTTCTTCGCCGACAACTTCCCAACTATTAAACCCATATAAAAAATTGATTACTAGTTTTAGAGCAAATGTTTTGATTTTATACATCATAATTTATTGTAAAATATATTTAGCAGCTTCTTTATATGGATTTGTCTTAGAAGTTAAAGAATTTATTAACTCACGATAATCTGTTTTAGTTTTTTCTTGACCCTCTTCTGATAATAAGTAAATGATTTGTTTTGTTATATTGTTAGCGTTCATATCATTTTGCAATAATTCTTTCACAATATCTTTATTACCAATGAGGTTTACCAAAGAAAGATATTTTACAGAAGACATTTTTTGCGCTAAAAACCAAGTAATAGAGGATAGTTTATAGCAGACTACCATTGGGCAACCCAGGATTGCTGTTTCAAGCGTGGCTGTGCCTGAGCATACAATAGCCGCATCTGCGACAGAAAGGACCTCATAGTGGTCTTCTTTAATAGTAATAATATCGCTAGGGATATTATCGATTACAACATTAGGCGCTTTAAGCAGTATGGGAACTATATTATAGGATGATTGTTTTTTTAATAGGTTTAATGTTTGTAAAAAAATTGGCCAATGTTTTTGAATTTCAGATTTTCGGCTACCAGGCATCAATGCAACAATCTTATCGCCCGATGAAATATTATATTTTTTGTATAAAGCACTCTTGTCTGCTTCGATATTTTTTAGATCTATTAACGGGTTACCAACATATAAAATTTCAATATCACGCTTTTTAAACCAATCTTCTTCCAAAGGAATAATACTAATGCGCTTATCAGTATTTTCCTCCAAGATTTTTGCTCGCGAACTTCTCCAGGCCCAAACTTGTGGCAATATAAAATAAGAAACCTCTATACCCATATTTGATATTTTTTTTGCTAATCTTAAGTTGAATCCAGGATAATCAATTAAGATGACTTTTTCTGGCCGTGTATTTTTTATGAATAATAATGTTTTATTGAAAATTCGTTTAATTCTCGGGTAATGCTTTAATACTTCAACTAAGCCGATGACATTTAGATTTTTAATATGTTCAATAGGAGTTAACCCTTGTTGAATCATTTTTTCTCCACCAATTCCATAAAATTTATAATTTTTATTAGATTCTTTTAGAGCTTTTATAAGATAAGATCCATGCAAGTCTCCTGAATCTTCTCCAGCAATAACTACTATTTTTTTATTTATCATTGTGGATAATTTTTTTTTCAATCTCTAGAGCAATTTCTAAAGCCTGCAACCCTTGTTTCCCATCTACGGTAGGCGCATGTCGACTTTTGATACAGTTAATAAAATCATTAATTTCTTCTAATAGGGCATCTTTTTTTTCTGGCACTACTTTTTCATAAAATAATTTTTTAGATCCTACTGCAGTATCAATAGTTTGCTCGATACACCTACTAGAAAAAGTAGAAGTTTTTTCAAGGCCATATACTTCAATTTGAGGAATCATTAAATCTGTAATAGTGTAAAGATTTTTTTCATATGTACGAATTTTTCTAACATAATTTTGGGCAATCCTACTAGATTTCAAATTTGCAACAACACCATTTTCAAACTTAATATGTGCATGTGCAAGATCTACTGTGTTGCTCATCATTTTAGCCCCACTGGCATGAATGTCTATAATTTTTGAATTTACCATAGATAAAATCAAATCAATATCGTGAACCATTAAATCTAAAACTACTGGCACTTCTGTACCCCTTGCTTGAAAAGGAGCTAGCCGTTCTATTTCAATGTAATGTGGAGATGAAACAATATTTTTCAGTTTATTAATAGTGGGATTGAATCTTTCAATATGGCCTACTTGCACGATACATTTTTTAGACGCGGCTATTTGAATAATTTTATCAGCTTCTTTAGTAGTGTTGGTTATAGGCTTTTCAATAAAAATATCTTTATTTTTTTCTAAACATTGAATAGCAATTTCATAATGAAAATTAGTAGGAGTAACAATGTGCACCCCATCTGACGCAGATATTAATTGATCAATCTTTTCAAATGATTTTACTGAGAATTCTTTAGCTATTTTTTTAGCACCATCTTGATTTGTATCAAAAAAGCCAACAAAATCAATATCAGCATGTTTAGATAAATGATTAATATGGTATTTACCTAAATGTCCTGCACCTACAACACCAATCTTAATTTTTTTTTGCTGCCGCACTTAGTACTATTGCTCCCATTGATACTGTAGA